>JAXEAK010000001.1:0-11832 GCA_034094395.1 Faecousia sp.
TCAGGGCGTGAAGCTGCAGCTTCTGAGCGGCGACAGGAAGGTCTCTCTGGCGGATCTGAACATTGACTATATCGAGGCGGATACGGATGGTTTCGATATCTCGCCCGTGGATTCCAACGGCTACTTCACGATTACCCCCACGGATGAGGTAGTTCCCGGACCCATTGAGCTGTATGTCTGGTTCTGGGATTCGTACGAATGTGTCCCCCTGAAGCTCAAGGTCAAGACCCAGGATGTCAGCTTTAAGCTCAAAACCAGCAAGGTCACCCTGAACTCGGACCACAGAGATTTAGCGTGTATTCCGGTCACCATTACCCCCGCGGACTATGAAATCCCGGAAAACTGGGATGGGTTTGAGTATAAACTGACAGACAGCAAGGGCAATGAGGTGAGCTCCAATGAGCTGGATATCATCTTTGAACCCGGACCGGGTAACAGCTTGCTGCTGGGAGTCCTAAATAAAGGAAATGCCACACCCGATGCTACCTACACGCTCCAGTTTGGAGTCAAAGGCTGCAAAATGACGACCCTTACCATCAAGACTCTGCCCAAGGATAAGGAAGTCACTGTTTCCGCGAAAGCCAGCGGCGCCATCGATCCGACGAATGCAACCTCTGCTGTGCAGGTGAAGTATTCCTTCAAGAATCTAAACAACCTTGCTGCTGAATTGAACTCCGCCACGATAACGGCATATAAAGCGGGCGATATGGTAGGCACGGATGTTACGGATCAGTTCGACTTCAAGCCGCTCCTGGAGGATATCAGACTGGAGGATCTGAGCCCGGAGCAGTTCTTGGGTCTATTTGAACGGTTCTTCGTATGCCCCGAGGATGATGCTGAAATCGACCCCAGTCTTACCTACAAGATGACGCTGAGCTTTGAACTGCAGGATGGCACTATCCTCTCCCGAGAGGTAGTCCTTCCCGTCAAGCACACACCCATCAAGCTGAAGCTGTCCAAGACCAGCCTGAGTCTGAATAAGGCAGTGAAGGACAAGGCAGTCCTTGACCTGACCTGCCAGACCAAGGGCTATGAATTGACAGACGTGGTTCTGCCCGGTGCGTACACGGGTGATAATGCGCCGCTGAATGTCAGCTTCGCCGACGGCAAGCTGACTGTGGCAGTCAATTCCAACACCCAGTACGGTGAAACCTACAAGATTCCCATTCAGGCAACGAAGTATGACCCGGCAGTGACCCTGACGGTGAAGATTCCCGCCGAAGACAAGTCCGCTGTCACCGCCAGCCTGAAAGCCAAGGGCGCCATCGACACGGTGCGGGACGGAACCTTCATCACCGTGACCCCCAGCTACAAGAACTACATGGGTCTTGCGAATATCAATGCCAAGCTCACCATCGAAAGCGGAGACGGCAAGACCTACAAGGCAGTGGATGCGAGTCTGTTCAGCGTCGTCCAGAACGAAAACGGCACCTTCACCATCAAGAAGGTTCCCGGCGAGTCGCTGGACACCAGCCTGAAATACCGGGCAAAGCTCACCTTCGACGGCGGAGACCCGGCTTATGTCAACCTCTCCGTGAAGACGGGCACCGGCAAGTACACCGTCAGCGGCACCCCGGTGCTGTATAAGCTGGATCGGTTCAGCCACGATACATTCACCGTTACCACCAAAGATACGACGCTGAATGAAATTGAGATGGTGTGGTTTAAGAATGATGCGCACGCGGAAATGTTCTGGCTGCAGAGGACAGCGCCAGGCGAATTTGCCATCTTCTTCCGGGACAGCAAGATTCCCACCGGGAAGATTCCCACCAGCATCCCCCTGTATGTCTGGTGTGAAGGCGGCGACAAGCCTGCGGCTACCGTAACCGTCAAACTGCAAGTCCGTTAATCCCCCCAAAACGCCCCCGGCTTCCTTCCGAAGCCGGGGGTTTCTCAATCGTCGCGGCAGCCACAAGATAACGGGGGCGTCCCCGCCGCCGCAGCGTGGGAAATTCCTTTTTGCCGGCAGCAGCGTTCCTATGCCGCTTCCTTCATGCGCTGACTGACCACATTGGTCAGCCGCGCGATGAATTCGCCGTTGGTGGGCTTGCCCCGGTCGGCGCTGATGGTGTTGCCGAAATACCCGCACAGCACGTCCATGTCTCCCCGAGTCCAGGTCACCTCAATAAGGTGGCGGATTGCCCGCTCTACCCGGGAAGCGGTGGTATCGAATTTTGCTGCCAGCTGGGGGTACAGACCGAAGGTGATGTTGTTGATGTAGCAGCGGTTTTCCGCGCACATGACCACAGCCTCCACCACGTAGGGGTGCCCCACCAGATGATCCGGCGCGCCCAGATCCAGCAGAATTCCCCGGATGAGATATTCCGGATCCTTTCGGGTGAGCTGGGGGTGTGCCATCAGCTGCCGCAGCTCCTGCCGCAGCTTTGCCTGCTCCCCGGCGGTTTCCGCGGTGCACAGCCGCATAAGGGTGTCTACCTGCAATTCCAGATTCCGCATTGTTTGTTCCTCCTTGAATAAAAAGTGATTTCTGCCCGTTTTGTTGGACGGATTCCGTGGTAGAATGCTGACTACAGAAGCCGGGAATCTTTGACAAAACGTGCCAGATCGGTTGACTTTAGTATGCAAATATGCTATGATTACGTCGGATAAGACATTTGATATAGCAGATAGAATACTAAAGTAACTTTCTAGCTGGATTGTAACACTACTTAAGTAGCTTGTCAACCAAGAAAATGACTACTTTAGAAATCTTCTGCGAATTGCACAAAGAAATAGGGGGAGCATTTGTGTTTTTTGACAGATTTCAGGCTTTGTGTGACGAAAAGCATATCAGCGTTTACCGCGCCTGCACGGATATCGGCCTGAACCGCAGCGCTGTAGCAAAATGGAAGGCGGGAGGAAAGCCCAATGGTACCACCGCTGCCAAGCTGGCGGAGTATCTGGGCGTCACCACCGACTATCTGCTGTGCGGAACCCCGGAGAAAGACCGGAATGCGGTGACCGATGACGATATCAAATTTGCCCTCTTCGGCGGCGACGGGGAAATTACCGACGCCATGTACGAAGAGGTGAAGCAGTTTGCCGCTTTTGTCCGTCAGCGGGAGGCGGAGAAAAAGGAGTAGCCATGGATATTCCGATCCTTTATGCCCTTGCGGAACAACAGAATATTGCGGTGTGCGCCTTTCCGCTGCCCCAGACCGGCTCCATGTCCGTGATGGATGAGCAGGGACATTGCTATATCGGGATGGACACGGACGTCATGGACGGTGGCGCACAGGAGCGGGTGCACCTGAGCCATGAACTGGGACACTGCGTGACCGGTAGCTTTTACAATCGTTATGCCGCTGTGGACTGCCGGCAGCGCCATGAGAATCGGGCCAACAAATGGGCAATTCGGAAGCTGATCCCTGTGGATGATCTGGACAGAGCCGTGGCGGAGGGGTGCACGGAGATCTGGGAGCTGGCGGAGCGGTTCGGCGTGACGGAGGACTTTGTAAGGAAGGCGGTGTGCTACTATGTCCACGGAAACCTTGCAACGGAACTGTACTTTTAGGGAAGCGAAATGGAGAAGGCAGAAATGCGGTGCCCGCTGCTTCCGAGAGAATCACCTTTTCGTTTCATTTTGTGTCATTTAGCCGCTTGACATTTTCCGACAGCTTCGCTATACTATCTCCAGCGCAAAGCAAATACGTCTTCGGGGAGCCGGATCCAACCGGCTGAGAGTGAGCCTGCTGGCTCTGACCCGTGAACCTGATACGGCTAATACCGTCGGAGGGAAAGATCAGAATACCGCTTATGGTATCGCATTGCATCCCGGACGGGTTTGCAATGCGACTTTTTTATGGAAACTCCGAATCAATCGTCTGCGGCCGGGCAGGGAATCTTTTGCCCCAGTCGTGTGGTTCGTAAAACAGGAAATAAGTATTCCTCTGTTTTCCGAACTTTCGCCTGAGCCAAAATCTTCGGCTGCCGGCGCTTGCCGATTGAATCAGAGCTTCCGATTTGGAGGTATTTCTATGAACAATTCCCATCGCAAAGTGAGGATGCTGACCGAGGGCGCTCTGTGTATCGCCCTGGCGGAAATTCTCAGCTTTCTGCCGCTGTACAAGATGCCCTGGGGCGGCTCCGTGGATCTGGCCATGCTGCCCATCATCCTGTTCTGCGTCCGCTGGGGCTTCGCGCCCGGCATGGTTGTGGCCTTTGCCCACGCCGTCTTCCAGATGCTCTTTGAGGGCGGCATCGCCATCGGCTGGCAGAGCATCATCGGCGATTTCATTGTGGCCTATACGGTACTGGGGCTGGCCGGCCTGTTCAAGGGGAAATATGTGCCGGCTACGATTGTCGCCTGCGCCGCCCGCTTCCTGGTGCATTATGTGGTTGGCGCTACCATCTGGGCGGAATATATGCCCGAGACCTTCTTCAACATGACCATGACCACACCCTGGTTCTATTCGGCACTGTATAACGGTGCCTATATGCTGCCGGATATGCTGATCCTGCTGGTCATCGGCGTGGTGCTGATGAAGACCCCTGCAAAGAAGTACGTCACTGGTCAGGATCTGGCCTGAACGCAAAAAAGTCCCTGCCGATGAAAATCGGCAGGGTTATTTTTATTCTGCGCTGAGGACGTGTGCACCCTGGAATTCCACGTGGAGGGGAAGCATCTGCCAATGGTGCTCGGTGATGCTGTCCAGCTTGCTGGCCAGCTTTTCCTGCAAGCCCGGATTGCGGGTGATACACAGCAGGGTGGGACCCGCGCCGGACAGGCAAAAGGCCGCACCGGTGGTGCGTACCAGCGCTTCGATTTTCTCGTAGTCCGGGATTAGCTTCTTCCGATAGTTCTGGTGGAGTCTGTCCTGCATGGCGTTGCGCAGGAGCTTTTCGTCACCCTTTTCCAGCGCCTTCAGCACCAGCGCGCCGTGGGACACGTTGTAAATGGCATCTGCCCGGTTTACCTGCTCCGGCAGTACGCTTCGCGCCAGCGTGGTAGGCAGGTTAAACTCGGGAACCAGCGCCAGAAACTCCCAGCCCGGGTGCAGGGGGAAGCTGACGCACACCGGCAGGCCGCCGTCCACCATGGAGGCGGTCAGGCCGCCGTAAAACGCGGGGGCAAGGTTGTCCGGGTGTCCTTCCATGGCATTGGTGATATTCAGAAGACCTTGCGTGGACAGCTTGTTGCCCCGGAGCACGTTGGCACCCATGGCGCCGGCTACCAACAGCGCGGCGGAGGAGCCAAGCCCCCGGCAGATGGGAATGTGGGCATCAATGTGAATTCTTACGCCCCGCACTTCTTCACTCATGGTGTTCAGTACGGCACAGTAGGAGGTGTAGGCCAGATTGTCAGGCCCCGTGAAGGCCTCGTCGCAGCCGGTGATTTCCAGACCACAGTCCGTTTCCTCAAAGGTTACGTCGGTGTACAGGCTCAGAGCGCAGCCGAAGGCGTCAAATCCGGGACCAAGGTTTGCGGTGGTGGCGGGTACGCGGATGGTTACTCGTTTCATCAATTTCTCCTAACCTATTCGTAGGGCGGGGTCATGACCACGCCGGGTATGCTTTTGATGATACTATCAGGTATGTGCTATATCGTAGGGCGGGGTTATGACCCAGCCCTACGAAAGAAGGCTACAGACCGAGCACGTAATCCAGCATCTTGTCCTTGTCGATGACGCCGGTGTGCTTTTCTTCCTTGCCCCGCAGGGAGGAAAGATTTCCGGGTACGGGCACGCCGGTGAGGTCGCTGAGCCGTGCCATCTGGTCAAATTCGCTGCCGGAGGTGTCGCCGCCGATGGCGGTGAGCACGGCGACGGGGAACTTGTAAGGAGAGGCGGTGGACAGCACCACCATGGGACGGCGGTCACCGGTTTGGTTAACATAATCTTCCGCAGCTGCCCAGCCGGAAGCGGTGTGGGGGTCGCACAGGTAGCCCAACTCCCGGTAAACCCGACCCATAATCTCGGCGGCCCGGGCATCGTCGCAGTAGGCTGCCCAGAATTCCGCCTGAATCTTTGCCAGCAGTTCGGCGGGAACGGTGTAAGCGCCGTCGGTATTCAGCTGCTTCATGAGGCCGGCTACCAGCGTGGTGTCCCCGGACAGCAGGTACAGCAGCCGCTCCAGATTGGAGGACACCAGAATGTCCATGGAGGGGGAAGTGGTCTTCAGCAGTGGACGGCGGCGGTCATAAGTGCCGGTGCGGATAAAGTCAGTCAGCACGTTGTTGGCGTTGGAGGCGCAGATCAGCGTCCCAACGGGCAGACCCAGCTGCTTTGCAAGGTAGCCGGCCAAAATGTCACCGAAGTTACCGGTGGGGACGGAGAAATTCACCTTGTCGCCCAGCTGGATTTTTCCCGCGTCCAGCAGATCCCGGTAAGCGCGGAAATAGTACATGATCTGCGGGGCTAGGCGGCCGATATTGATGGAGTTGGCGGAAGACAGGGCGAAGGGCAGTTCCCGATCCCGGCAGGCGGCGAAAATGTTCTTCACGCCGGTCTGGGCGTCGTCGAAGTTGCCCCGGACGGCGCATACGGCCACATTTCCACCCTCTTGGGTGACCATCTGCGCCCGCTGCACCTGAGACACGCCGCCATCGGGGTAGAATACGCAGATACGAACCCCGGGCACGTCATGGAAGCCCTCGAGAGCTGCCTTGCCGGTGTCGCCGGAGGTGGCGGTGAGAATCAGGATGTCTTTTTCCATGCCCTTGGCGGTCTTCGCGGCGGTGAGCAGCTGGGGCAGCATGGACAGCGCCACATCCTTAAAGGCGGAGGTAGGCCCCCGGAACAGCTCCAGCACAGAAAAATCGCCCACGGGAACGGTGGGGGTCAGATCTTCCGTCTCAAACTTGCCTGTGTACGCCCGTTTCACCAGTTCCGGCATATCCGGAATATCCGGCAGCAGGGCGGAGAGAATTTTGGCGGACATATCCATGGAAGAACCTTTCAGGCAATCCTTCCAGTCAAAGGCGGGCAGACCTTCCGGCATATACAGCCCGCCGTCGGGCGCAAGACCCTCCAGAACGGCCTGAGCGCTGTCAACGGGGCAGCTCTGCCCCCGGGTGGAATGGTATAACATAACGTCCTCCTGAAATTACATTTCTTTGTTGCTTATTGACCAAAAAAGGGGAGAATATGGGAAAATACTTGGCTTTTTGGTGCAGTTGCAATTTTGGTAGGTATATGATATACTGCTTTTGGTAAAAAAGCAAGTGTTTTCGGCATGGATACAGCGGTTTTGCGCATTGTGCCGGATTCCCCGGAAAACAGGGAGGATTCTTTTATGAAAATCGGTTTGCTGGGCTTTGGCGTGGTCGGCCGGGGCGTTTACGAAATCACGCGGAAGCGTGATGATATGCAGGTTGCCAAGATCCTGTGTCTGGAGGACATTCACCTGCCCGACGCGGAGGCGGTGAAGGACATCCGCGCGATTGTGGAGGACGATACCATCGATACCGTGGTGGAAGCCATGGGCGGCCTGCATCCGGCCTATGAGTTTGTGCGCGCCGCCATGGAGGCGGGAAGGAACGTGGTCACCTCCAATAAGGCGCTGGTGTGCACCTTCTACGACGAACTGCTTCCGCTGGCGAAGGAGAAGGGAATTTCCTTCCGCTGCACCGCTGCCGTGGGCGGCGGTATTGGCTGGCTCAGTGAGCTGGAGCGTGCCCGGCGGGTGCAGAAGATCGCCGAAGTCGGCGGCATCATGAACGGTACCTGCAACTACATTCTGGACAACATGACCCGGTTGGGGCTTTCCTATGACGAAGCGCTGAAGCAGGCGCAGGCGCTGGGCTATGCCGAGGCCAACCCCTCCACCGATGTGGACGGCATCGATACCTGGCACAAGGTGATTCTGTCCTCCAATATTGCCTTTGGCGTCACCGTGGACAAGCAGAGCGTCCCGGTGGCGGGCATCCGCAACATCACCGCCGGCGACGTGGAAAATTTCAAGACGCACGGTCTTGTGTGCAAGCTGATTTCCACCGGCAAGCGGGTAGGCGACGGCTACAGCATCTATGTCCAGCCCACGCTGGTGAAGGCCGGTGAGTTGGAAGCCGCCGTGCCAATGAACTACAATCTGATTACCTTCATGGGCGAGACTTCCGACCGCATGAGCTTCTACGGCCAGGGCGCCGGCCGGTATCCCACTGCATATAATGTGGTGGAGGATCTGGTGGACGTTCTGGCAGGCAGGGGTTTCTATGCCCCCTACGGCGAAAAGGTTTCCGCCGACAATTCCTGCAAGCTGCGCTACTATGTCCGGGGCGGCTGGCAGGGGGAAGCGGAAGAACGCTGGGGCGACGCGGCAGTGACCGCGCCCGTGGCCGTCGGTGAGATGCACGCCTGGCTGAAAGAAAACCCGGATGCCTTCATCGCTGCAATTCGGGATTAACAATGCAAAATGAGGAATGCAGAAGAAAGGTATCTCCTTCGGGGAGAATTTGAATCGCCGAGAAGCGGCGCCACAATTTTGCATTCAGCACTTCTATAAAGAGAGGAAAGACCAATGAAAGTAGTGAAATTCGGCGGCAGCTCCATGGCGGATGCAGGTCAGTACCGCAAGGTGCGGGATATTCTGATGGCAGACCCCGAACGCAAGGTAGTGGTGGTCTCCGCCGCAGGCAAGCGATTCAGCGGTGACCATAAGCTGACGGATTTGCTGTACCTGTGCTACGCTCATATTCAGTATGGCGTGGACTGCTCCACCATTTTTGACGCGATTGCCAGCCGTTACATTGACATCCGGGATGATCTGGGGCTTGACCTGCTGCTGGAGCCGGAGCTGGATGCACTGAAAAAACGTATCGATTCCAAGACAATTTCTCAAGAAGAGCTGGTCAGCCGGGGCGAGTATTTTTCCGCCAAGCTGATGGCGGCATACCTGGGCTTCCAGTTTGTGGATGCCGCGGACTGGGTGAAATTCAATATGGACGGCACCGTGAACGAAGAGGATTCCTATGAGGCGCTGCGCAGTCAGGTGATTCTGGGCTACGGCGTGGTGATTCCCGGCTTCTATGGCGCCATGCCCGACGGCACCATTCATACCTTTTCCCGGGGCGGCAGCGATATTACCGGCGCACTGGCGGCGGCGGCGCTGGACGCGGACGTGTACGAGAACTGGACGGACGTTTCCGGTATTCTCATGGCAGATCCCCGGATCGTGGACGATCCCCAGGCCATTCCTGAGGTGACCTACGACGAACTGCGGGAGCTGAGCTACTCCGGCGCCCAGGTGCTCCATGAGGATTCCATCTTCCCGGTGCGGGAAAAGAATATCCCTGTGAATATCCGCAATACCAACGACCCGGAGGCACCCGGCACCATGATTCAGGCGGCTTTCACCGGCGACCATGACCCGGATCGGTTTATTACCGGAATTACCGGCAAGAAGGACTTCTCCATCATTTCCCTGAGCAAGCGGGGCATGAGCAATCAGGTGGGCGTTCTGCGCAAGGTGCTTACCGTGCTGGAGCGGCACAACATATCCGTGGACTATGTACCCAACGGCATCGATAATGTGTCAGTGGTGCTGCCTACCAGCGCGATTGAGAAGGATTTATACACCATCATGGCCGAGATCAAGAAGGAAGCCCAGCCGGATACGCTGGACGTGCACCACCAGATCGCGGTGGTTGCCGCTGTCGGTCGGAAGATGGCCTTCCGCCCCGGTATTTCCGGCAAGATCTTTGCCGCGCTGGGCGAGAGCGGCATCAATATCCGCATGATTAACCAGGGCCCGGACGAACTGAACATTATCTTCGGCGTGGACAACAGAGATTTCAAGGAAGCTATCCGGGTGCTGTACAACAGCTTTGTGACGAAATAAGTTTATTGGGAGGAAAGGAACATGAAACAGTATACCGTAGCTGTTCTGGGCGCGACCGGCGCTGTGGGACAGGAAATGATCAAGATTCTGGAAGAGCGGAATTTCCCCGTGGGGAAGCTGATCCCGCTGGCTTCTGCCCGTTCTGCCGGCAAGACTGTCAAATTCAGGGGCGAGGACGTGACCATCCAGGAAGCCTGCGACACCGCGTTTGAGGGCGTGGACATCGTTCTGGGCGCTGCCGAGAACGACATCGCGGAAAAGTTCGCACCGGCCATTGTGAAGGCCGGCGCGGTCTTTGTGGACAATTCTTCCGCTTTCCGCCTGAATCCGGACGTGCCTCTGGTTGTGCCGGAGATTAACCCCGAGGACGTAAGCTGGCACAAGGGCATTATTTCCAACCCCAACTGCTCCACGATTATTACCGTTACCGCTGTCAACGCCCTGAACCAGCTGTCTCCCATCCAGTCCATGACCGCTTCTACTTACCAGGCGGTGTCCGGCGCCGGCGCCGGCGGCCCCATTGAACTGCAGAACGAGGTGGAGGCGCTGCGCAAGGGCGAGACCTACGAGCCGAAGGTATTCTCCTACCAGATTGCCTATAACCTGATCCCTCAGATCGGCAGCGAGCAGTTCGAGGGCTACACCAGCGAGGAAATGAAGATGCAGAACGAGGGACGGAAGATCATGCATCTGCCTGACCTGAAGGTCAGCTGCACCTGCGTCCGGGTTCCCGTGGTGCGCAGCCACTCCATCTCCGTGTCCCTGCACTTTGACCATCCCATCACCGTGGCAGAAGCCCGTGAGGTTCTGCGGCACGCGCCCGGCGTGAAGCTGGTGGATGACCTTGCGAAAAAGGAATACCCCATGCCGCTGGATACTTCCAATCAGGATATCGTCTTCGTGGGACGGATTCGTCCTGACCTGACCGATGACAACGGGCTGTGCCTGTGGTGCTGCGGCGATCAGGTGCGCAAGGGCGCCGCTACCAACGCAATCCAGATCGCGGAGCTGCTGGCGAAGTAACCATACGATATGATGTATAAATCCCTCCTGCACGGGTGATACTGCCCATCAGGAGGGATTTTCATGAAAATACGGGATATTATGTCAACACCGGTCATCCGGATCCATCCCCAGGAAACCGTGGCAGTGGCCTCGCGGATGCTGGAGCGGAGCAATATCGGCGCGCTTCCGGTTTGCGGCAACGACGGACGGATGTGCGGCCTTGTGACGGACAGGGATATCGTGACGCGCTGCCTCGCGGCCGGGCGTTCTCCGTCTACAACGGAAGTTCGGGAAATCATGACGTCGGCGGTGGTGTCTGCCAGCCCGGATATGGATGTGGGGCTGGCAGCGCAACTCATGGGCAGACAGCAGATCCGGCGTCTGCCGGTGACGGAAAACGGAAAACTGTGCGGAATGCTGAGCCTGGGGGATCTGGCGCTGAAGGAGGAGAGCAGTATGGACGCCGGCGATGCGCTGACGGAAATCAGCGACCATTTGTCCAGCCGATTCTGACGCCTGTACACCGATTATGCGCATATGTGCACGGGCAGAATACACAAAAAATTGTGGCATTTTTTGTGAAAAAAGCTTGACAAATGACGATGAAAATGGTATCCTAATGAAGCTGTCCGCGAGGACAGCAAAATCATGCCAAAATCAAAAGAAACTTGCCGAATTCACAAAATAATTCTTGACAAGCGAAACTTGATGTGGTATTCTATAAAAGTTGCGTGTGATGAACGTACCGAGACGGGAGCACGCTGCCACAGCGCGAAAAGCTTTGAAAAAGATCGAAAAAGTTCTTGACAAATGCCTTGAGATGTGGTAAACTTAAAAAGTTCTCAGCACATCAGAAAATGAAATGCAGGGAGCGCATCTGTACCTTGTAAATTGAATAACGCAAAGACGAAAAAACACCTTGGACAATTATGGATTGTTTAAGCGTAAGCGAAAAACAGCCAACGAAAATTCTTGAGTAATAAATGCTAGTAGCAAATTATTCAGAAACTTGATTTAAGGCTCTGGAAGGAGCTTTAGATACAATTTTTT
>JAXEAK010000002.1:0-13157 GCA_034094395.1 Faecousia sp.
GCCGGGCTCCTTGGTACGATCCAGAACAGCGATCTTCTTGGCGGTGGCGGGGATGGCCTCCAGCAGCTTCTCAGCGCAGAAGGGACGGAACAGGCGAACCTTCACAACGCCGACCTTCTCGCCGTGGGCGTTCAGGTAGTCAATGACTTCCTCGGCCACGTCGTTGATGGAACCCATAGCGACGATGATGCGGTCAGCATCGGGAGCGCCGTAGTAGTTGAACAGCTTGTAGTTGGTGCCCAGCTTTTCGTTGACCTTGTTCATGTACTTCTCAACCACTGCGGGCAGTGCCTGATAGTACTTGTTGCAGGCCTCACGATGCTGGAAGAAAATGTCGTCGTTCTCGTGGGAGCCGCGCATAGCGGGACGCTCGGGGTTCAGGGAGTGGTTCCGGAAGGCCTGAACAGCATCCATGTTGACCATGTCCTTCAGGTCATCGTAGTCCCAGATGGCGATCTTCTGAATCTCGTGAGAGGTACGGAAGCCGTCGAAGAAGTTGATGAAGGGAACGTGGCCTTCAATGGCGGCCAGGTGCGCCACAGCGCCCAGATCCATGACCTCCTGCACGTTGGTCTCGCACAGCATGGCAAAACCGGTCTGACGGCAGGCGTAGACGTCGGAGTGGTCACCGAAGATGTTCAGAGACTGGGTGGCGACGGTACGGGCGGAGACGTGGAACACTGCGGGCAGCAGCTCGCCGGCGATCTTGTACATATTGGGGATCATCAGCAGCAGGCCCTGAGATGCGGTGTAGGTAGTGGTCAGGGCACCGGCGGCCAGAGAGCCGTGAACGGTACCGGCAGCACCGGCCTCGGACTGCATCTCGACAACCTTAACGGTATCGCCGAAGATGTTCTTACGGCCGGCAGCGGACCACTGATCCACGTTGTCCGCCATGGGGCTGGAAGGGGTAATGGGGTAGATGCCAGCTACTTCCGTGAAAGCGTAGCTGACGTGGGCAGCAGCAGTGTTGCCGTCCATGGTCTTAAATTTTCTTGCCAAAACGAAATACCTCCTAAAGTATTCAATTTTTGTCGTGCATATCATACCACTTTTCGTGGGATTTGTAAAGCCATGAAACGACCCGGATTCAAAAAATTCGTGTATTTCAACAATCCGCCGGAATAAAATATGTATATGCTGTACGCAAACGGCGATTTTTTGGAATAACTCAAAAGAGATAGTTGGCGTTTCCCGCCGGACATACCATAATGAATAGAAACAGTGAGGAGGGAGACTATGATTTGCAGCGTGAAAACCTTGGGCGTTTCCGGAATTCAGGGGAGTCTGGTGACGACGGAATGCTATATTTCCAACGGCCTGCCCGGTTTCGATATTGTGGGGCTGCCGGATGCGGCGGTGAAGGAGGCACGGGAGCGGGTGCGGGCTGCCGCCAAGAGCAGCGGCATGGGCTTTCCCGCCAGCAGGATCACCGTGAATCTGGCGCCTGCCAGTCTGAAAAAGGCCGGTACCCATTATGATCTGCCCATTCTGCTCAGCATTCTTTCTGCCAGCGGCAGCGTTCGGCGTCCCCGCTCGGACTGCGCCTTTTTGGGGGAAGTGAGTCTGGATGGGCAGATCCGCCCGGTTTCCGGTGTGCTGCCTATGGCGCTGGCCGCAAAGCAGGCGGGCATCCAGACGCTGTTTGTCCCGGCGGAAAACGCGGCGGAGGCGACGTTATCCCGGGGGCCTGCCATCATCCCGCTGCACACCGTGGCGGAGCTGGCAGCCGCCCTGAATGGCGAGACGGTGCTTTCGGAGGAACCGCTGTGGGTGCCCGGCAGGGACGAAACTCCGGAGCCGGACTTTAAGGATGTTTTGGGACAGGAGAACGCGAAACGGGCGCTGGAGGTTGCTGCGGCAGGCAGCCACAACGTGCTGCTGATCGGCCCGCCCGGTTCCGGAAAGAGTATGCTCAGCAAGCGGCTGCCGTCGATTTTGCCGGATATGACCTGGCAGGAGTCTCTGGAGGTCAGCCGAATCTATTCCGTGATGGGGATGCTTACCTCCCGGCAGCCGCTGGTGACCCGGCGTCCCTTCCGCTCACCCCACCATACCATTTCCAATGCCGGTCTTGCCGGCGGCGGTAGCAATCCCATGCCGGGGGAGATCTCCATGGCGCATAAGGGCGTCCTGTTTCTGGATGAGATGCCGGAATTCCGCAGGGATACGCTGGATCTGATGCGCCAGCCGCTGGAGGATGGAAAGGTGACCATATCCCGGGTGTCCGGGACGGTTGTCTACCCGGCGGAATTTATGCTGGTGTGTGCCATGAATCCCTGCAAATGCGGCTGGTACGGCGACCCTTCCGGTCGGTGCCGGTGCACGGAACGGGAGGTGGAAGCCTACCGCAGCCGGATATCCGGCCCTCTGCTGGATCGGATTGACATTATCATCGAGGTGCCGGCGGTGCCCTTTGAGGATCTGCGCAGCCGTGCAGAAGCGGAGCCTTCCGCAGCCATCAAGCAGCGGGTCAATGCCGCCCGGGACGTTCAGAACCGTCGCTTTGGCGACGGGGGAATGTGCAACGCCCGAATGGGGCCGGAGGAAATGCGCCGCTACTGTGCCCTCAGCGACGAAAGCGCGGCGCTGATGAAGCAGGCGTTTGAGGTTATGGGTCTGACGGCGCGGAGCTATGACCGGATTCTGAAGGTTGCCCGAACGGTGGCGGATCTGGACGGCAGCGAGGATATCCAGCCCTCGCACATTGCGGAGGCCATTCAGTACCGAACGGTAAAGCTGGGAAATCGATAAAAATGAGGTTTTGTGGAATATGAAAGAAATTTTTCTGTTAAAATTGGGGGAAATCGTCCTGAAGGGCGCGAACAAGCGTCAGTTTGAGAATAAGCTTCGCCAAAATGTCCGACGGAGGATGAAGCCATTCGGAAATTTTGACGTGTATATTATGCAGTCCACTGTCTATGTGGAGCCGATGGACGACCAGGCGGACGTGGACGGGGCATGGGAGGCCTGCCGCACCATCTTCGGTCTGGTGAGTCTGTGCCGCTGCCGTCCCTGTGAGAAAAATGTGGATGCGATTTTTGCCGCCATTGAAAATTATCTGGGGGACGATCTGGACTGCGCCAAATCCTTCAAGGTGGAGTCCAAGCGCTCCGACAAGCAGTTCCCGCTGACTTCCATCCAGCTGTCTCAGGAAATCGGCGGACGGCTGGCGGAAGCCCATCCCGGGGTGGAGGTGGATGTACACCACCCGGAGTATACCGTATATGTGGAGGTGCGGGATCTGGCGGCCTATGTCCACGGGCCTGCCGAACCCGGCGCCGGCGGCCTGCCCATCGGCGTGGGCGGCAGAGCCATGGTGCTGCTGTCCGGCGGTATCGACTCTCCGGTGGCCGCCTATATGATTGCCAAGCGGGGCGTGGAGGTGGAAGCGGTGCATTTCTTCTCCTATCCTTATACCTCTCAGCTTGCCAAGGACAAGGTGGTGGAGCTTGCCCGGCTGGTGACGAAGTATTCCGGCAGAATGACGGTGAACGTGGTGTCCTTTACGGAGATTCAGGAGGCCATCCGGGACAACTGCCCGGAGGAGTTCTTCACCCTGATTATGCGGCGGTTTATGATGGAGATTGCCCAGCGGATTGCCAGACGCGACGGCTGCGGTGCGCTGATAACCGGCGAAAATTTAGGACAGGTGGCATCTCAGACCATGGAAGCCATGACGGTCACCGGTGCGGCGGTGGATATTCCCATCTTCATGCCGCTGGTGGGCATGGACAAGGAGGAGATCATTACCATCGCCCGGAAAATCGGCACGCTGGAAACCTCCATTTTGCCCTATGAGGACTGCTGCACCGTCTTTACCCCCAAGCATCCCAAAACCAAACCTACGCTGGGACAGGTGCTCAACGCGGAGAAGAATCTGGATCGGGAAGCCCTCATCGCCCGAGCCATGGAGAATATCGAGAAGATTAAGGTGAATTACCATGATGAAAGCGTGCTGTGAAGTTCTGGAAAAGCTGAAAGGAAAGACCCTGGTCACTGCCGAAAGCCTGACCGGCGGCGGCATCGGCGCGGCGCTCACCGCCGTTCCCGGCAGTTCCGAGGTTTACAAGGGCGGCGTCATCTGCTACACCAATTGGGTGAAGGAGAACATTCTGGGGGTTCCCGCCGAGGTGCTGGAGCGATACGGTGCCGTATCTACATGGACGGCGGGGTATATGACTTCCGGCGTCCGCCGTCTGCTTCAGGCGGACGTGGCAGTTGCCGTAACCGGCCTTGCCGGCCCCGGCGGGGATGAATTTGGGCATCCGGTGGGCACTGTGTTCATCGGCTACCAAGACAGACAGATCTCAGAAGTCATCCTGTGCCATTTTACCGGAAGCCGGGAGGAGATCCGGGAGCAGACCATTGAAAGAGCGCTGCAGCTGATTCTCGATCATAATTCGTAAAAATCAAAACTTCAGGCCGCCCGGTTTCGGGCGGCCTGAATGGTTTTATTGGGAAAGGGAGAGAGCCTCGTCCAGAATGGAGTTGGCGGCGGCTTCCTTGGAAAGCATGGGCAGCTCCAGCGTTTTGAAGCGAGTGAGGACGGTAATGACGTTTGTATCCACGCCGAACCCGGCGCCTGGAACCTTCAAATTGTTGGCACAGATCATGTCCACATTCTTTTTCTCCAATTTTTTGCGGCTGTTTTCCAGCATATTCTCCGTTTCCATGGAGAATCCGCAGATAATCTGACCGGGGTTTCGGTGCTGTCCCAGATAGCCAAGAACATCCCGGGTTCTCTGCAGAGGGATGGACAGATCGCCCTCCCGCTTTTTTATTTTTTCGTCCGCATACGCGGTGGGAGTGTAGTCTGCCACCGCAGCCGCCATGAAAATATAGTCCGCCTGAGGTGCGTGGGAAGTGACCGCGTCAAACATGTCCTGTGCGGAAATCACCGGGACGACCTCCACAAAGGGCGGCGGCGCAATGGACGTCGGACCGGAAACCAGCGTTACCTCCGCTCCCCGGAGCATGGCCATCCGGGCAAGCGCGTAGCCCATTTTTCCGGTGGAATGGTTGGTCAGATACCGCACGGGATCCAGTGCTTCCTGCGTCGGACCTGCGCTGATGAGCACCCGCTTGCCTGTCAGATCGTGGGGGAATGCCAGCTTCCGCAGAATATGCTGCAGCAGCTCCTCCGGCTCCGGCAGCTTCCCCACGCCTACCGCGCCGCAAGCCAGCCTCCCACTGGCAGGGGCGATGACCTCCCAGCCATAATGGCGAAGCGTATCCAGATTATCCTGCGTCACCGGATTTTCGTACATATTGGTGTTCATGGCAGGGGCAATCAGCTTGGGACAGCGGCAGGCGAGCACTGTGGTGGTCAGCATATCGTCGGCAAGGCCGTGCGCCAGCTTGGCGCAGACATTGGCGGTTGCCGGCGCGATGATTACCAGATCGGTTCGCTGCGCCAGGGAGATGTGTTCTACCTGATGGGTGAAATTTCGGTCAAAGGTATCCACCATGACTTTGCGCCCGGTCAGTTGCTCAAAGGTCAGAGGGGTGATGAATTGCGTGGCGTTCCGGGTCATCACCACCTCCACGGCGGCGTGCTGTTTCACCAGCGCGGAAGCCAGCGCGGCGGATTTATAGGCGGCAATTCCGCCGGTTACCCCCAGCAGGACGGTTTTTCCAGTCAGCATAACGGTTCCTCCTGTCTCACACCATTGTAATGCGTACTGCGGCTTTGCGTGGTGCGCCACGCTGAGCCGCCTGTTCAGCAGACACCATTATAGCGGAAATAAAAGACGGTGTAAAGCCCGGATTTCCACTTGTATTTTCAGGAAACCTTTGCTATAATGTGGCATCGGGCTGTAGCCCGAAAATTTGCGCTGTATCCTTGTTTCGGAGGAACGGCAGCAGGAGGTAACTGAATATGAAAACAAAAAAGATGGATACCCGGTACATGGCGACGCTTGCCATGTTCTGCGGCATTCTGCTGGTCATGGGCGTAACGGGAATCGGATTTATTCCGCTGCCGGTGATCAAGGCCACCACCATGCACATCCCGGTGATTCTGGGCGCCATCCTTTTGGGGCCTACCGCGGGCGCGGTGCTGGGCGGCGTGTTCGGCCTTTGCTCTATCTGGGCAAATACCACGTCTCCCGGACTGCTGGCTTTTGCTTTCTCTCCCTTTATGACCACGGAAGGACTGCCCGGTGTGCTGAAGAGCCTGTGGATTGCTCTGGGATGCCGGATTCTGCTGGGCGTCATCGCCGGCTGGCTGTGGCGGGGGTTGAAGAAGCTTCTGAAGCAGGACTATCTGGCGCTGCCGGTAACCGCTGCGGTATCCACCATCTGTCATACGATTCTGGTGATGGGCAGCATCTATCTGCTGCTGGCGCAGCAGTATGCCCAGGCGAAAAATGTGGCGCTGAGCGCTGTGTTTGGGCTGGTTATGGGCACCGTTACCGCATCCGGTATTCCGGAGGCCATTATTGCCGCCGTTCTGGTCACCGTCATCGGAAAAGCGTTGCTCCATCTGATGGCACGCATGAAGAACCGCTGAGGAGGAACCCTATGCTTCTGGCTATTGATATCGGCAACACCAATCTGGTTATTGGCTGTTTTGACAACGACAAAATCCTGTTTAAGGCGCGTATTGCCACGGATCACACCCGAACCTCGGATCAGTACGGTGTGGAAATCAAGAGTATGCTGGAAGCATATGGTGCCCGGATTTCCGATATTGACGACTGCATCATTTCCTCCGTCGTGCCGCCGGTATTCAATTCTGTCCGTACCGGTGTTATCAAGGTCATTGGAAAGCAGCCCATGGTGGTGGGTCCCGGCCTGAAGACCGGCCTGAACATCCATGTGGACGTGCCGTCCCAAGTGGGCAGCGACCGGATTGTGGTTGCCGTGGCGGCGCTGGCGGAGTACAGGGCGCCCCTGATCCTCATGGATCTGGGCACCGCCACCACCATTGAGTCGGTGGAGCCGGATAACGTATACATGGGCGGCGTGATTATCCCCGGCGTACGGGTTTCTCTGGATGCGCTTACCAGCCGTGCAGCCCAGCTGCCCGGCATCAGTCTGGACAAGCCGAAGCAGGTGATCGGAAAAAATACCGTTGACTGTATGCGAAGCGGCATGATGTACGGCACCGCGGCCATGATTGACGGATTGGTGGAGCGGATGGAAGAAGAACTTGGCCACCGCTGCACGCTGGTTGCCACCGGCGGCCTTGCCCAGTTCATTACGCCGCTGTGTAAGCGGGATATCATTCTGGATAAGGATCTGCTCCTGAAGGGGCTGAACATTATCTACAAGAAAAACAAAAAATAAACCTATTTTTGAGCCACTCCGCACATTATGCGGGGTGGTTTTTTTCTGTGCTAACGGAACCGCAGGCAGCATAGTCTGTGTCAGGAGTGATGCAAATGATGTGTGCTTGGAAGCAGCTGCTTTCCGTTTTGCCCCCGGAGATTTCCGAACAGGCGGCCTCTGTGGGAAAGGAGGCGCTTCAGGAGCTTCGTCTGCGGGTCAATGCGCCGCCGGAGTTGATTACGTCCGGTGGGAGCGTCTGGCCGACGGAGCGCGTGGTTGAAAAAGCGGATCTGGATTTCGTGATGAATGCCGCCAGCCGGTATTCCCCCTGGTGCGCCGGAACCATGGCGCGGGGGTATCTCACCGCTCCCGGGGGACACCGGATCGGTATTTGCGGAGAAGGATTTGAGGCGGAGGAAGGTGCCTGCGGCTTTCGGAGTATCCGATCCCTTTGTATCCGGGTTGCCAAAGATTTTCCCGGGCTTGCGCAGAAGGCGGCCGGAGCGGAAGGCTCCATCCTGATCGTGGGAGCACCCGGCTGGGGAAAGACCACGCTGCTGCGGGATCTGGCAAGGCAGATTTCCCGGAAGCAGACCGTCTGCGTGGTGGACGAACGGGGGGAACTGTTTCCCGAGGGGCTGGAGCGCGGCAAACGGATGGATGTGCTGACAGGAATCGGGAAGGCCAGGGGAATGGACATGGTTCTTCGGACAATGAGTCCAATGTGTATTGCGGTGGATGAAATCACCGCGCAGTCCGACTGCATCGGCCTTCTGCAGGCGGCGAACTGCGGCGTGCGGCTTATCGCGACGGCGCACGCGGGCTCCGGGGAGGATCTGAAAAGCAGGGCGCTTTACCGCACACTGCTGGAAAACAATGTCTTTCAGACCCGGCTGCAATTGCACGCGGACAAGTCCTACCGTGTGGAAAGGATGGCATTATGAACGGCAAATGGATTGGCGCTGTGTTGATAATTCTCGGCTGCGGAGGCTTCGGCTTTCGTATCGCTCTGGGCTACCGGAGCACGGAACGGCTGCTCCGGCAGCTGCTGGAGGTGCTGGAAACCATGGAGTCGGAGCTGCAGTACCGTCTGCTTCCGCTGCCGACCCTGCTCCGCAGAGCCGCAAGGGATGCCGGCGGGACGCTGCGGGAGGTGTTTGCGCGTCTGGCGGAAGAGCTGGATCGGCAGTCCCAGCCGGATGCCGCCGGATGTATGCGCATCGCGCTGGACAGCTGCCGGGAATTGCCCGCAGCCGTCAGAAGGCCGCTGCGGCAGCTGGGACAAACCCTTGGCAGATTTGACCTGCCCGGGCAGATTCAGGGACTGAAAGCCGTTCAGGATACCTGCCGCCGGGAGCTTACCCGTCTGGAAAACAACCGGGATGTACGGCTGCGCAGCTATCAGACGCTGGGACTGTGTGCCGGTGCGGCGCTGGCCATTCTGTTTGCGTAACCATGGACATTGATCTGATTTTCAAAATAGCCGCCGTCGGGATTATCGTATCCATACTGAACCAGGTCTTATCCAGATCCGGACGGGAGGAGCAGGCGACCATGACCAGCCTGGCGGGGCTGGTAGTCGTGCTGATGATCCTTGCCCAGAAAATCGCGGAGCTGTTTGATCTGGTGAAAAATCTGTTTGAATTCTGATGAGTGATTTCTGGAAAACCATCTCTGTCGCCCTCCTTGCAGTGATTCTTGGCTTGGCAGTGGGAAAAGAGGAAAAGGACATTGCGGCGGTGCTCAGCGTCACTGTTTGCTGCATTGCTGCGGCTGTGGCGATTGCCTATCTGGAGCCGGTGCTGGATCTTCTGTGGGAACTGCAAAGTGAGTGCTGCTTACCGGAGGGGCTGCTTCCGGTGCTGATGAAGGCCGTGGGCGTTGCGCTGGTGGCGGAGCTGTCGGCGACGGTCTGCTCGGATGCCGGGAACACGGCATTGGGAAAAATACTGCAGATTCTGGGGTGTGCCGCGGTTTTATCCCTGTCCGTTCCAATTTTTCGTACACTAATGACAATGATTCGGGAGATGATCGGTGCGATATGACCAAGCTTTTAACCGCTTTGATGCTGACGCTGTGCCTTTGCCTTCCGGTTTCTGCGGCGGAATTCACGGCGCCGGAGGTTCCGGACTCCGGACAGGCTTTGATGCCGGAGACTACGAACTCCTTCGGACAGGGGCTCATGGAGCTGCTGAAAAAGGCCTGTGCGCGGATCCATCCAAATCTGGCGGAAGCGGCCAGAGTGAGCGTGGAAATCCTTGCGGCAACCGTGCTGGTCAGCCTCCTGCGGTGCATCTCCGGCCTGTCAAAATCCGTGGTCACACTGGCCGGGGCGGTGATCGTGTCCGTGCTGCTGTTTTCCTCGGCCAACACCATGATCCGGCTGGGCTGTGATACCATTCAGGAGCTGAGCAGCTATGGAAAGCTGCTGTTTCCCGTGATGACTGCCGCGCTGGCAGCCCAGGGAGGCGTCACCTCGTCCACAGCCCTGTATGCCGGGACGGCCATGTTTGACACCCTGTTGGGAAGCCTGATCGCCAGAGTGCTGACGCCGATGCTCTACCTGTTTCTGGCTCTGGGCGTGGCGGTTTACGCACTGGGAGACGAAACACTGAAAAAAATGCAGGAGCTGGTGAAGGGCGTCGTTTCCTGGAGCCTGAAAACCATTTTGATTGTCTTCACCGCCTACATGAGCATCACCGGCGTGGTCAGCGGCACCACGGACGCCGTAGCGCTGAAGGCTACCAAGCTGACGATTTCCACCGTGGTTCCGGTGGTGGGCAGCATTCTTTCGGACGCGTCGGAGACGGTGCTGATCAGCGTGGGGGCACTGAAAAATGCCGCAGGCGTCTATGGAATTCTGGCAGCCATTGCCGTTTTTTTGGAGCCTTTTCTGAAAATCGGTGCCCAGTATCTGGTGCTGAAGGCAACGGGAGCCGTATGCGGTATCTTGGATCCCAAGGGGCTTGGCGGCCTGGTGGATGTGTTCTGCGCCGCTATGGGGCTGCTGCTGGCCATGACCGGCACAAGCTGCCTGCTTTTGCTGGTCAGCACCGTGTGTTTTCTGAAGGGGGTAGGCTGATGGAGGGTCTGCGCCAGTATGTGATTTCCGTGGTAGCAGCCGGTATCATCTGCGGTATTCTCACCCATATCACCAGCGGCAGTGCGGGACGGCAGGTTGTGGGCATCCTTTGCGGCCTGTTTATGACCATCGTGCTGCTGCAGCCCCTTGCCTCCGTGGGCGAAATCAACTGGGAGCCTCTGCTGGACAATTGGGAGCAGCAGGGGGAGGTATTTGCGTCGGAGGGCGTGGATGCCGTGGCGGATCGGAAAGCCGAACTCATAAAGCAGCAGGCCGAGGCATATATCTTAGACAAAGCCGCAGCAATGCATGCGGCGGTAGAGGCGGACATTACGGTAGGGGCGGACGGCATTCCGGTTTCCGTCAGAATATCCGGTGCGGTTTCTCCCCTGGTCAAAAGCAGGCTGACGGATATTCTGACGTCGGAGCTGGGTATTCCAAAGGAGAATCAGCAATGGACTGGATAGCATTCAAAAGCACCGCGCTGACGTTCTGGAAAAAGTACCGTTATGTTCTGATTGTCCTGCTGGCAGGAATCATTCTTATGCTGCTTCCTGGAGAAAAGGAGCAGGAGCAGAGCCTTCCGGTATCCACCGAACGTCCGGAGCAATCGCTTCAGGACTCTCTCGGAGAAATTCTGTCGCAGATTTCCGGAGCCGGAAGAGTAGAGGTACTTTTGACCCAGTCCTCCGGGGAGGAGACGGTATATCAGACGGACGAGGATATTCAGGAAAGCGGAAAAACCGTCCGGCGGGAAACGGTTCTGGTTTCCGGCTCCGGACGGGAGACGGAGGGACTGATCCGGCAGATTAAGGAGCCGACCTACTTAGGCGCCGTGATCGTGTGTCAGGGAGCGGACAACGCCGCAGTCCGGCTGTCCATTGTGGAGGCCGTCCGGAGTGCTACCGGATTGTCCTCTGATCGCATCAGTGTTTTGAAAATGAAATGACGGGAGGCATTTTTATGAAAGTTTGGAAGAAGAATCTGGTTGCCGCTGCAATTCTTGTAACGGTCTGCGCCGGCATTTACGTCAATTGGCTCTATACCGAGAATCATACGGCAGAGAGTCTGGAGGATTCGCTGGACACGGAAAAGGTTATGAACGAGGATACGCTGGTACTTAGCGACGACATGGCGGCGCTGGCCTCCGGTGAGGAGGTTTCTACCACCGCAGACGATTATTTTGCGGCTGTCCGCCTGTCCCGCCAGCAGGCCAGAGACAATGCCGTCAGCCTTTTGCAGGAAGCCATGGCCTACAGCACCGACAGCGGCACCAAGGATGTGGAATCTGCCATGGAGCTGGAGGATATCGTGCAGACTGCCCTGAGCGAGGCGCAGATTGAGAGTCTGGTCATTGCCAAGGGGTATGCGGACTGCGTCGCCTATATGTCCGGAGAAGGGATTTCTGTGGCAGTCTCCGCACCGGAGGGCGGCCTGCAGCAGTCGGACGTGGCGGTGATTGCGGATATTGTCATGACCCAGTCGGATTATTCTCTGGAGGATATCCGGGTCGTTGAGGTGCAGTAATCGAAAAAAATCCCCCGCAGGTAAGCTTTTTTGGCTTCCTGCGGGGGAAACTGTTTACGCTTCCGGACAGTCCAGAACCTCCTTGGCAATATAGATCGGGCGCTGCTTGCTCTGCTCAAAGATCCGTCCTACATATTCTCCGATGATGCCGATGCAGAACAGCTGGACGCAGCTGAAGAACAGAATCAGGACAATGATGGTGGCGTACCCGGGCACGGCGATGCCCCAGACCAGCTTTTCGATGATGACCCAGATCAGGTAAATTACGGCGCAGATTCCCGTTACGCCGCCCAGCACCGTCGCCAGCCGCAGCGGCGCGGTGGAGAATCCGATGATTCCCTCAATGGCGTACTCCACCAGCTTCCAGAAGCTCCACTTGGTGGTGCCGGAGGCGCGTTCACAGGCGGTGTAGGGGATATAGCAGGTCTCGTAGCCCACCCAGGCGAACAGACCCTTGGAAAAACGGTGGTATTCCGCCAGAGACAGCAGGCTGTCCCGCACGCTTCTGCGGAAGGTGCGGAAGTCGCTGGCATCGGGCTGCAGGGTCACCCGGGAGAGCCGGTTGATGAGAGCGTAGAAGCTTTTCTTGAAGAAGGAAAGCACTTTTCCTTCTCCCCGGCGATCCTGATAGGCGGCGACCACGTCGTATTCCGGCTGCTCGTCCAGAATTTTCACCATCTCCCGGGCGATTTCCGGGCGCTGCTGCAAGTCGGCGTCGATCAGACAGATGTAGTCGCCCCGGGCGTGCTCCAGTCCGGCGTAAAGCCCCGCCTCCTTGCCGAAGTTCCGGGAGAAGGATATCACCTGCACCGGGCACTTCTGGGCGGCATGGAGTTTTTTCAGATTGTGCAGCGTGGCATCCCGGCTGCCGTCATCGATAAATACAATTTCATAGTCATAGCCGCAGCCGTCAAACGCGGAAATCACCGCGTCCTGAAAGGGAACGACGTTTTCCGCCTCATTGTAGCAGGGCACAACCAGTGATAATTTCATGGCAATCACTCACAATGCTTAAAGTGCTATCCATTATACGGATTTCTCTGCCTTCCGTCAAGAGAAAACAGGGGAAATGAGCGTTGCTTTTTGGGGCAAAAGTGGTATAATACAGCAAATCAGTTTTTGGAGGAAGCAGCAATGGACGAAATCAAAACAATTCCTTCCCGGGAGGAAATCCCGGAGCAGAGCAAATGGGCAATCGAAGATCTGTATGCCACACAGGCAGACTGGGAGCGGGATCTGGAGGCGCTTCGGGAGCAGCAGAGCACGCTTGAGG
>JAXEAK010000003.1:0-6323 GCA_034094395.1 Faecousia sp.
GTCAATCATATCGGAGCTCTCTTCATGGAAAGGAGCGTTTTTTATGAGCGAAAAGCGGCGGGATAACCGAAACCGCATTTTGCATAACGGAGAGAGCCAACGCCAGGATGGAAGATATGCTTACAAGTACAAAGACATCAATGGCGAAACCAAATTCGTTTATAGCTGGAGGCTGGACAAAAATGACCGGGCACCTGCCGGGAAACCCAGGGATTTATCCCTGAGGGAAAAAGAAAGGCAGATTCAGCAGGATTTGTTCGACCAGATCGCCCCTAACGGCGGCAACCTCACGGTACTGGAACTGGTGCAGAAGTATCTGTCTCTGAAGGTCAACGTCCGGCACAACACCCAGGCTAACTACAATTTTGTGGTGGGTATTCTAAAAAAGGAAGCCTTCGGGGGCCTGCGCATCGATAAGGTAAAGCTGTCCGATGCCAAAGCATGGCTCATTAAGCTGCAAAAGGATGGTCGGGGTTACAGCACCATCCACTCGGTTCGGGGTGTCGTTCGCCCCGCCTTTGAGATGGCGGTGCAGGATGATCTGATCCGCAAGAATCCCTTTGGCTTTGAGCTGGCTACCGTGGTTGTCAACGACAGCGTGACCAGAGAAGCCATTACCCGGGCGCAGGAACGGGCATTCCTCAAGTTCATTCAGGAGGATAACTGCTACCGCAAATACTATGACGGAATCTACATCCTGTTCAATACCGGGCTGCGGATTTCCGAGTTTTGCGGGCTGACCATTTCGGACATCGACTTCCAGAACAAGCGTATCCGGGTAGATCACCAGCTTCAGCGCAAGCGTGATATGGAGTACATCATCGAGGACACCAAGACCAAAAGCGGTGAGCGGTATGTGCCCATGAGCCAGCAGGTTGCGGAATGCTTTCGCCGGGTGATCGCCAACCGAAAGCCTCCGAAGCAGGAGCCGATCATCGACGGCTATACGGGCTTCCTGTTTCTGGACAAGAACGGGATGCCCATGGTTGCCCTCCATTGGGAGCATTACTTCAAGCATATCCTGAATAAGTACAACAGCATTTATAAAGTACAGCTTCCGAAGATCACACCCCATGTATGCCGGCACACCTTCTGTTCCAACATGGCGCGCAGCGGCATGAGCCCGAAAACTCTGCAATACATCATGGGTCACTCGGATATCAGCGTCACGCTGAACACCTATACCCATCTGACTTTTGACGATGCCAAGGCGGAATTTGACCGGGTTGCGGAAGCGTAAAAGTGTTCGTCTGCCATAGGTAGTATGGCTGGTAGTAAAGGGGTGTGGTTTACTACCAGATTTACTACTTTTGCGTAAAACAATATGCCACGAAGAGCCACGATAATACACGATGACACGGAAGATGCAAAAACCGAAAAGTCGTTGCGGCTCTAAGCAAATCGTGGTTTATCGAGGAGAGATTCAGCAATGGTAAAAATCCTGTTTATCTGCCACGGCAATATTTGCCGCAGCCCCATGGGGGAGTACATACTGAAGGACATGGCTGCCCGGGCGGGGCGTGCGAAGGAATTTGAGATCGACTCCGCCGCGGTGAGCCGGGAGGAGATCGGAAATGGGGTCTACCTGCCTGCCCGGCGGGAGTTGGAACGCCGGGGCGTTCCCTGCGGCGGGCATCGGGCGCGGCAGGTTACCATGGCGGACTACCGGCATTTTGACCGGATTTACTATATGGACGAAAGCAATGCCCGGTATCTTTCCCAGATGCTGCCCCGAGATCCGGACAAAATCCGCCCGTTACTTTCCCGGGATGTGGCAGACCCCTGGTATACCGGGGATTTTGCGCGTACCTTTGAAGATCTCCGGGAAGGTTGCAAGCAAATCATGGAGGAATTTTCATGAACAGAGAGTTGCTGGAAGAGAAGCTGTCGGAGCTTCCACTTTATATTTATGATTTTTTTGACCCAAAGGATCTGGAATTCTCGGAGCGCGTTCGCTGGATTTGCCAGAGCGAGTGCCCGAGGTACGGAACAACCTGGGCGTGTCCTCCGGGGGTGGGAAGCGTGGCGGAATGCCGGGAAAAATGCCTGTCCTACTCCGAGTGCCTGCTGATTTCCTCCATTGCAGAGGTGGAGGACATTGCGAATATTGATGAGACGCTGGCCACCCGCCCAGAGCATGAGGCGCTGACGGAGCAGGTGGCGGCGCTGCTGCGGGAGCAGGGTGTGCAGCCCTACATTCTGTCCACGCAGGCCTGCGCCATTTGTACGCGCTGTGCCATACTGGATAACCAACCCTGCCGTCATCCGGACAAAATGCACCCCTGTGTGGAAAGCCACGGCATTAACGTGGTTCCTACGCTGGAGCAATTGGGGCTGGACTTCCAGTTCGGCTCCAATGTGGTCACCTGGATTTCCCTGCTGTTCTTTTGATACTATTTTTTGATTGTAATCTTTCATTTTTATCAGAAAGACACCGCCTTGCGGCGCCAAAAAGAATCCCCTGACGCGGCCGAGCGGCTGTGTCAGGGAATTTTTCGTTATTTCAGCGTGGCATCCACCACTTCCAATGTGTGCTTCACCAGCATATCCGGCCGGAGGGATTCCTGATAGTAGGCGGCGTTGGCACGCTTCATGGCCTGAATCCGCTCCGGGTCACTCACCAGAGAGGCCACCGCTGCCACGCATTCCTCCGGCGTCCGGAAGGACAGATAGTTGACGCCCTCCCGGAAATCGCCGGTGACGCTGTAGTGGAACTGCTCATGGACGATGGCCTTTGCCGCCGCCACATATTCCCCGGTTTTCCCGCCGATGCTGCCGTGAAGTCCTGTGCTGCCGATGCAGATATCGCTGCTGTGCACCACGTTCAGGTAGTGCCTGCGTTCCGTCAGCTCCCGGGGCACAATCAGATCGGGGGCAAGCTGCCGGGACAGGGGACAGTCGTTGATGCCGCCCACAAAGGCGCCGCCGTAGGCTTCCCGCAGGGCGCGAATGATGGCAATGCGGTCATGGCTGATCTGCTCCCGCTCGTCGTTGGCCGGATCGCCCTCCAGCCAGGCCTCCCGACCCCAAAGCCGCACGAGGAACAGAATTTTCGGCGGATTGCCGCAGGGAGCTTCCCCGTCGCCCTCGAAGACCTTCGGCACAAAGTACCGCGCCGGGGTTTTCCCCTGCAGCGGGCGCAACATGGCCTTCCACAGCGGCTCATCGGCGGGATTTTTCGGGTGGGTTACATAATAATTGAAGCCAAGCGGGTAGATTCTTTCCGCGTCTTCCGGGAACAATTCCCGGTTTTTTGCTTCAGAAAAGCTTCGCTTGAAGTAGAAGTCGCATTTCCCCAGCGCCAGCGTCATGTCCGGAGGATCCTGATAGCCGTCCCACAGGTCGTAAAACAGCCGTTTTCCCCGGTACTCCGCAAACAGCGCCGGCAGGCCGTGGAAGGGATCGGATTTATCCCGGGAGCGGTTGACGATCTCCACGTCCCAGCCCTGCTCCTTCAGCATGAGAAAGCCGGTGATGATCTGGGCAGCGTGATGGATATTGGTGGGGATAATCAACTTGATTTTGTCCATGTTATTCTCCTTGCTCCCAGGGGAAGGGCTTGCCGGTCAGCACCTCTTCCTTCAGATAACGGAAGGTCTCCGTTTCCCCTTTTTCTGCCAGCATGGTCAGGATGTAGCCCAGCTCCTGCCGGGTCTGGGGGTGCATCAGTTCCCGCTCCCGGCTGCCGGAGAAGTAGTTCAGCGCGGAATCCGGACGGTAATTTTTGCCCTGATAGGTCATGCAGGCCGCCCGGCGATCCATGACCATCTCCACCAGATAGTTTCGGGGCATGGGAATGGGCTCATAGGTTTTGGTCTTGGGATTCATGTCCGTCCAGTATTCGTAGTGGTGGCGGTTGCGCCCCTTGTGGTGCATCCAGGCTTCACTGTAGCCCTTGTCCGCCCGCTCGGCGGTGTTGGGGCTGCGGTTGCCCTGATAGTATTTGGCGCCGATCCAGAATTCCGTGGGGGAGTACTTGGAAAGATCGTGGGTCAGCCCCTGCCAGTACAGCCCTACCCGGAAGCAGCCCTGCAGGACAAGCAGCCGGTGCTTTGTAATTGTTTTGAAATGACGCCATACCTGCATGAGCGCACCTCCTTTGTCGTTTCTGACATTATAGCCCCATTTCCGGGAGAATGCAAGGGAAAACAAAAATGGGGGTTGACAGGGGAGGTCTAATGTGTTAAACTTCCACCATAAGGTTTAATGCATTAAACTTAACAGGAGGATTGTGTTATGGAAACCCCGAAGATTTTTGAAAGTGAATACCGTTTCTGCCTGATTCTGTGGGAGCACGAGCCGGTGAACTCCACGCGACTGGTGGAGCTTTGCAAGGAGAAGCTGGGCTGGTCGAAGGCCACCACCTACACCGTTATCCGCCGGTTAAGCGAGCGGGGCGTGGTGAAAAACGAGAACGCTGTGGTGACCTCCCTGATTTCCAAGGAGGAAGCCCAGAAAAGCCGCCTGAATGAGATGGTGGAGGAGACCTTTGAAGGCTCCATGCCGGCCTTCATCGCTGCCTTTTCCAAGAGCAAGCGCCTGAGTAAGGAGGAAGTGGAGCAGCTGCGGCAGCTCATTGACAGCTACGAGGAATAGGGGCAAATCGCCCATGCGTGCCCGGCGGGTCTGTCGTCGTCACACCATTGGGCATCTCTCGGTTTCATTCCCTACCAATAAACAAAAGGAGGAATCTGCATGGAATCCCTGTTTTCCAACATTCTCACTGCCAGCTTTCACGGAAGCATTGTGATTCTGGTGGTGATGGTACTGCGGGTGCTGCTGAAGAAAGCACCCCGGAAATATATCTGTTTTCTGTGGCTGCTGGCAGGCCTGCGGCTGCTGATGCCCTTTGAAATCCAGAGCAGTCTGAGCTTGCAGCCCATGCCGGAGACCAGTCAGGTGCAGCAGTGGCAGGCGCCGGCGGCCGTGCCCGCTGGGGAAGCCGGCGGGGAAGCCCTTCCCGAAGCCCCGGCGCCGCGTCAGGAAGCTTCCCAGCCGGTTGCCGGGGAAGCGGCGCAGTCGGATGCGCCCGTTTCCGCTGCCCCGAGGGTTTCGGCGAAATCCGCCGGAAACTGGAAGAAGAATCTGCCCTTTGTGTGGCTCAGCGTGGCGCTCTGCTTCGGAATTTACACCCTTTATTCCTACCTGAGTCTGAAAAACAAGGTGCGCGAAGCAGTAAAAATTCGGGGCGGCTGGGAGTGCGACCGGATTGATACGGCCTTCATCCTGGGCTTCATCCGCCCGAAGATCTACATCCCCATGGGTTTAAGCCCCACGGTACGCAAGCACGTCCTTGCCCACGAGCGCACCCATCTGGAAAAGGGCGACCACTGGTTCAAGATGGTGGGCTTTCTGGCGCTGGCGCTGCACTGGTTTAACCCTCTGGTGTGGATTGCCTACGTTTTGCTGTGCAAGGACATTGAGGTGGCCTGCGACGAGCGGGTGGTGCAGTTCATGGATTTGGAGGAGCGGAAAAGCTACTCCGCCGCTTTGCTCAGCTGTTCCACCAACCGCGCCACTTCGCCGCCTGTCCCGTGGCCTTCGGGGAGGTCAGCGTGAAGGAGCGGATTAAGACCGTGCTGAATTACCGCCGTCCCAGCTTCTGGATCAGCCTGCTGGGTGTGATTGCGATTCTATTCGTGGCGGTGTGCCTGCTGACGAATCCCGCCAAGGAGCCGGATACATCCGCCGCCGCTGTGGAAACGACACAGGGGCAGGAGCGTTTGCAGAAATGCCATGACGCGCTGGATGCCCTGCTGTCTCAGCAGGACTATACGTTAAGCCTCACGGGAAGCAATGAGTATATTCAGTGGCAGGTGTATCTGTCCCGTCTTGGTGAGGATACCCTGTGGCAGTATACGCCCTCTTCCAGCCCCGACCCCACCAGCGGACGGATGGAGTACGGCGGCAAGCACTACGCCTTCCAGAGCGGGACATGGGTGGAAACCGAAAACGCCGACACCCAGTTTGAAGAATATCTTGATATGTTCCGCTGGGATTTTGACAATGTTACCCTGCTCAGCGACACTACAGAAAATAATCGGGTGAACATTTGCTTCACCTCCACTTGGCGCACGGATTCCGGTGCGCTTGAGACAGCAACGCACACCTATTATTTTGACACTGATGGTAAGCTGTACAGTATTCGCATTCAAAACGCCCCCAACGCCAACACAGAAAGTATTTCGCTGGACACCCATTTCGGATTTGAGGAAAAAACGCCGCAGGACTGCTTTGAGGAAGCTGTTGCCGCCATTACTGAGGGTGCAGTATCTGAAGAAGAATTGGCTCAGCAGGCGGAATTTGACGCGTGGGGCTTCAAC
>JAXEAK010000004.1:0-9539 GCA_034094395.1 Faecousia sp.
CCGGCGGCTGACAAATTCCGCCGCGCTGTAGAGCCGGGAATGGTACACCCACTGATCCACCACCCGAATGGGACGCTCCGGATCAAAGTCAAGGGGCAGGCTGTCCTCGGTGAACACCGTGAGGCCATAAGAGGAAATCAACTCCGGAATGCCATGGTTGATCTCCGGGTCGATGTGGTAGGGTCGTCCCGCCAGCACGATGCCCCGACCGCCGGTCTGCTCCATCTGGGTCAGCCGCTTCTGTCCCTCCGCGCGGATATCCGCTTTGGCGCGAAGCTGCTCCTCCCACGCCTTATGAACTGCGGCGCGGACTTCCTTCGCGGGAATGTTCCATTCTTCGGCGGCGGTTTTCACCAGCCGGTCGGCAGCGGTTTTCTCGCTGGTGAAGGCAATGAAGGGGCGGATGTAGTGCACGTCCCCGTCGCTGATGGCCTCCACGTTGTTCTTCAGGTTCTCCGCGTAGGACACCACGATGGGACAGTTGTAGTGATTCTGCGCCTGCTTCGTCTCCTGATGCTCGTAGAACACGCAGGGATGGAAGATGGTTTTAACGCCCTGATCGATGAGCCACTGGACATGACCGTGGGACAGCTTTGCCGGGTAGCACTCGGATTCCGAAGGGATGGATTCCATGCCCAACTCATAGATTTTCCGGTTGGAGAAGGGGGACAGCACCACCCGGAAGCCCAATTCCTTGAAGAAAGTCGCCCAGAAGGGATAATTCTCATAGATGTTCAGCACTCTGGGGATGCCGATAACGCCCCGGGGCGCGTCGGCTTCCTCCAGCGGCGGATAATCGAACATCCGCTGCCGCTTATAGAGCACCAGATTGGGGGCTTTCTCCCCCTTGTCTGTGCCGCCTGCGCCTTTTTCGCACCGGTTGCCGCTGATGTGCTTCCGACCGCCGGGGAACTTGTTGACGGTGAGCATACAGTTGTTGGAGCAGCCGCCGCAGCGCACGGAGGTGGAGGTGTAGGTCAGGTTCAGAATGTCCTCCAGGGGGAGCATACTGCTCTGCTGTCCGGTATAGTGGCTCCGGGCAACCAGCGCCGCACCGAAGGCGCCCATCAGGCCGGAAATATCCGGACAGGTGGCGTCCACGCCGGAAATCTTCTCAAAGGCGCGGAGCACCGCCTGATTGTGGAAGGTGCCGCCCTGCACCACAATGTGTTTGCCCAAATCCTCCGGGGACGCCAGCTTGATGACCTTATACAGGGCGTTCTTGATGACGGAATAGGCAAGGCCGGCGGAGATATCGGAAACGGAAGCCCCCTCCTTCTGCGCCTGCTTGACGTTGGAGTTCATGAACACCGTGCACCGGGTGCCCAAGTCCACAGGCGCCTTGGCGTACAGGGCTTCGTGGGCAAATTCCTCGGCGGTAAAGCCAAGAGAAGTTGCGAAATTTTCAATGAAGGAGCCGCAGCCGGAGGAACAGGCTTCGTTGAGCAAAATGGTGTCCACCGTGCCGTTTTTCAGCTTGATGCACTTCATGTCCTGCCCGCCGATGTCCAGCACGCAGTCCACATCCTTATCGAAAAACGCCGCGGCGGTACAGTGGGCGATGGTCTCCACCACGCCCTCGTCCAGAGAGAAGGCGGCCTTTAAGAGGGCTTCGCCGTAGCCTGTAGAACAGGCGCGGACAATCGTCGCGCCCTCGGGCAGCAGCCGCTTCAATTCTCCCACGGCCAGCTGAGCGGTAAGAATGGGATTGCCCTGATTGCCCCGGTAGAAATGGTACAGAAGCTGCCCGTCCGCGCCGATGAGGGCAAGCTTGGTGGTGGTGGAGCCAGCGTCGATGCCAAGGAAGCACTGCCCCCGGTAGGTTTCCAGCGGCTCCTTGCGCACCACGGCGCGGCTGTGGCGGCACTGGAACTCGGCAAACTCCCCTTCGTCCCGGAACAGCGGCTCCAGGCGGGGCATTTCAAAGCCCACGGCGACGCCGCTTTCCAGTTTTTTTACCAGATCCATGAGGGGCACATCCTCCCCCTCCCTGGCCTCCAGCGCCGCGCCCATGGCGGCGAACAGGTGGGAGTTGGCCGGATCCACGGTGGTCTCCTCTGTCAGCTTCAGGGTGCGGATAAAGGCGGCCTTCAACTCCGTCAGGAAATGCAGCGGCCCGCCTAAGAACGCCACGGTGCCCCGGATGGGCTTGCCGCAGGCAAGGCCGGAGATGGTCTGGTTCACCACCGCCTGAAACACGGAGGCTGCCAGATCCGCCCGGGTAGCGCCCTCGTTGATCAGCGGCTGAATGTCCGTCTTGGCAAACACACCGCACCGGGCGGCGATTGGGTAAATCCGCTGGTATTGTTTCGCCGCTTCGTTCAGTCCGGTGGCGTCGGTCTGCAGCAGCGCCGCCATCTGATCGATGAAGGAGCCGGTGCCGCCGGCGCACACGCCGTTCATCCGCTCCTCCAGACCGCCCCGGAAATAGATGATCTTGGCGTCCTCGCCGCCCAGCTCAATGGCCACGTCGGTCTGGGGCGCGGCGGTCTTCAGGGCGGTTGCCACGGCGACAACCTCCTGCACAAAATCAATATTCAGCGCCTTCCCCAGATTGATGGCGCCGGAGCCGGTGATGCGCACGCGAAGGCGGCAGTCGCCCAGCTGTTTGCCGGCCTCCATCAGGAGGGATTTCAGGGTTTCCTGGGTATGGGCGTGGTGGCGGCGGTATTCGCCGAAAAGAAGCCCGCCTTCCTCATTCAGGATGACCAGTTTTACGGTTGTGGAGCCGATGTCAATACCGGCGCGATAGGTATTCATGCACGACCTCTCTTTTCATACGACAAAAAATAGGCAATCAGACAGATCAGCAGCGCTCCCAGCACATCCAGTACCGAGTGCTGCTTGAGAAACAGCGTAGACACGCAGACGAGAATGGTCAGCGCCGTCAGCCCGGCAAGCCGTGCCGGCGGAAGCCTTGTGTGCGCCGCCGCTGCCAGCGCTGCAACCGCCCCGATCACGTGTTCCGACGGGAACACATTGGTATTGGTATCCACCGTATAGAGAACCCCCACCACCCTTGTCAGAAAATTGTCCCGGGGAAAGGTCTCCGGCCGCAGATTCTGACAGCTGGGGTACAGGAGAAAGACCGCGGTGGAAATGGCAATGGAAATACACAGGAATTTGCTGTAACGGCAGAAAACATCCACATCCCGCAAAAGCGTGTACAGATGCACCCCCACGATGAGAAAATACCAGCACACATAGAAGATCAGAAATCCCTCCTGAAAGGGGATTCGATCGTCCAGCGCGCAGTGTATCACATGGTAAGCCTGCGCCGGGTTCCAGCGCTCCAGCAGAAAATACCGCAGAAGGTACGCCGGCCAGAACAGCAGCCACCACAGATGGCGGTACATTGGCTCGTTGAGCCTGCGCAGGCGAAAGTCCCGCAGATTCGTCCCTGCCCTGCTCATTTGCGGCGGATCCGGGTCTCCAGCGTCGCCTGCATCTCCCGCAGATGCTCAATCAGAGGCTGCTCGGAACGGAAGGGGCGGAAGAAATGGTACTTCTGGGCGGCTTCCTCCCGGCGCTCGCGGATATGATCCTTCAGTGCCTCATAGCGCACGATCACGTCGTTGTCCTCGGCGAAGGCCTTCAGCTTGACCACCAGCTGCGCCGAGTGAACCACATCGATGATAAATACGCCGAAGAACATACCGATAAAGAAGGAAAACGCAAGATTATTGGCCAGCCACGCCAGTCCGCTCAGGATATACGGATGAATGAAAAAATAGTACACGGCGCCCAGAATCGCCCAGAAGAAGGAAAACAGCGGGCAGATGATGCCCTGCACATTGCCCCACAGGCCGGAATAGTCCCACAGCCGAACCTTCAGAAACTTCAGGCAGAACACACCGGCCACATACTCAATCAGGGTCATGCCCACCGCCATGGCGGCAAACAGGCTCACCTTGTTCCAGAAGGGATCGGGAATCAGGCTGTATTGTTCCAGAGACGCCAGCAGATACAGCGCGCACAGGCCGCAGCCGTAGATGGGCAGATAGGGGCCGGTACAGAAGCCGGGGTTTACCAGCTTATCCGGGTGCTTGGTCAGGTTCCGGAACAGCAGCTCCAAAACCCACCCCAGAATGGAACCCACAAAAAACAGAAATGCCAGAGTCAGCAGCATACTCATGTAAAATCTCTCCTTTACTCAAAAAATACCGCGAAACGATGAACGAAGCCGAAACGAATTTTGTCTAAATTGTGAATAATCAGGAAGCACCGCCGCACGGATCGTGCGGCGGCGGATGTTACGCTTCCGCGTCTTTCCGGTATTCCAGGCTGCCCTCGCCGCCCATCAGCGCGGTCATCTCCTCAATGCGCTCCAGCGGGAAGGGCGGATTGGCCAGCGGACGCATGGCGATGGACATCAGCTTCATCGGGTTGTCGTCCGCCAGCACCCGGTTGGAGCTTAAGCTTCCGCAGCGCTTACAGCGGTGGATGATCGCCCACTCGCCCTTGCCCCGCACCCACACGGCAATCGGCTCCATGAGGCCGCCGCAGTCGGATTCCCGGTCGCCCGGCTCAATATCCACGTGCAGGGAGCAAAGGCAGTTGGGGCAGTGATTGCGGTGGTCGCTGCCCGCTCCTGCGGGCACCACCAGCCGACCGCAATTGCGGCAGGTAAAGCTCTCGTCGCAGGCATGGGTCTTGTAATATCCCTTTTCGTACTGTTTCCGCTTGTTTTCACGATTCATAGTGGTTTTCTCCCATAGCGTTGTTGGATAGCTTCATTATACCGATTGCGGGAAAAAAGTCAAGGCTGCCGCCTTCGCCGCATTGACAGATTGGCCAATTGGCATTATACTAGCATGGGAAAAGGAGGTGACGCAGATGGATCTGGCTGGGTATCTGCCCTTCTGGGACAAGCTGACGCCCGGGCAGCAGCAACAGTTGGTTTCTGCTGCGGAACCGCTGGAGGCCAAGGCCGGCACCATCGTCCACAACGGAAGTCTGGACTGTCTGGGGCTGCTTCTGATCCGCTCCGGGCAGCTGCGGGTGTACGCCCTGTCCAGCGAAGGACGGGAGGTTACCCTGTACCGGCTGTTCGATCGGGATATCTGTCTGTTTTCCGCCTCCTGCGTCATGCCGGACATTCAATTCGAGGTGGTCATCGAAGCGGAGAAGGATACCCGGATGTGGGTGATTCCCTCGTGCCTGTTCAAAGAACTGATGGAAGCCTCCGCCCCGGTGGCGAACTACGCCAATCAGCTGATCTCCAGCCGATTCTCCGAGGTCATGTGGCTCATGGAGCAGATCATGTGGAAAAGCTTCGATAAGCGGCTGGCCGGCTTCCTGCTGGAAGAAAGCGCTCTGGAGGGTTCCGCCTGCCTGAAAATCACCCATGAACGCATCGCGTCCCACATGGGCACCGCCCGGGAGGTCGTCACCCGGATGCTGCGCTATTTCCAGAGCGAGGGCATGGTGCGCCTGTCCCGGGGAGAGATCGCCATTACCGACCCGGACGCTCTGCGCGCCCTGTCCCAATAAGTAAATACCGCGGTTTTTGCCGCGCTGCTATTTTACATTACATAAAGGAGAGCCAATATGAAGATTACCAACGATATCCGTTACGTCGGTGTCAATGACCACCAGGTCGACCTGTTTGAGGGACAGTATGTTGTCCCCAACGGCATGGCCTACAACTCCTATGTGATTCTGGACGAGAAGGTTGCCGTCATGGACACCGTTGACCGGAATTTCACCCACCAGTGGCTGGACAACATCCAGAACACCCTTGCCGGCCGCAAGCCCGACTATCTGGTGATTCAGCACATGGAGCCGGATCACTCCGCCAACATCGCCAACTTCCTGAAGGTCTATCCGAATGCCACCGTGGTGTCCTCCGCCAAGGCCTTCACCATGATGAAGCAGTTCTTCGGCGACGACTACGCCGACCGCCGCATCGTCGTGGGCGAGGGCGATACCCTGACCCTCGGCAGGCACACCCTGACCTTTGTCACCGCGCCCATGGTGCACTGGCCGGAGGTTATTGTCACCTACGATTCCTGCGACAAGGTGCTCTTCTCCGCCGACGGCTTCGGCAAGTTCGGCGCCCTGGACGCGGATGAGGACTGGGCTTGCGAAGCCCGCCGGTACTACATCGGCATCGTTGGAAAATACGGCCCTCAGGTGCAGGCGCTGCTGAAGAAGGCCGCCGGTTTGGATATTTCCATTATCTGCCCCCTGCACGGTCCCGTCCTGACGGAGAATCTGGGATACTACATCAATCTGTACGACATCTGGTCTTCCTACCGCGTCGAGAGCGAGGGCATCGTGGTGGCCTACACCTCCGTCTATGGTCACACCAAGGCTGCCGTGGAGCTGCTGGTTCAGAAGCTTCAGGCCAAGGGCTGCCCCAAGGTCGTCGTTCACGATCTGGCGCGCACCGATATGGCAGAGGCCGTGGAGGACGCCTTCCGCTATGGAAAGCTGGTGCTGGCCACCACTACCTACAACGCCGACGTCTTCCCCTTCATGAAGGAGTTCATCCATCACCTGACCGAGCGGAACTTCCAGAACCGTACCGTCGCTATTGTGGAGAACGGCACCTGGGCGCCTCTGGCTGCCAAGGTCATGCGCTCCATGCTGGACGGCTGCAAGAACCTGACCTTCACCGACACCACCGTGCGGCTGCTGTCCGCCATGAACGATGACAGCAAGGCGCAGATTGAGGCAATGGCCGACGAGCTGTGCAAGGATTACCTCGCCCAGCACGACGCCACCGCCAACAAGAACGATCTGACCGCCCTGTTCAACATCGGTTACGGCCTGTATGTGGTCACCTCCAACGATGGCAATAAGGACAACGGCCTGATTGTCAACACCGTGTCTCAGGTTACCAACACCCCCAACCGGGTCGCCGTCACCATCAACAAGGCCAACTACTCCTACCACGTCATCAAGCAGACCGGCGTGATGAACGTCAACTGTCTGGACGTGTCCGCGCCCTTCTCCGTCTTCCAGAATTACGGCTTCCAGAGCGGCCGTACCGCCGACAAGTTCGCCGGCGTGGAGGAGCTGCGCTCCGACAACGGCCTGCGGTTCCTGCCCCGGTACATCAACTCCTTTATGAGCCTGAAGGTGGAGTCCTTTGTGGATCTGGACACCCACGGAATGTTCATCTGCTCCGTCACCGAGGCGCGGGTCATTTCCGACAAGGAGACCATGACCTACACCTATTACCAGAACAACGTCAAGCCCAAGCCCCAGACCGAGGGCAAGAAGGGCTTCGTGTGCAAGGTGTGCGGCTGGGTCTACGAAGGCGACACCCTGCCCGACGACATCGTGTGCCCCCTGTGCAAGCACGGCGCCGCCGACTTTGAACCGATTCAGTAAATCAAAGCCCCCGGCTAAAGGCGGGTGTCCGTAAGACAGTTGACAGCCACAGCAGACTGCTGTGGCTGTTCTCGCATGGATTGAAATTGCGTTCGTATTGTTTCAAAAGGAAATCAAGCGATACGATCAAAAGATGAAACTGATAAAGGGTGTATTGTGCGATCTGCGTTTTTGCGCGGTACCAAAGCCTCCCTTGTGTAAAGGGAGGTGGCACGGCGGAAGCCGTGACGGAGGGATTGTCATGCAGCCAAAGCACAATAAGCAGTTGGTTCCTTTGGCGAAACAGCTGCGAAAAGAAATGACAAAAGAAGAACGGCACCTGTGGTATGATTTTCTGCGTTCCTACCCTGTCCGTTTTTCCAGACAAAAGGTGTTGGGAAAATATATCGCTGATTTCTATAGCGCGGAAGCAAAACTCGTCATTGAACTGGACGGTTCTCAACACTATGAGGATAGAAATGTTAAAAAAGATGCAGACCGCACCGCTTTTCTGGAGGCGTACGGTCTGAGAGTCATTCGTATCCCAAACAACGAAGTCAGCGGAAATTTCCGTGGAGTTTGTGAGTATATCGATGCTGCAGTAAAGCAATCCCTCAGTCAGCTTCGCTGACAGAGAAACGATTGTATGATTACCACCGGTAATCATGGAAATTTTGATTCGCTGCGCGGAGCACAACCCTTTACACAAGGGAGCCTTGGGCGCGCATAACATAAAAACCGACCTATGACCGTAACCATAGGTCGGTTTCACTGTCTTACGAACACTGCCCTTTAGCCGGGGGCAGCTTTGGTCAACCATCTTTTTACTTCTTTTGACTCATTTTTTCAGGCGAACCAGCAGGCTTTCAAACCAGTTCAGCTCCTCCACATGGCCGGCGTACACATAGCAGCGCTGCCCGGCCAGCTCCGTTTCATACCACAGATTCCCCAGGGAGTTGAAGATGCTGCCCTGCACCTCCAGGGTCTGACCCGCCTTCACCTCCCCAAGAGAAAGGGAGCGGGCGTCGGTGCCGTTGCTGCAGGGAAGGGTCATCAGCCGGGTGTCCAGCAGAATGCGCAGCGTCTTTTCCGTGGACTCCGCGTGACCGCATTTTTCCAGATACTGCCGGGGCTGAAGCTTCCGCGTTGCCGCAAGGATCGCGTCCACCGCATCGGGATTTTTGTAGAGGGTATACATCTCCGTGCGCAGCGCCTGCCGGTCGATGGTCAGCGTCCCCACGAAGTTGTCCGTCTCGAAGGAATCATAGTTCCGGTGATAGGTCGCTTCCATGAATTTCCAGTACTGCCAGCTGTCCCCGTCGCCTACCAGCGGGCAGCCCGCAGACCACATTCCCCGGCCGCTGGTGTGGTTGCTGGTGCGGGTGTGGATGTTGATTTCGCTGGCACGGTAGGGCGCATAGCCCTCCGGGGTCATGTAAATGGCGTCCAGCAAGGCATCGTGGTAGTCGGTGCGCACATGAAGGGCTTCGTAGTTTCCCTTGTGGTACACAGAGTAGATCTGATAGGTGCCGTCCAGCACCGTCGCAGGTCCCACCTGCCCCACCTCCGGGATGCTCCACGCGCCGTATTCCAGAGGGCGGTCGGGGATGGTGCTGGCGTTGTCGTTAAAATAGGCCATCTCCACCTCCCCGGCCGCGTTCATCCGCAGTACGATGCAGATTCCCGACACCCGGTAAAAGGACAGATCGGACAGGGTGGGGTCGTCCATGTTGTCCGAACAGCCGTCAAACAGGAAGACCGCCGAAAAGCCGCCGGACAGCGCGTTTTGCACCGCCCGATTCGTCCGCACATGGTAGTCCAGCATCATCTCCACATAGCGGCGGCGGGTATCATTTTTTATCCAGGCGCGCAGATCCTTCTGGTATGGCTGACCCGCCGTGTAGCCATTTGCCGGCACTGCCAGCGAGACGATCAGCGCCAGACAAAGCAGCGCGGACAAAAGGGAATGTTTCTTCATGGATACAGACCTTTCCAGTTTACTATGTGTCAGTTTACCACCTTTCCCCCCGGGAGTCAACCGAAACAGCTTTACACCGCCGGATTCCCATGATATAATGCGTAATACTAATTCTTGATTGAAAGCTTTAAAAGCTTTCCGAGAATGAATTGTGCCAGAAAAGGCAGATGACGCCGCTGGGCTGACGCCCAGCAAGGAAGATAACGCATTCTGGCGCGATTCAGGCCGGAAAGAATTAAAG
>JAXEAK010000005.1:0-46007 GCA_034094395.1 Faecousia sp.
CCACAGCGGGCATGACATTTTCCATGGCCTGCTGGAAGACTTCCAGGCCGTTCTTGCCGGTCTTGTTCTCGACGATTTCAAAAGCACCATACACGACCTTCTGGGCGACGCCCTTCTTGCCGTCCAGCATGATGCTGTTAACGAGCTTGGTAACCAGAACGGAATTGTAGTTAGGATCCGGAAGGACCTCTCTCTTGGGAACATTACCTCTTCTGGGCACTTTGCTTCCCTCCTTCATAATATAATGATTTCATCGGTACTCGAAAGTGTTACTTTCGTTGGTGCCTGGCCAGAGGTTTTTATACTATATATATAAAAACGCTGTGGCAAGGCTTTGCCTTGCAAAAGGCGTAGGGAAAAGTCAGAATTTGGTGACAGAAGAAAGATTACTTCTTCTTGCCGGCCTTGGGACGCTTCGCGCCGTACTTGGAACGGGACTGCATCCGGTTCTGCACGCCCTGGGTATCCAGAGTGCCGCGGATGATGTGGTAACGAACGCCGGGCAGATCCTTAACACGACCGCCGCGGATCAGCACCACGGAGTGCTCCTGCAGGTTGTGGCCAACACCGGGAATGTAAGCGGATACTTCCATACCATTGGTCAGACGCACACGGGCGATCTTACGCAGTGCGGAGTTAGGCTTCTTGGGGGTGGTGGTACGCACGGCAGTGCAGACACCGCGCTTCTGGGGGGAAGGCAGAGCAGTCGCCTTGTTCTCCAGAGTGTTCAGGCCTCTCTGCAGAGCAGGGGCGGTGGACTTGTAGCTGACCTGCTGACGGCCGCTACGAACCAGCTGATTAAAAGTAGGCATTTATTTTCTCCTTTCTTTGGTTCTCGCCGTATTCGGCGGGTTATATATTCTACGGAAGGATCCGGTAGAATCAATTGAGAACGGCCGCAGCCGCCGCGCCCACCTCAATGCCGCAGGCGCTGCCCAGATTCTCCATGCTGGAGACCCAGGTAATTTGGATGTCATTGTCCGCGCACAGCGCCTCGATGGGCTGGGTCAGTGCGGGATCGGCGTTTTCCGCCAGAAAAACACACCGGACTTTTCCGGCGCAGACAGCCTTTTTCAGCTGCTTTGCCCCCACCGCCAGCTTACACCGGGGCAGGTCGGGCAAATCGCCGCAATCCGGTATTTTACGTTTCTTCTTCCTATCCATACGAATCTATATTATACGCACTTTCCGAAAAAAGTCAACAAAATTGTAGGAAAATTTTTTGTAATAATGCTATGATGTCCGCACAATTTTCAGGAAGCTCCGAGTAATTCTGAGACTCCTTCAGTTTGTCCGTGAAGGAAAGACCGCTGCCCGTGGGCAGCGGTCTTGTACGTTAATTCATCGCTTTTTCCAGCATTTCCTCGGGAATCCGCGCCTCGGGGGTCGCGCCGGGCTGGTAATCCCGGTAGGCCATCAGGCCGGAGCCGGCGGGAATCAGCTTGCCGATCAGCACGTTCTCCTTCAGGCCGACCAGATGATCCACCTTGCCCTTGATAGCGGCATCGGTCAATACCTTGGTGGTCTCCTGGAAGGAGGCTGCGGACAGGAAGGAATCGGTGGCAAGAGCCGCCTTGGTGATACCCAGCAGTACCGTGCTGGCTTCCGCCTTGCGCAGCTCCGTCTCACCTGCGTCGATCCGCGCCTGAATGGCGGCGTTGGCATCCTCATATTCAAAGGTATCCACCGTGCTTCCGGACAGCAGATCGGTGTCGCCGGGATCCTCGATCCGCACCTTGCGCATCATCTGCCGGATGATGACCTCGATGTGCTTATCGTTGATTTCAACGCCCTGCTGGCGGTACACCGCCTGAACGGACTGCACCAGATAATCCTGAACCGCCTCCACGCCGGAGATCCGCAGCACATCCTGAGGATACAGGGCGCCATCGGTGATGGGCTGACCCTTTTCCACGACCTTGCCGTTGGAAACCTTCAGGCCGATGGAATAGGGCACCTGATAGACCTTCGTTTCGCCGTCTTCTGCGGTAACGGTGATGTTACGCAGAGCGGTGCGGTGGGTATCGTCGATGGTAACGACGCCGGTGATCTCCGAGATCTGCGCCATCTTCTTGGGACGCCGCGCCTCGAACAGCTCCTCGACTCGGGGAAGACCCTGGGTGATATCGTCACCGGCAACGCCGCCGGAGTGGAAGGTACGCATGGTCAGCTGGGTGCCGGGTTCGCCGATGGACTGGGCAGCGATGATGCCGACGGCCTCGCCCAGATCCACTTCCTTGGAGGTGGCCAGGTTCATGCCGTAGCACTTGGCGCATACGCCCACCCGGGCACGGCAGGCCAGAATGGTACGAATATAAATCTTGTGGATACCGGCAGCTTCAAACTTTGCGGCGTCCTCGGGCATCATCATCACATTCTTGGAATGGAGCAGCTCGCCGGTGACGGGATGCACCACATCGTGAACGGGATACCGGCCGCGGATGCGGTTACCGAAGGTATCAATGATGTCGCCGTTCTTGTCGTAGACGGCGCCCACCCAGATGCCGTGGTCAGTGCCGCAGTCGTGCTGGCGGATAATCACATCCTGAGAAACATCCACCATACGACGGGTCAGGTAACCGGAGTCGGCGGTACGCAGGGCGGTATCGGTCATGCCCTTCCGGGCGCCTCTACTGGAGATGAAGTACTCCAGGACGGACAGACCCTCACGGAAGTTGGCCTTAACAGGAATTTCGATGGTACGACCCGTGGTATCCGCCATCAGGCCACGCATACCGGCCAGCTGACGGATCTGAGCCATGGAGCCACGGGCGCCGGAGTCCGCCATCATGTAGATGGGGTTGAACTCGTCCAGATTGCCCTGCAGGGCATCGGTGACTTCCTTGGTGGTCTTTTCCCACTGCTGAACCACCAGACGATAGCGCTCGTCGTTGGTGATAAAGCCCTGACGGTAGTAGCTTTCGATTTCCACGACCTTGTCCTCTGCCTGCTTGACCAGCTCATACTTGATCGCAGGCACTTCCATATCGGCAATGGACACGGAGATAGCGCCCTTGGTAGAGTACTTGTAGCCCAGCGCCTTGATGCGATCCAGCATCTCGGTGGCAATGGTAAAGCCGTGAACGCGGATGCACTTGTCGATGATCTTGCCCAGCTGCTTCTTGCCTACCAGGAAGTCCACTTCCAGATCGAAGGCGTGGGCGGGGTCGCTGCGATCCACGAAGCCCAGATCCTGCGGGATGGGCTCGTTGTAAATCAGGCGGCCTACAGTGGCGTCAATGATGCGGTACTGCATCACGCCGTCAATTTCCTTGCCGTAGCGCACCCGGATGGGAGCGTGCAGGCCAACCGCGCCGTCGGCGTAGGCCGCGATCGCCTCGTTGACGGAGGAGTAGTTGTGGATGGGGCGGAACTTGGCAATGGCCTTGCCTTCTGCCTTTGCAGCCTTATTGGCGGCAACAAACTCGTCCGCGTCCACAATTTCGTTCACCGGCAGATTCGTGTCGCCGGCGTTGGTGACGAACACGGCCTCCGCGCCCTTCTCCGCCTTGCCCAGACGGGTATAGGTCAGGTAGTAAGCGCCCAGAATCATATCCTGGGTCGGCACGGTGACAGGCTTGCCGTCCTGCGGCCGCAGCAGGTTGTTGGCGGACAGCATCAGCATTCTGGCTTCCGCCTGAGCCTCGGGAGACAGGGGCACGTGAATGGCCATCTGGTCGCCGTCGAAGTCAGCGTTGAATGCGGTACAGCACAGGGGGTGCAGCTTCAGTGCGCGGCCTTCCACCAGCACCGGCTCGAAGGCCTGAATGCCCAGGCGGTGCAGGGTAGGCGCGCGGTTCAGCATGACGGGGCGATCCTTGATGATGTCGTCCAGAGCGTCCCAGACCTCGGTCTTGCCCTTGTCGATCATCTTCTTGGCGGACTTGATGTTGTTGGCCAGCCCGTCGGAAACCAGCTTCTTCATCACAAAGGGGCGGAACAGTTCAATGGCCATTTCCTTGGGCACGCCGCACTGGTACAGCTTCAGCTCAGGGCCGACAACGATAACGCTTCGGCCGGAATAGTCAACACGCTTGCCCAGCAGATTCTGACGGAACCGTCCCTGCTTGCCCTTGAGCATATCGGAAAGGGACTTCAGCGCCCGGTTGTTGGCGCCGGTAACGGCACGGCCACGACGGCCGTTATCAATCAGGGCATCCACGGCCTCCTGCAGCATCCGCTTCTCGTTGCGGATGATGATATCCGGGGCGCGGAGCTGTACCAGCCGCTTCAGGCGGTTATTCCGGTTGATTACCCGGCGGTACAGGTCGTTCAGGTCAGAGGTAGCGAACCGGCCGCCGTCCAGCTGAATCATGGGACGGATATCCGGCGGAATGACCGGCAGCACATCCAGAATCATCCAGCTGGGCTTATTGCCGGACTCCCGGAAGGCTTCCACGACCTCCAGCCGCTTCACAATCCGCAGCTTCTTCTGAGAAGAAGCTGTCTTCAGCTCTTCACGCAGTTGATTGGACAGCTGATCCAGATCGATTTGCTCCAGCAGCTCCTTGATGGCTTCGGCGCCCATACCGGCCTTGAAGTCGTCCTCGTACTTCTCCCGCATATCCCGGTACTCTTTTTCGGTGAGCACCTGATTCCGCGCCAGAGGCGCGTCGCCGGGATCGGTGACGATATAGGCCGCAAAGTACAATACCTTCTCCAGCACCTTGGGGCTGATGTCCAGCACCAGGCCAATCCGGGAAGGAATTCCCTTAAAATACCAGATGTGGCTGCAGGGGGCGGCCAGTTCAATGTGACCCATACGCTCCCGGCGCACCTTGGATTTGGTAACCTCCACGCCGCAGCGGTCGCAGATCTTGCCCTTATACTTGATCTTCTTGTACTTGCCGCAGTGGCACTCCCAGTCCTTGGTAGGTCCGAAAATCCGCTCGCAGTACAGGCCGTCCCGCTCCGGCTTCAGGGTGCGGTAGTTGATGGTCTCCGGCTTCTTCACCTCGCCATAAGACCACTGCCGGATCATCTCCGGGGAAGCAATGCCAATTTTAATGGCATCAAAGGTGGCATCTGCCATGTGTAGCCTCCTTATTCTTCGTTGTCGGCATCCATATCGCCGAACACATCCATAATATCCTCAGGGCCGTCCTCGTCGATGACAAAGCCGGAGTCCAGCACCTCGTCAGTGGAACCCACCACCACGTCGTTTCCGGCGTCGGCGGCGTACACCACCTCATCGTCATCATCGTCGTCCTTCAGTTCGATCTCATTGCCGTTTTCATCCAGCACACGGATATCCAGACACAGCGCCTGCAGTTCCTTGACCAGAACCTTGAAGGATTCGGGCACGCCGGGCTTGGGAATGTTGGCTCCCTTGACGATGGCCTCATAGGTCTTGACACGTCCGGTCACGTCGTCGGACTTGACGGTCAGAATCTCCTGCAGGGTGTAAGCTGCGCCGTAAGCCTCCAGCGCCCAGACCTCCATTTCGCCAAAACGCTGGCCGCCAAACTGCGCCTTGCCGCCCAGAGGCTGCTGGGTAACCAGTGCGTAGGGGCCGGTGGAACGGGCGTGGATCTTATCATCAACCAGATGGTGCAGCTTCAGGTAGTAGGGGTAGCCGACGGTGACAAGGTTATCGAAGGGCTCGCCGGTACGACCGTCGTACAGCACGGTCTTGCCGTCCTCCCGCAGACCTGCCAGCTTCAGGGTTTCCCGGATGTCCTTCTCGTTGGCGCCGTCGAACACGGGGGTGGCAACCTTCCAGCCCAGCGCCTTGGCGGCATAGCCCAGATGAACCTCCAGCACCTGACCGATGTTCATACGGGAAGGCACGCCCAGGGGGTTCAGCACGATGTCCAGCGGTGTGCCGTCGGGCAGGAAGGGCATATCCTCCTCCGGCAGAACCCGGGAAACGACGCCCTTATTGCCGTGGCGGCCGGCCATCTTGTCGCCCACGCCGATTTTCCGCTTCTGCGCCAGATACACGCGGACGGACTTGGTGACACCGGGCGCCAGTTCGTCGGAATTTTCCTTGGTGAATACCTTCACGTCCACAACGATACCGCTGGTGCCATGGGGCACCTTCAGGGAAGTGTCCCGGACTTCTCTTGCCTTCTCGCCGAAGATCGCCCGCAGCAGGCGCTCCTCCGGGGTCAACTCCGTTTCGCCCTTGGGGGTGACCTTACCCACCAGATAGTCGCCGGCGCGCACCTCCGCGCCCACGCGGATAATGCCGTCCTCGTCCAGATCCTTCAGGGTGTCCTCGCCCACGTTGGGGATGTCCCGGGTGATTTCCTCGGGACCCAGCTTGGTGTCCCGGGCTTCCGTCTCGTATTCTTCAATGTGGATGGAGGTGAAAACATCCTCCCGAACCAGACGCTCATTCAGCAGAATGGCGTCCTCGTAGTTGTAGCCTTCCCAAGTGACGAAGCCGATCAGCACGTTCTTGCCCAGTGCCACCTCGCCGCCGGAGCAGGCGGGGCCGTCGGCAATGATCTGCTCGGTATCCACCCGCTCGCCCACCACCACAATGGGGCGCTGGTTGATGCAGGTGCCGGCATTGGAGCGGGCGAACTTAATCAGGGTGTGGACACAGGTTTCGCCGCTGTCATACTTGACGGTGATGGCGGAGGCGGACACAGCGGTGACCACGCCGGGTCCCTTGGCCTTGACGCAGACCTCGGAGTCCACGGCGGCCTTGTGCTCGATGCCGGTGGCAACGATGGGCGGCTCCGTGGTCAGCAGAGGCACAGCCTGCCGCTGCATATTGGCGCCCATCAGGGCACGGTTGGCATCGTCGTTCTGCAGGAAGGGAATGAAAGAGGTTGCGATGGAGATCATCATTCTGGGAGACACGTCGATATAATCGATCATGCCCCGGTCAACCTCGATGATTTCGTTGCGGTGACGGCAGGTGATACGGGCATTGGCCAGGCAGCCATTCTCGTCCAGAGGCTCGTTGGCCTGTCCGATGTAGTAATCGTCCTCCACATCGGCGGTCATATACTCCACATCCTTGGTGACAAAGCCGGTAGCCTTGTCCACTTTGCGGTAGGGTGCCTCTACGAAGCCGTACTCGTTGATCTTGGCGAAGGTCGCCAGGTAGTTAATCAGGCCGATGTTGGGACCTTCAGGGGTCTCGATGGGGCACATGCGGCCGTAGTGGGTGTAGTGAATGTCTCGAACGTCGAAGGAAGCCCGGTCACGGCTCAGGCCGCCGGGACCCAGAGCGGACAGGCGGCGCTTGTGCGTCAGCTCGGACAGGGGGTTATTCTGATCCATGAACTGAGACAGCGGGGAGGAACCGAAGAATTCCTTGATCACCGCAGTCACAGGCCGGATGTTAATCAGGCTCTGGGGAGTAACGGTATCCAGATCCTGCACGGTCATGCGCTCCCGGATCACCCGATCCAGACGGCTGAAGCCGATGCGGAACTGGTTCTGCAGCAGTTCGCCCACGCAGCGCAGGCGGCGGTTACCCAGATGGTCGATGTCATCGGGAGTACCGATGCCCATGGCCACGCAGTTCAGGTAGTTGATGGAGGCCATGATGTCGTCCACAATGATGTGGTTGGGAATCAGGTCGGTGAAGCGCTCGGCAATGGCGTCCTTCCAGCCGCCCTCCGGAACCGTGTCCAGCATTTCCTTCAGCACGGGGAAATACACCTTCTCGGTGACGCCGTACTCCTTGGGGTCAAAGTCCACGAAGGTCGCCATGTCCACCATATTGTTGGAGAACACCTTGACATTGTTGTCGCCCACCTTAACCACGGCCTCGTTCACGCCGCGCCGGCTCAGCTCATGAGCCTGGGCACGGGAAATGAACTCGCCGGGCATGACCAGAATCTCGCCGGTCATGGGGTCCGCAATCGGCTCCGCCGCTTCCTGACCGGACAGGCGGCTCCAGATGTCCATTTTCTTGTTGAATTTATAACGGCCGACCTTGCTCACATCGTAGCGGTGGGGGTCAAACAGCAGCCCCTCCAGATGGGCAGTGGCGGTCTCCACCGTGGGAGGCTCGCCGGGACGCAGACGGCGGTAGATTTCCAGCAGCGACTCCTCCCGGGTCTTGCAGGGATCCTTCTCCATAGTCGCCAGAATCCGCTCATCCTCGCCGAACATGGCCTTGATCTGTTCGTCGGTCTGCACGCCCAGCGCGCGGATCAGGCAGGTAATGGGCAGCTTGCGGTTCTTGTCGATACGCACCCAGAACACGCCCGAATTATCCGTTTCGTACTCCAGCCAGGCGCCGCGGTAGGGAATCACCGTCGCGGTGTAGGTGTGCTGGTCGGCCTTGTCCACCTCATGACCGTAGTACATACCGGGGCTGCGGACGATCTGGGTGATAATGACGCGCTCCGCGCCGTTGATCACGAAGGTGCCGCCGTTGGTCATCACAGGAAAATCACCCATGAAGATCTCCTGCTCCTTGATTTCGCCGGTCTCGGTGTTGCGCAGGCGAACCCGCACCTTGATGGGCTTGGCGTAGGTGGCGTCCCGTTCCTTGCACTCCTCAATGGTGTACTTGGCCTTGTCCTCCATGGTGTAATCCAGGAAGGAAAGCTCCAGCTTGCCGGAGAAGTCGGTAATGGTGCCCACATCCCGGAAGACTTCCCGCAAACCGGTATCCAGAAACCACTGGTAGGAGTCCTTCTGGATCTTCAGCATATTGGGGATCTCCAGGATCTCTTCGTACTTTGCGTAAGATTTACGCATGGTCTTGCCGAACATTACGTCCTTGACCATTGCCATATGGATCATCACAGCCTTTCTTTCGAGTTGTGTGTTGCTAATGATACGCTTGGCGTAGTTGTCAGATTTCACAAAGAAAGTCCTTGACAGCCGCCCCCCACTGTGCTAAAATGACCATGTTGAAAGGAGGATTCCGCAGATAGGCATAGTATCACAGTATGGAAAGCCATTGTACCATGCCATGCAGATTTTGTCAATGAATAATTTCCACAATTCCGGGGCTTGCGCCTCGTTTTTTTATGCCCGTTTTTACCATATTCCCTGTCCGGAACCCAATCACGCCGCCCTGCAAAAGACGCAGAGCGGCGTGATTGTATCATTTTTTACTGTTCCACCCAATGCGGTTTACGGACACCTCGCCCTTGTCGAACACAAAATTGTAATACGCGCTGTTCAGGATGTCCGCGGAGATGGAGAACCGGGTGGCAATCAGGCGGTTCATAGCCTCGATGTAGTCTGAACGCACCTGATTTTCCGGCACCTGATAGCGGATCTCGCCGGTGTTCGCATTGAACCAGACCTTATCCGTCAGCCAGCTTTTATCAATCAGCACCGCCACATGGGTGCCGTCGGAAAACACGTCCGTACCGGCCAGCAGCCGGGAATCGTAGGTAAATCCCCACAGGTTCAAAATGGTGGGCAGTATATCCACGTTGCAGCAGTATTCGTCCACCACAATGTTCTGCTCCAGCCCTCCGACCCAGAAAATCAGGCTGGATTTGTACTTGGAAAAGTCGTCAATCTCCTCACCGGTCAGCTCCGCATACTGCTCGTTGCTCAGGCCGTAGGGGAAATGGTCGCCGGCGATGACGATGGCGGTTCTGTCCGCCACACCGGCTTCCTCCAGCCGCTGCATCAGATACTCCAGCGCCTTGTCCAGTTCGATGTTGCAGCTGAGGTAGGCCTTGGCCGTGTTGCTGTAGGGCAGATCCTTCACCAGATCCCAGTTTCGCTTGGCGATGGCGTTGGTGCTGATATCATATTTATAGTGTCCGGAGAAGGTCATGTAATAAGCATGGAACTGCTCCTGCCCGATATAATCATCTACCGACTGCTGCATCATTTCCAGATCGGAGGCAGGCCAGGTGGTGGTGAATTTCATTCCGTCGTCCGCGAAACGCATGGTATAGCCCATGTTGGGATGGGATTCGTCCCGCCCATAATAAGAGCCGCGGTAGTTGTGATAGCCCCAGCTCTCCACGCCCCGCTGTTCCCGGAAGACATTGCCCAGGGTAAAGGGCAGATAGCTGTTCCGGGAAGCATACAGGCTGGACACCGCCTTACTCCGTCCGGTGTCCGGGTACAGCCCCTGCATCAGCGCATACTCGCCGTCGGTGGTGGTGTTGGGGAAGGTGTTGTAATAGTTTTCAAAGAGGATGCCTTCCCGGGACAGTCTGTACAGCGTAGGCGTCAGCTCCGGGTGGATTGCCGCCGGAGAGAAGCTTTCCGCGCACAGCACGATCAGATTGTAGTCCTTCAGCATCCCCGTATATGCGTTCTGGTTGGTTCCCGTTAGGCGGGAGCAATAGTCGTTGATGGCAAGGCGCGCTTTGTCCTCGGTCATGGCGTTCAGGGCATCCCAGTCGATGTCCATGACATTGTACTTGACTTCCACAGGTTCCGTATCGTCCTGCCCCGGCTCGGTCTGCTCCGGAATATAGTAAGCCTGCTCCGTTTCCTTCCCGCCCCGGGTCAGTTCCAGGCGGAAAGCAGTCAGCAGTCCGAACCGCTGAGCAGTCTGATTGGTGGCAATCTCCGTGCTGCGGTAATAATACTCGTTGGAAAACATCTCCGTCCCGCCAAGACGCAGGCAGTACCGAGTCGCGCCGAAGGTCATTACCGCCAGCAGCACCAGCGCTCCCCGCCAGGGCAGAGACACCGGTTCGCGAATGCAGCCGCAGAACTTCTTCAGCAAAAGCAGGGCAATCAGCGGCACAAACAGCGCCAGCAGCCAAGGAAACCGGTCACCCATGGTGGACAGCAACTCCCGCCAGAAGGAGGTCACCGCATCCGTACCCTGTCCCACCATCTTCACGGAATACAGCGTGCCAAAAATAAAGTTGTAAACGATCTCACTGCCGTATAGCACCGTCAGCGCCAGCGTCAGAATCAGGTTGGCTGCAAACCGTCCCTTCGTCAGGAAGGATACTGTCAGCGCCAGCACCAGCGCCGCCGATACGGAAAAGCCAACGACATAGGCCGCTCCCCTTTGAAAGCCGCCGAACACCGCCTGCTGCAGCAGTCCCTCCCAGTACAGCAGGGCAAATATCCAGTAACCCGCCAGCAGGGCGGCTTTTTTCCATTCTTTATGTGCCAATCGAAGCACCTCCAAAACTGGTCTTCTTCCACAGGCACATATAATAGCACATTTTTTACAAAAAGAATACCGGTTCTTTACAGAAAAACGACACAAAAATACCGTTTTCCTATCTGCCTTCCTTGGGCAAATTGAAACCAAACGGATGAGAATCATCCCAATGTTACCCATGAAAAAACAGGCTGGGACTCTTTTAATTTTTGGGCAGATTCCCCCGGTGACAGTGCCTCCATCTTAATGGATCGGCCGGAAAGCACGGCGCTTTTCTAGTTGCAATACCCCCCGTTTTGTGATAAACTATCTTTGATAACGACTTGGAGGGACACCATGGACGACGAGAAGCTGAAATATCAGATCGGTGCGAATATCGCCGCCTACCGTAAGCAGGCCGGTCTGACACAGATGGGGTTGGCGGAAAAACTGAATTATTCAGACAAGGCCGTTTCCAAATGGGAGCGGGGAGAATCGATCCCGGACGTACTGACCCTGATGCAGCTTGCCGCCCAGTTTGGTGTCACCGTCAACGATCTGCTGGCAGACCCGGAAGCGCTTCCCGGAAATCCCGGAACGCTGGAGAAAGCCATGACCCAGGTTTCCGAGAAGGCACTGAAGCGCAAGGCCAACAAAAATGTAATTCTTGCCCTGTCCTCCACGCTGGTGTGGTTCGTGGCGCTGCTGGCGTTCGTACTCCTGTCGTCCTTTGACGTTCTGGAGAAATACAGCTGTCTGCTGTTTTTCTACGCGATCCCCGCCAACGCCATCGTGCTGCTGAGCCTGCGCTCGGCATGGCACGATTTCCGCTGGAACAAAATTCTGATCAGCGCCATTGTCTGGGGTAGTCTGCTGAGCATCTATGTGACCCTGCGGGTCACCCTGAACATCCGCTTCTGGAAGCTGTTCCTGCTGGGCATTCCCGGGCAGATTGCCATTTTCCTGTGGTTCCGGATGTTCCGGGGAGCCAATGACGGAAAGAAGGAAAGTGCCAATGGATAAGAAAGAACTGCGCCGTAGCATCCGGGAACATAAGCGCGCCATGACCGAGGAAGAAATTGAAGCGCGCAGCGCCCGTCTGGGACAGCTGTTTCTGGAATCCGATGCCTATAAAGCCGCCAAAACCATCTACGGGTATCTGCCTTACAATCAGGAGGTGCGCACCGTGCCCATGCTGGAGCAGGCGCTGCGGGACGGAAAAAAAGTTGCCGTACCCAAGGTATACGGCGACGAGATGAAATTTCTGTATCTGGACGATCTGACTAAGGTAGCAAAGGGCTATGCGGGAATCCCCGAGCCAATTGCCGACGAGCCTGTCGCCGACGACAAGACCGCGCTGGTGCTGATGCCCGGTCTGGCCTTCGACCCGGAGGGGCACCGTATCGGTTACGGCGGCGGGTTTTATGACAAATTTCTGGCAGCAGAGCCGAACCACCCCACTCTGGCGCTGTGCTATGAATTTCAGATGCTGCCCAAGCTGGACACGGAGGAACACGATATCCCCGTGGACACGGTTCTGTGGGCATAACAAGAAGGAGAAACCATGACTTTTTTTCTGATTCTGCTGATTGCCGCCGCCGTATTCGGCGTGTGTTTTCTGGTTGACAAAGCCTTTACAAAGCTCTTCCGCAGCAAGGCGCAGCATCGCTCCGGTAAGGCCGTCCGCGCCAATAAGCGCTACGGGCTGTTCGGCGTAATTCTGTCCGCACTGGGTATTATGGCCATTTGCGTCGGTGTCTCCGACGGTTCGGTGCTGCTCTGGGGTGGCGTGATCGTCCTGCTGATGGGATTGGGACTGGCGGTTTACTACCTGAGCTTTGGCGTCTTTTACGACGGGGAAACCTTCCTGCTGTCCCGGTTCGGGAAACAGGATGTTACTTACCGGTACGCGGACATTCTGGGGCAGAAGCTGTATCTGGTGCAGGGTGGCAATGTGATCATTGAGCTGCATATGGCCGGCGGCGGCATCGTCAGCCTGCAGTCCACCATGGACGGCGTATATCCCTTCCTGGACGCCGCCTTCTCCGCCTGGTGCCGACAAACCGGACGGGATCCCGACAGCTGCGATTTCCACGATCCCAGCCAGAGCCTGTGGTTCCCCGCAGTGGAGGATGTTTAATGGCACACATCCCCGCCGTCGCTACCACCGAGTTGGAGCTTCTGACCTTCCGGCAGGCACTGGAGGCCGCCAACACCCCCTCGCCGGACTACGACATTGAAAAGTGGCTGTACGCCCCCAATTTTTACTCGGAATACCGGTATCTGCTGGGTACAAGAGGGGAAAAACCTCTGATCTGCATCGGCATCAACCCCTCCACCGCCCGGCCGGACGCGCTGGACAACACTCTGAAATCCGTGGAGCGGATTGCGTTTGGCAATGGCTTCGACAGCTTTCTCATGTTCAACGTCTACGCCCAGCGGGCGACTTCTCCCGATGACATGGAGAAGGTCTATAACCCCGCGCTGCACAAAGAGAATCTGGAAGCTTTCCGCTATATTCTCTCCATCTCCAAAAAGCCCGCTGTCTGGGCTGCCTGGGGCGCAATTATCGAGAAGCGGGCGTATCTTCCCGACTGTGTCCGGGATCTGGTGAAGGCCGGAGAGGAGTTTGGCGCCAGCTGGTACTGCGCCGGGGCAGTTACCAAAAAGGGGCATCCCCATCATCCGCTGTACCTGCGTAAGGATGAAAAACTGCGGCCTTTTGACGTAGAAGCCTATTTGGAGCATCTATAATTTTATTATGTCATTGCGAACCAGTCCGAAGATTGGTATGGGAATTCCCTTCTGCGGCAGGGATTCCCACGGCAGTGGTGAACACTGCCTCGGAATGGCATATTCTTTTCAAGTTTTTGGGAGAAAATTTTATGAAACTGGTCATTGCATCTGATATTCACGGTTCCGCCTTCTGGTGTAAAAAGCTGATGGAATTGGTACAGCAGGAGCAGCCGGACAAGCTGATTCTTCTGGGCGACCTGCTTTATCACGGCCCCCGGAACGACCTGCCCCGGGACTACGCCCCCAAACAGGTCATCCCCATGCTTTCCGAACTGAAAGACAAAATCATTGCCGTCCGGGGCAACTGCGAGGCGGAAGTGGATCAGATGGTGCTCCCCTTCCCCTGCATGGCGGAGTTTTCCCAGCTGCTGCTGGACGGAAAAACCTTCTACCTGACCCACGGACATCACGCAAACCCTGATCAGCTGCCGCCTCTGCCGGAAGGCTCCATCTTTCTGTTCGGGCACACCCATGTAAAGATGGACGAGGTGCGCAACGGCATCCGCTGTCTGAATCCCGGCAGTGTGTCCATCCCCAAAGACGGCAGCCACAGCTGCCTCGTTTATGAAAATGGAGAATTTTTTGTAAAAATTCTGGAGGCGTGACATGGATTCGACGCAATGCGACAGCTGCTGGTATTATGATTATGATGAGGAATACGAGGAGTACTACTGCATGATGGACTTGGACGAAGATGAAGTCTACCGCATTCTGTCCTCCCGTAGCCAGCACTGCCCCTACTACCGGCAGGGCGACGACTATACCCTCGCAAGGAGACAGTAACCATGAAACGATGCCTTCCTCTGATCGGACTGTGCCTGCTGCTGACTGGCTGCGCGGCGCAGACCGTCCCGGAGACCACCGAGTCCACTGCAGCCGCAGTACAAACAATTCCTGCAGAAACGGAGCCGGTAAGCCTGTATGTGCCGGGGCATCCGCTGGAGCAGGCCGCCCCTGGCGCGCTGCAAGTCTACCCCCTGCGTCTGACCCAGGCAAAGGGCATTCGGATTTTGAACGGAAATGTGCTGCTACTCTCAGGAAGCGGCAGCACTACGCTGACCCTGCTGGCACCGCCGGATATGACGGTATATGCCACCGCACAGCTTTCCTTTGAACTGGACTGGCAAGCTCCTTCCTTTCGGATATCCGGGGACACTCTGTCCTATTTTGATCCGATCCGCATGGAAACCGTAGTGCTCAGCGACACTTTGAAGGAGGTCAGCCGGATTGCGGCACCTGACGGTCTGGTAGGAAGTCCCATTCTCTCCGCCGACCGGAACACGCTGTATTACTGCACGAAAAGCGCCATCCGCGCCTGGAATCTGGAAACCGGCATCCGCCGGTGCGTCAAGGAGCTGTCCTACGAAGTGCAGGAACTCACCGGTCTGCATCAGGAGGATACGATTCTGCAATGTCTGCTTGACGACGGCAGCGGAGAAAAAACCGTTTTTCTGGCCACGGACACCGGCAGACAGCTGGCAGAGGTACCGGGCAAGGCGCAGCTTAACATTCAGGGTGGCCGATACTACTTAAGCGTCCCCGACGGTGCCATCACCGCGCAGCTGTTTGGGCAAATCGGGCAGGAGCCGCAGGTTCTCAGCCCCGGCGATATTTACGCAAACTGCTATTATCTGGCCGGGCAGGAGCGCTGTGTCACCGTATCCGAAAGCGGAAGCCCCATCATTGACTGCTATGCACTGGACACCGGGCTGCGTACGGCGCGCCTTGCACTGGATGACAGCCTGACACCGATTTCCGTTGCCGCCTGCGGCACAGACAGCGCCTATCTTCTGCTGCAAAATTCCGGGGACAGCGATTTGCTCTGCCGTTGGGATTATCAATCTGACGTGTGCCAGACCGGAGATCTTCAGGTGTATACCAGCCAGCGCTATACGAAAAAGGCTCCGGATGCCGCCGCGCTGGCAGAATGTCAGGCGGAAGCTACCCGCATTGGTGAAAAGTACGGCATTCAGGTGCTTTTGTGGGAGGATTCCCTGGCGGTTGCCCCCTGGGATTATGAATTTACGCCGGAATATCTGGCACCCGTCCTCCAGCGGGAGCTTGCTGATCTGGATCAGCGTCTTTCCTACTATCCGGCAGAAATATGGGAGGGCATCCGCTCCCACTTCTCAGGACTGACCATCTGCCTGGTGCGTCAGATCCGCGGCTCTGCAGAATCCGGGAGCCTGGAACAGGCCACCGGTGTCCAGTTCTTTCAGAATGGGGAGTCCTACATAGCAATTGCCGTGGGGCGCTACTCCGAACGGGCGCTGTACCACGAACTGTATCATGTGATGGAGACACGGCTGCTCACCGACAGCGCTGCCTTTGACCGCTGGGACAATCTGAATCCCGCCGGTTTTTCCTACGATCTGGACTATGCCACCAACGCACAGCGTAACGCCGGAGAATACTTACAGGAGGGCACCCGCTCCTTTATCGACACCTACTCCATGAGTTTTCCCAAGGAGGATCGGGCGCGGATCATGGAATGCGCCATGCAGAGCGGAAATAAAGCGCTGTTTCAATCCCCGGTAATGCAGGCGAAACTCGCCTGCCTCTGTCGGGCCATCCGGGAGGCCTACGGACTGAAAAAATCCCCCGATACCTTCCGCTGGGAGCAATATTTGGAATAATACTTATTCTTGATCGAAAGCTTTAAAAGCTTTCCGGGAATGAATTGTGCCAGAAAAGGCAGATGACGCCCAGCAAGGAAGATAACGCATTCTGGCGCGATTCAGGCCGGAAAGAATTAAAGTTTTTAATCAAGAGTTAGTATAAAAATGCTGTCATTGCGAAACACGCAGAATCGCAATGACAGCTCACTTTTTATGTAGTTAATCTTCCGTAAACAGCTGGTCGCGGCAATACTGGATAATGGCTTTTCTGGTAATCAGGCCGATAAACGCGCCGTAGTCATCCACCACGGGGACAAAATTCTGGTTGGATGCCCGCTCGATCAGGTCATGCATGGAGGCGGTGACCCGAACCGGGAGATTGTCCTTCCGGCGGGAGATCTCCATAATTCTCCGCGCTTCCGCCTGACGCATATCCATATAACACATATTCTTCAGTGCCCAGAGCAGATCGCCCTCGGTGAGGGTTCCCCGGTATTCTCCCCTGCGGTTCAGAATGGGCAGCGCCGCATATCCGGACGCTTCCATCTTTTCCAGAGCCTGTCGAATGGTAAAATCATCGTGCAGATATGCACACATCGCCTTTGGTGTCAGAAAAAATAAGATATTGTTCATTGCCTACTCCTTTTCGGTCAAAGCCAAGGAGCATTTCCGCTCCTCCAGTCATTGCTATTATAGCACAAACCGAACGGAAAAGTATGAATTTTTATCGTTATTTTGTCACCGGAACGTCAAATATCCTGCGACATATTTGTGCAGATTGCTCGGTCACTCTGAGAACGTGAACTCCGTGCAGTCAAAGGTGGCAAAGTAATCCTGAACCGTCTCCGCCCGACGGATCAGCTTGAAGCTGCCGTCGCTTTTCAGCAGAACCTCAGCCGAGCGAAGCTTGCCGTTGTAGTTGTAGCCCATGGAGAAGCCGTGGGCGCCGGTGTCGTGAATGCACAGGATATCCCCGATTTCAATTTCCGGCAGGCTGCGCTCAACGGCAAACTTGTCGTTGTTCTCGCACAGGCCGCCGGTCACATCGTACACATGATCCAAAATGGCGTCCTCTTTCCCCAGAACGGTGATGTGATGGTAGGCGCCGTACATGGCGGGACGCATCAGATTGGCGGCGCAGGCATCCAGGCCGATGTACTCCCGGTAGATGTGCTTCTGATGGAGTACCGTGGAAATCAGGTGCCCGTAGGGCGCCAGCATAAACCGTCCCAGTTCGGTGAAAATGGCAATATCCCCCATCCCCTGAGGCGTGAGAATTTCCTCATACTTTTGCCGGACGCCGTCGCCGATCATGGCAATATCGCTGGCAGGCTGCTCCGGGCGATAATCCACGCCGATGCCGCCGGACAGGTTGATAAAGGAGAAATGGCAGCCCGTGGCGTTGCGCAGCCGCACTGCCAGCCGGAACAGCTGGCTGGCAAGCTCCGGATAGTAGCCGTTGGCAGTGGTGTTGGAAGCCAGAAAAGCATGGATGCCGAAATGTTTTGTGCCCAGCTTCATCAAGCGGTTGATCGCCCCGGCCATCTGATCCTCGGTCATGCCGTACTTGGCATCCCGGGGCATATCCATGATGGTATTGCCCAGAGAGAAGGAACCGCCGGGGTTATAGCGCAGGCACACCGTCTCCGGCACCTTGCCGCCCGTGATTCTCGACAGGAATTCCACATGAGTGGCATCATCCAGATTAATATAAGCGCCCATTTCGTAGGCCTTGCGCATATCCTTCTCCGGGGTCACGTTGGAGGAGAACATCACATCATGGCCGGTGCAGCCTACCGCCTGCGCCAGCAGCAGCTCCGCATAGGAGGAACAGTCGCAGCCGCAGCCCTCCTCCTTCAGAATCTGAATAATGTAGGGATTGGGCGTCGCCTTCACGGCAAAGTATTCCCGAAAACCCGGATTCCAGGCGAAAGCCGCCTTCAGCGCCCGGGTATTGGCGCGGATGCCCGCCTCGTCGTAAATGTGGAAGGGTGTGGGGATTTCCGCAATGATCTCTTTCGCCTTCTCCAGCGTGATAAACGGTGTCTTTTTCATTTCTCTTTCCTCTCAATAGTAAATAAAAAGCCCTGTGCGCCGGCACAGGGAAAAACATTGCGGTTCATCCCGGCAGCGCAACATCCCCGCCCGCCTGCAAAGGTCGGGCGTTTCTCTGGATGACAGTTCCGCGCATATTCTGCGCGAACCCAGGAATCGCCCGCTTGGCGTCGGGCGGCTCCTTCGGCGGAAGTCCCTTTCCCCGATTCGGCAATTGCCAGACCAAAGGGGTACTGATGGCTTCCGCGACCTCAGCCGTTGTACGGATGATTGTACGCTACCGAAGCACATTTGTCAACCCCAATTTCTGCTCTCTGCGGGGTAGAATCCCCTATTCTCCCCATGAGAGAGGAATCTTGCAGCGAGTGGGGTGCTTTTACCGCAATATGTGCTATAATGGCAACATCCCATTTTCAGAAGAGGTAAGCCACATGAAACGAACCAAATTGTCTGACCGGAAGCTGCCGGATTACTCCCGGGGAGAAGAACGGATGAACATGATTACCCACATTGTGGGCGCCGCCCTGGGAATCGCCGCACTGACTCTGTGCGTCATCCGCGCCGCCATCCGCCATAATGTCTACGGCATCGTCACCTCTGCCATTTACGGCGCGACCATGATCGCCATGTTCACCATTTCCAGCGTCTATCACGGCCTGAGGCCAAACATGGGCAAGAAGGTCATGCAGGTCATTGACCACTGCACCATCTATTTCCTGATCGCCGGCACCTATACCGTGATCGTGCTCTCCGCCATCCGCCCCAGATATCCCGTGCTGGGCTGGTGCCTGTTTGGCTTCGAGTGGGGCATGGTAGCCCTTGCCACCACCCTCACCGCCATTGATCTGAAAAAGTACAGCGTGTTCTCCATGGTCTGCTACATTGGCATGGGCTGGGCAATCCTTCCCTTTACAAAGCAGGCGCTGGAGGTGCTGAGCCTGCCGGGCTTCCTGCTGCTGCTCGCCGGCGGTATTGCCTACACCATCGGCTCCATTCTCTACGGGCTGGGGAAAGCCAAAAAGTGGATGCATTCCGTATTCCATATTTTCGTCATTCTCGGAGCGGTGCTTCAATATTTCGCAGTGCTGCTGTACGCCGTATAGCGCAAATGCCCCTGCCGGGGAACCCGGCAGGGGCTTATCCTTATTCTGTTTCGTCAGTCTTATCCGGTTCTTCAAAGCCGTCAAACAGGGATGTAGAGGAGGCCTCCGTAATCGCCTTACCCTTCATGATCTCCTCAAACTGCTCGCCGGTCATGGACTCCTTATCCAGCAGGAACTCCACCACGGCATTCAGCTTGTCCGCGTTTTCCGTAAGGATTTTCCTGCAGTGGTCATAAGCGCGGTCGATCAGCGCCTTCACCTCGTCGTCAATGGTTCCGGCAACCTTTTCAGAGTAGCTCTTGGTGGTCTGGTAGTCCCGTCCGATAAAGACCTCGCCGCCATCCAGATAGCTGACGGTGCCCAGCTTTTCGCACATACCATAACGGGCAACCATGTCCCGCGCCAGCTTGGTGGCACGGTCAATGTCATTGGAAGCGCCCACGGAAATGTCGCCGATGAACAACGCCTCCGCCACACGGCCGCCCAGCAGAGACACGATCTGCTCATACATCTCGTTGCGGGTCAGATTGGCGGAATCGTCCTTGGGAAGGTACCAGGTCGCGCCCAGAGACTGTCCCCGGGGAATAATGGTAATGTGCCGCACCGGGTCATGGGTGGGCAGGAAATAAATTGCGACGGCATGACCCGCTTCATGAATGGCGGTCTCTCTCAGATCCTTCCGGGTCTGGACGCGGCTCTTCTTGGCAGGGCCTGCGGTAATCTTCATCAGTGCCTCGTTCAGATCCTCCATGTTCAGTGCCTGACGGTTCTCCCGGGCTGCCAGAATGGCGGCTTCATTCAGCAGGTTACTTAAATCCGCGCCGGTGAAGCCGGCAGTGGAGCGGGCGACGGTCTTCAGGTTCACGGAATCATCCAGCCTTTTATCTCTGGCGTGAACCTTCAGGATTTCCTCCCGTCCCTTGACATCCGGGCGACCCACCTGAATCTGGCGGTCAAACCGGCCGGGACGCAGCAGTGCCGGATCCAGAATGTCCGGGCGATTGGTAGCTGCCAGAACAATGACCCCCTCCGTGCGGGAGAAGCCGTCCATCTCCACCAGCAGCTGATTCAGCGTCTGCTCCTTTTCATCGTGCCCGCCGCCTAAGCCCGAACCGCGCTTGCGGCCAACCGCGTCAATTTCGTCTATGAACACAATAGCAGGGGCGATTTTCTTGGCCTGCTCAAACAGGTCGCGGACACGGCTGGCGCCTACGCCCACGTACATTTCCACAAAGTCGGAACCGGAAATGGACAGGAATTGCACGCCAGCCTCTCCTGCTACAGCCCGGGCAAGCAGGGTTTTGCCGGTGCCGGGAGGGCCAACCAGCAGCAGTCCGTGGGGAATCCGGGCGCCGATTTCGGTGAATTTTTCAGGATTTTTCAGGAAGTCCACAATCTCCTGCAGCTCTTCCTTCTCCTCGTCCGCGCCTGCCACATCGGCAAAGGTGACCTTCTTTCCATCCGGCACGCCCAGAACGGTGCGCGCCTTTCCGAAATTGTTCAGCGGGTTATTGTTGTTGGCGCGGCCCATCATAAAGCCCCACACAAACAGCAGCACCAGCCCCACAATCAGCAACGGCAGGATCAGATCATAGGCGGAAGCAGTCTTTTCCGGGCGGAAATGGTAGTATTCCAGCACGCCGGATTTCAGCTGCTCCTGAAGCAGCGGATCCATTTCATCCAGAAAGCGGTCAGTATCCGCCAAGGTGGCCGTGACCGTGGTCTGTCCGCCATAGGGGGCGTTCAGGTTCATGGTGATAACACGATCCTCCACCACGAAAGATTTTACCTGCTGATTCTGGAACAGCTTCAGCACTTCAGAGTAGGGCACCTGATCCTGGCTCTGGGTAAACAGCCCGCTTACCCAGGAAAACACCGCAACGAGCAGCACCAGATACACGATTGTCGATATGATTCTACGGTTCTTCAATTCGTTTCTCCTTACTTTGTGTATACTTCCGGCTTCAAAATACCCACATAGGGCAGATTCCGGTATTGTTCATTGTAATCCAGACCATATCCCACCACAAAGGCGTTCGGAATGGTAAAGCCCACATAGTCGGCCTTCAGCGTGACCCCGGGGCGGCGGCGCTCCGGCTTATCCAGCAGCGTGCAAACCTTGATGGAAGCGGGATCCTTCCCGCGCAGATGGTTAACCGTGAACTCCAGCGAGTTTCCCGTGTCGAAAATATCCTCCAGAATCAGCACGTGCCGGCCTTTCAAATCCGTGGTCACATCCTGCCGCACCAGCATCTTGCCGGTAGAGCAGGTGCCCGCATAGGAGGAAATCCACATGAAATCCATCTGGCAGGGGACTTTTATCTGGCGAATCATATCCGCATAAAAGACCACTACGCCCTTGAGCACGCCCACAATCACGGGATTTTTGTCCGCATATTCGGCTGTCAGAATCTCTCCCAACTCCCGAATCCGGTTTTGAATCTGCTCCTCGCTCAGAAGAATTTGTTCAATATCCTTGTCCATAGTTTTCTCCCCCTATTCTTTTTCAAAGCGGATCGTCACAGCCGGCAGGTTTTGCGCCATGCGCTCCCGATCCCCGCCGATGGAATACACACCCAAAATTCCCGCTTCATCACATACCACCGGAATACGCTTCCGCCGGGATGCCGGGATCTTCCGATCAATGAACAGCTTTTTCAGGCTTCTGCTGCCGCCTGGCAGGCGGATGGCGTCTCCGCTTCTGCGCGGGCGCAGCCGAATCGTCCCCACCGGGCATACGGTAAAGGTGTCCGGGGTATTTAGAATTTTTTCCGCCGGTTCACAGATCACCCGCAATCCGGGCAGCTGCGCCTCTCCGGGACAGGGCAAATCGATTTCCGGGAAGCCGGTCTGCTCCGGAACCACTGTCAGGCGCTGATAGCACCGGCTGATGGTCACTCCGCCGGGAAGCATCGTCCGGGCGGAGGGATCGTCCGAAAACACCAGTTTCTCCACCTGCGCAATGTGCCTGTCCTCCGGTTCCGGAACGCCGTTTTGCTTCAAAAAGGCATCCAATGCGCGGCTGCGCAGTGCCTGCGGCATTTTCCGGAGCACTTCCACCTCCGGCAGCGTCGCAAAGGTGCTCTGCGCGGCAAGGCACTTCTCGTCCTGCCGCAGACGCAATGCCATCCGGGACAAATTCTCCCCAATTTTGGGATTCTCCTGACGCAGCAGCGGCATGACGTGGTGGCGGATCCGATTGCGCAGGAAGGCATCCGATGTGTTGGAACTGTCCTCCACATGGGGAAGGCTCCACTCCTCCAAAAACGTCTCCACCTCCTGCCGGGTCACGCAGAGCATAGGCCGAATCAGCTTCCCCCGCTGAGGGGCGATCCCTCCCAGCCCCTTCAGGCCGGTGCCGCGAATCAGGTGCAGCAGCACCGTCTCCGCGTTGTCGTCGGCGGTATGGGCAGTGGCAATCTTGCCGTCCAGAGATTGAAGGTACTGATATCGGACATCCCGGGCAGCGGCCTCCAATCCCTTTTTCCCCGGTTGAACCCGGGTTCCGCCTACATGAAGCGGGATAGTGTACCGGGCGCAGAATTTCCGGACAAAATCCTCGTCCCGCCGGGATTCCTCTCCCCGGAGGTGGTGATTAAAGTGTGCCGCTTCCAGCGTGATTTCCAGCTTTTCCCGCAATAGATAGAGGGCAAACAGCAAGGCGACAGAATCCGCGCCGCCGGAAACGGCGCAGATGACCCGGTCACCGGGAGAAATCAGTTTCTGCTCCCGGATGAATTTCAGCAGTTTATTCTGCATGCTTCCACTCCCGGTCGGTAAAGGTCTGATACTGACCGATCCACTGCAGCTTCACCGAGCCGGTTTCGCCGTGGCGGTTTTTTGCAACAATGCACTCGGCAACGCCCTTCTCGTCGGTATTCTCGTGGTAGTATTCGTCCCGGTACAGGAACATCACGGAGTCCGCGTCCTGTTCGATGGCGCCGGACTCCCGCAGGTCTGACAAAATGGGGCGCTTATCGGTTCGGCTTTCCACCGCACGGGACAACTGACTCAGACAAATCACGGGGACGTTCAGTTCCTTCGCCATAATTTTTAAGGAGCGGGAAATTTCGCCCACCACCACCACGCGGTTTTCGTTGGTTTTCCCGTAGCCGGAGCTTTGCATCAGCTGCAAATAGTCAATGATCACCAGCCCCAGATTGTCAAGCCTTCGGCACTTGGCGTTGATGTCCGCCACGGTAACGGAAGGGTTGTCGTCAATCCGGATGTCCGTCTGGCTGAGCGCTGCGGAAGCCATGCACAGCTTCGTCCACTCCTCCTCGCTGAGCTTGCCGGTGGCCAGCTTTTGCAGCTCCACGAAACTCTCGTTGGCGAGTAAGCGCATGGCAAGCTGCTCCCGGGACATTTCCAGATTGAAAATTGCCACGGTTTTCTTGTACTTTTTCGCTACATTCACGCCGATATTCAGGGCAAAGGCGGATTTACCCATGGCAGGACGGGCAGCCACCAGCAGCAGATCCGACTTGTTCAGGCCGTTGATCTTGGTGTCCAGATCCCGCAGACCCGTGGAAAGGCCGGGAATCATGGAGTCCGACTCTGCCAGTTCTGTTAACCGGTCAAAAACCTTGTGCAGTGTGGTGCCGATATGCTCCAGGCTGTCGCCCCGCTCGCCCTTGCGCAGGGCATAAATCTTCTTTTCCGCCGATTCCAGCATCTCCGCCGGGGTGCCCACCTCTTCGGAGACCATCTCCTGAATATCCGCAGCGGCCTGATTCAAGCCCCGAAGCATGGCCTTATCCCGTACGATGTTCGCATAGCGTACCACGTTGGCAGCGGTAGGCGTAATTTCCATCAGCTGCAGGATGTAGTCCCGGGAGTTGTCGTGATGATAGCCCAGTTCCTTCAGCTTGTCCAGCACCGTCACCGGGTCAATGGTCTGGGAGAAATTGAACATGGTATAGATGGCTTCATAAATCTCCCGGTTCTGCTGGAGATAAAAATCCTCCGGCTTTACCAGTCCCACCACATCGGTAATGCAGCGGCTGTCGATCAGGATGGAGCCAAGCACCGCCTGCTCCGCCTCCAGCGACTGGGGCGGCTGGCGGGAGAGAAGTTCTTCATCCATGTCAAATCCTCCTTTCTCGTAAAATACATATTGGGGTATTAAGGAAGCCGCCTCCGACGGCACCCATAATTGTCAACTGAACTTACGCTTCTTCGATCTTCACCGTCAGAGGCGCAGTGATCTCATAGCCCAGCTTGCAGGTAACCGTGTAGGTTCCCACGTTTTTAATGGCATCGGAAATCACAATTTTCCGCTTGTCCAGCTTGATGCCGGCCTTCTTTTCGAGCGCGTCGGCAATTTCCGCGTTGGTAATGGAGCCGAACAGCCGCCCGTTTCCGCCGCCCTTGGCGGTGACCGTCACGGTCAGATCCCGCAGCTGCTTGGAAACCGCCATCGCCTCCGCCTTCTCCTTGGCAATGCGCTCCTGCGTGGCCTTGTCATTCATACGCATGGTGTTGATGGCATCGGGGGTCGCCTCAACGGCCATTTTTTTCGGCAGCATGAAGTTCCGGGCGTAGCCGTCGGAAACCTCCAGCATCTGCCCCTTCTTGCCCTTTCCCTTCACGTCCTGCAATAAAATAACCTTCATAATATAATCTCCTTAGATTCAGACTATTCTTCATAGAACCGGTCGATGGATTCCACCAGCCGGTCGAGGGTATCCTTGACAGTGGCATTTTTCACCTGTGCACCGGCGGTTGCGGTATTGCCGCCGCCGCCCAGAGGCTCCAGAATCATCTGCACATTGGCAGAGCCGATGCTGCGGGCGGAAATAATCACCTGATCCTCGTCCGGATCCAGCACAAAGGAAGCGGTAATGCCGGAAATATTCAGCAGTTCGTCCGCCGCCTGCGCCGCCAGAATTCGGGTGGTAGGCGTATTCAAAGCGGCAATGGCAATCTCCTGTCGGTAGAGCCGGGAGGACTTGATGATCTGATACTTGGCCATGGTGTCCTGAAAATCGCTTTGCAGCAGCAGCTTGACCTCCGTGGTATCCGCGCCCAAACGCCGCAGAGCGGCGGCGGCCTCAAACGTGCGCTCGCCGGTGCGGACGTTGAAAAACTTGGTATCCAGACAGATGCCCGCCATCAGAGACTTTGCCTCGATAGGCAGCACGTCCTTCTTCTCCACCGCATACTGCAGCAGCTCCGTCACCAACTCCGCCGTAGAGGAGGCGTAGGGTTCGTGGAGATTGACCACCACCGGGCTGATATAATCCGCCGCCCGGCGATGATGGTCGATGACACAGACCTTGGAAATTGCTTCCAGCAGCGGCTGGCACTCCACCTGATCCGGGCGGTTGGTATCCACCACGATCAGAATGCTCCGGTTATCCGCCATCAGCAGGGCATCCTGCCCGGAAATAAAGATATCCCGGTACTGCGGCTCCGACTGGATCTCTCCAATCAGCTTCGGCGCGGAATTCTTTTCCAGATCGATGACGATGCTGCACTTTTTCCCCTTCTTGCGGCACAGACAGCACACGCCCACCGCCGCGCCCACGGCGTCCAGATCGGCATTTTTATGACCCATCACGAACACGTGTCCGCTCTGCCCAATCAGTTCCATCAGGGAGTTGGCCGTCACCCGGGAGCGCACCTTACTGCGGTAATCTGCCTCCCGGCTGCGTCCGCCGTAGAAGCTGAAATTGAAGCGATCCTTTACTACAGCCTGATCGCCGCCACGGCTCAGCGCCATTTCAATACCCAGAGCAGCGAAATCATAGCCCTCCTCAAAATTCGCGCCGTCTACACCCAGACCGATGGAAATGGAGGCCTGCAGCCCCGCGGGGTTAGTGATCTCATGGATCCGCTCCAGCAGGGAAAATTTGTCCTCCACCGCCCGCTGCAGATCCCGCTTTTCGAAAATGAACAAAAACCGGTTGCGCTCCAGCTTCCGCAGAAGTCCCTGATACCTGTCCGTCCACTGGGTAATTGTCTCGTTCAGGCGGGCGTTCATGGTGGAAATGGCGCTTTCCGTCAGGTTCTTGGTCAACTCCTCATAATTATCGATGAGGATAATGGAGACCACCGGACGGGAGCGGATATACTCGTCCCGAATCTGGTACAGTTCGGTCAGGTCGCTGAAATACAGCACGCCCAGCATGGTTCCCCGGCTGTCCTCCGCCCGAACCGTAGTGCCGTACACCCGATACCGGCGGTTTCCCAGCGCCGCATCCCGGGGACATTCCGTCTTTCCGGATTCCAGCCAGTCCAGAGAGAAATCCGGCAGAACCTCCTCCAGCTGTTGCTCCAGCATGGTATCGGCATAGCCGGTCAGCTCGCTGAACCGGTGATTTGCCCAGATAATCACGCCGTCCCCCAGCCGGATCAACACCGCAGGCAGCGGGCTTTCTCCCTGAGAAGTGGCCTCCAGTGTATTGGACACCGTCTGAATATAGCGCTGAAGCTGCCGGTCACGGCGGTTGCGGTTCATCACGTACAGCACGAACACGATCAGCGTCACCGTCGTCTCCACCGCCGCCAGCCAGAAGTAACCCTCCAGCAGCGCGGCCGCGCAGAAGGCCGCCATCACCAGAAAATACATTCCCATTCCGGGCTTCAGCAATTTTCCCAGCTTTCTGCTCATCCGCTTACCGCCTCCTTGCGCATAGCAATCCATAGTATTTTCGTATTATAGCAAATCCGACCAAATCCCGCAACCACTTTTCCGAGATTTCCGTAAAAAAGGCTCCATATTTTTCTGTATACATTTCCCTATTTTTGTGTTATACTAACGTTGACGCTTTCCGGGGCGGGCTTTTCCCGGGGCAAAGGAACGCGCTTCGCGCGCAGAACATAAGAACAATCCATCAACAGCAGGCGTTTTCCCGGACGACGGCGATTCAGGGCTTCAGTCTCAGGGATGCGGCTGCCTGCTTGTGTTGCCCCTTTTGGGGCTGCAACACCGCAAATGTTTATTTGCGCACATTGAAAGGAGTATTTATTTGGCAGAAAAACTGAAAATTATCCCTCTTGGTGGTCTGGACGAGATCGGCAAGAATATGACTGTGCTGGAGTACGGCAAGGACATGATCGTGGTAGACTGCGGCGTGGGCTTTCCCGAGGAGGACATGTATGGTGTGGATCTGGTAATCCCCGACTTTTCCTATCTGGTGGCAAATCAGAAAAAGCTGCGGGGCTTCTTCATTACCCACGGGCACGAGGATCACATTGGTTCCATTCCCTACGCCATGCGGGAGGTAAACTGCCCCATCCACGGCACCGCCATGACCAACGGCCTCATCAAGCTGAAGCTGGAGGAGCACAAGCTGGCGGACAAGGTCAAGCTCGTCACCCATAAGCCCGGCGACGTGGTCAAGGCCGGGTGCTTTCAGGTGGAGTTCATCCATGTGAATCACTCCATCGCCGACGCGGTGGCTTTCGCGATCCACACGCCGGTAGGCGTAGTGGTGATGACCGGCGACTTTAAGATCGACCCCACCTCCAAGGACGGCATGATGGATCTCGCCCGGCTGGGCGAACTGGGCAGCAAAGGCGTGCTTGCCATGCTGTCCGACTCCACCAACGTGGAGCGCAGCGGCTACACCCCCAGCGAAAATCTGGTGGCGGAGAGTCTGGATCGGCAGTTCCGCAACTGCGACCAGCGGATCATCGTCACCACCTTTGCCTCCAATATGCACCGCATTCAGTCCATCATCGCCACTGCCCAGCGTCACGGGCGTAAGGTCGCCGTCACCGGGCGGAGTATGGAAAATATGCTGAAGGTTGCCCAGGAACTGGGCTATCTGAAGGTGAAGCCCGGCACCATCGTGGATCTTTCCTCCATCAAGAGCCTGCCCAAGAACAAAATCGTCATCGTCTCCACCGGCTCTCAGGGTGAAAATATGTCCGCCCTGTACCGCATGGCCTTCAACACCCACAAGCAGGTGGAGATCACCGCCGGTGACCGGATCATCATTTCTGCTTCCGCCATCCCCGGCAACGAGAAGGCGGTCTCCAAGATCATCAACGAACTGTACCGAAAAGGCGCGGACGTGGTTTATGAAAAGAGCGAGGGACTGCACGTATCCGGCCACGCCTGTCAGGAAGAACTGAAGATCATTCACGGTCTGGTAAAGCCCCGGTTCTTCATTCCCATCCACGGTGAGCAGCGCCATCTGCAAATCCACAGCAAGCTGGCGCAGTCCATGGGCATGAACCCCAAGAACATCTTCATTGGGGAAATCGGCTCCGTATTTGAACTGACCGCCAAGAGCTGCAAGCTTAAGGGCACCGTGCCTGCCGGAAAGGTCTTTGTGGACGGCACCGGCGTGGGCGACGTGGGCAGCGTGGTGCTCCGGGATCGGAAGCATCTGGCGGAGGACGGCATGATCGTGGTCTGCGTCAACCTGAGTGCCGAGGACGGCAGCATCATCACCGGCCCCGATATCATCACCCGTGGCTTCATCTACGTCAAGGAGTCCGAAGAGCTGATGACCTCGCTGCAGGAGGTGGCCACGGAAGCCATCGAGCGCTGCCAGCGCAAGAACATCCGGGATTGGTCCGCCATCAAGTCCACCATCAAGAACGACCTGAGCGGCTACCTGTACAAGACCACCAAGCGCAATCCCATGATCCGGCCCGTGATTTCGGAAATCTGATCGTTTTCAGTCAAAGCCTTCCCGTGGGGGAAGGCTTTGATCTGCTAAATAAGAATATCGTTAATTTACACCGCCCCCCTTGCCTCTCCCTCTGGGAGAGGTGGCAGCCGTCAGGCTGCCGGAGAGGGCACCCTCTCAGCTTCGCTCCGCTCAGCAGCTCTCCCAAAGGGAGAGCCAAGGGTGGTTCGTTCAATAAAGGAGAATTTAGCAGCTTAAGCTTCCCCCTGGGGGGAAGCTGGCAGAAATCTTTGATTTCTGACTGATGAGGGGAAAGCAGGCCGATTCTTCTTTCAGGGGACCCCTCATCCGACCTCGCTGACGCTCGGCCACCTTCCCCCGAGGGGGAAGGTAACGAAAGAACAATTTACGAACATCTATGAACTACTATTTTGCCCCTATGGAGGGACTGACGGACAGGGTTTTCCGCCAGCTGCATCACCGATTTTTCGGCGGCGTTGACCGCTACTATATGCCCTTCTTCTCCCCAACCGTCCATCGCAGTCTGACTACCCGGGAAAGCCGGGAACTGCCAAAAGCGGACAGCGCAGGTTTTACCGCCGTCCCCCAGGTGCTGACTAAAGTACCGGAGGATTTTCTCTGGGCGGCAGAGGTTCTCCGGGATCTTGGCTACGGGGAAATCAATCTGAATCTCGGCTGTCCCTCGGGTACCGTGGTTGCCAAGGGCAAGGGCAGCGGAATGCTACGGGATCCGGACGGGTTAAGGCGGTTTTTGGATCAAATTTTCTCCGCCTCTTCCCTGCCTGTTTCCGCGAAAACCCGGCTGGGGCTGGAGGCTCCGGAAGAATTTCCCGCCATTCTGGAAATTCTCAACTGTTATCCCATCCGGGAAGTGACCATCCACCCCCGGGTGCGCAGGCAGTTTTATGAGGGAGAAGTTCACCGGGAGTGGTTCGACTATGCCTTGGAAAACAGCCGGAATCCGCTGTGCTTTAACGGCGACATCCGCACTCTGTCCGATGTCCGCGCCCTGCGGGAGCGGTATCCATCCCTAAACGCCATAATGATCGGCCGGGGGCTGATCGCCGACCCCGGGATGCTCTGCGGCGGAACACGGCTCGACACACTGGAGGCCTTCCTCAATGCGCTGATGGATACCTACGAAGTGGAATTCTCCGGCTGCCGCAACGCCCTGTTTCGCATGAAGGAGCACTGGGCGTACCTGCATGAACGGTTTGAAGGCAGCGACAGGCTCTGGAAGAAAATGCGCAAAACCACCGACGCCGCCGAGTTCCGAAGACTGTCCGGGGAGCTGCTCCATACCTGCCCCATGCGTTAAAATCAAGCGGAAGATACGCAAAATCCTCTCCCAAATGGGAGAGGATCTCTTGTTACATATTTTCTTCTTTCTTGTGGAATACCAACGCGGCAGCTGCCAGCAGCACCACGGACACACCGGCGAGAATCCACACATTGGTATCGCCCGGGATGGGTTCGGGCGCTTCCTCCGTCTGCTCCTGCGCACCGCCGCTCAAGTCCACATAGCCCAGCAGAATCTTGTCGAACTCCGCCTCCATGGGATACTTGGCCAGCATCTGGTTCAGCTGGTCGTTGGCATAGGCGTTGACCATATCACTGCGGACGGATTCCTTCCAGATGGGACGGCTGTCCACGAAGTACATCAGGTGGTAGCCGAATTCCGTCTTCACCAAGCCGTAGGCGCCCGGCTTCCGGCTTTCGTCAAAGCACCAGTCGTCAAACGCTTCCACCATCTGTCCCTTGGTTACATCGGTGTACAGGCCGCCGTTGGAGGCGGAGCCATCCTGAGAATGGAGCTTCGCCAGTTCCGAGAAGCTTTCCTCCGTCTTCTCCCCCTGCTCGAAGGTCTTCAGCAGTTCCTCGGCCTTGATCCGGCTGGCTTCCCAGGCCGCATCGTCAAAGGTTTCCGTACGGATGGTGTCGCTGGTCGCGCCCTCGGGCATAATCAGAATGTGGCGCACGTCCACATACTTGTCCTCTTTGGACAGACCGCTGTCCTGATAGGCCTGCTCATTGGCGTCGTAGTAGGCTTCCACCTCTTCATCCGTGGGAGAGTACCGGTCGCACAGGTCGCTGAAATACAGGCTGCCATTATAATAAAGATTCAGAAAATGAAGATAATCGTCCATATCTGCGCCGTTGCCCACGTCGCTGGCAAGCAGCGCCTCGGCGCTGTCAAAGCCATAGATTTCGGCGGTGGATTTCAGGTTCTCCACCGCGCCGTCCAGCTGCGCCTGAAGCTCCGGATCCATCTGGAAGCCTTCCTTTTCCGCTTCCGCCGCTGCGGCCTGATAATTGCGCCAGCTGTTCAGCGCGCTGGCCAGGAAGAACTGCTGCCAGGTGCAGCTGGTTTCCGCCATGGCACAACTCTGCATATCCAGCGGTTTGCTGGTATCCAGTCCCAGATAGGACGCATAAGCCCCATAATTGCCCAGGAAGTTCCGAACCTCCGTCCAATAGAACATCTGGAGCTGACCGTTGGTCAGCGTGTAATCTCCCACCCGGGCGACCACCGTATCCTTTGCGGCAATCACCTCTGCGTCGGAGGCCGTGTAGCTGCCCTTCGCTGTCTCGTCATCCGGGTTGCCGTCAGCGGGAATGGTGGCGGCAGCAGTCTCCACAGGCTCCGTTTCGGTGTCCGCCGCAGGCTTGCGATCCATTCCGGCCACAACCAGCCCGATCACCAGCGCCGCCAGCACCACCACGGCGGCGACAATCAGCGCGATCCTGCCGGGGGTCATTTTTGCTTTCTGTGCGTTATCCTTGCCGCAGGCGGGGCAAACCGTGGTGCCTTCCGGCAGCTCCGCCTGACAGAATTTACATTTGCTCATGAAAAAAGTCCTCATTTCTTCCCAGTTTGGGTACAACTGACCGGGTAAGTTTACCACGATTTTCTGCCGATTGCAACCGGGGACACAGAATATTTACATTTATGGGGCGTCCCTGCCGTTCACGCCGTCCACAGCCGGCGTTTTCTGCGTTTGCGCACTTGCAAATACCCTCCGAAAATGTTATTATCTATAATTGAGATATTATCGCAAAGGAGCATCCTATGAACACAAAAACTACCGTGATTTCTCAGGCAGAACTGGACAGGCAGTTCGCCTGTTGCGATAAAATCGCCGCCTATTGGCAGGCGAAAGGCATCACCCCCGTGGCCTTCGTAGAAACTTACGGCTGCCAGCAGAACGAAGCCGACTCCGAAAAGCTTCGGGGCTACCTGACCCAGTGCGGCTACGCCATTGTGCAGGAGGCCGAAGGGGCGGACGTGGTGATTATGAACACCTGCGCCATCCGGGAGCACGCGGAGCAGCGGGTATTCGGCAACTTAGGCGCGCTGACCCACACCAAGCGCCGCCACCCGGAGCAGAAAATCTTCCTGTGCGGCTGCATGGCCGGGGAATCAACCGTCTCCGACCGAATTAAAAAGAGTTACCCCCATGTAGACGGGGTGTTCTCCACCCACCACCTGTGGCAGTTCCCGGAAATTCTGTGGAACGTCCTCAGCGGGAAGAAGCGGCAGTTCTTCATCACCGACGAGCCCGGCTCCATTGCCGAGGGCATCCCCCAGGTGCGGGACTCCAAGCTGAAAGCCTGGGTATCCATCATGTACGGCTGCAACAATTTCTGCACCTACTGCATTGTGCCCTACGTCCGGGGACGGGAGCGCAGCCGAAAATTTGAGGATATTCTGAAGGAGTGCCGGGAACTGATCGAAAACGGCGCGAAGGACATTACCCTGCTGGGTCAGAACGTCAACTCCTACGGCAAGGATCTACCGGAGGGAAAGGACTTTGCCGATCTGCTGGCCGCCATTGCCGAATTGCCGGGAGATTTTCTCATTCGCTTTATGACCAGCCACCCCAGAGACGCTTCCGAGAAGCTGTTCGATACCATGGCAAAGTACCCCAAGATCGCCAAGCAGCTGCATCTGCCCTTCCAGTCCGGTTCTTCCCGGGTCTTAAAAGCCATGAACCGGCACTACGACCGGGAAACCTATCTGCAAAAGGTGCTGTATGCCAAAAAGGTCATGCCTGATCTGGTGCTGACCTCCGATGTGATCGTGGGCTTCCCCGGGGAAACCGAGGAAGAATTTGAAGAAACCATTTCCCTGATTCAGCAGGTGCATTACGACAGTCTGTTCACCTTCATCTTCTCCCCCCGTCCCGGCACCCCTGCGGCATCTATGGACGATCCCACTCCGAAAGAGGAGAAAAACCGCCGGTTTGATAAGCTGTGCGCCGTCCAGAACGCCATTTCCGAGGAAATTCACAATAACTATATCGGCAAACAGCTGCGCTGTCTGGTAGACGGACGGGACAAGGATATGCTCACCGCCCGCACCGAGGGCGGACGGCTGGTGCGCTTTGCCGGCGATGACAGCCTGATTGGCACGTTCCGGGACCTCACCATCACCGGCGCCACCACCTGGAGCCTGACGGCAGAGGACACCATTGCCCGGTTCGTCCGGGAGTCCGGCCTGGACATCCCGGAATATGATGCCTATTGCTACGGCTATCCGGAACTGGCGGATGAAATTCTTGCGGCTCTCCTCCGTGGTGACAAGCGAGCTACCACAGGACTGAAATGCCTGTACGAACTGGAAAAGGCGCCGCTGCCGCAGGTTGGACAGTATTCCGTGATTCTGGACAGCAGGGGCGCGCCTCACTGCATCACCCGGATTACCAAAATCGAAATTACGCCTTTCCGGGAGATTTCCGAAGAATATGCTTTTATTGAGGGCGAGGGCGACAAGTCCCTGTCTTATTGGAAGGATGCCCACCGGGAGGTATTCACCCGGGAATGCCGGGAGGATTTCCAGATGGAATTCTCGGAAGATATGGACTGTGTGTGCGAGTATTTTGAGGTCGTATATCAAAAATAAAGGAAAAGGAACCTGAATTATGGCAAAGCCTGAAAAGGAACTGACGCCCATGCAGCGGCAGTATCAGCAAATCAAGGAGCGCAATCAGGACTGCATCCTGTTCTTCCGTCTGGGCGATTTCTATGAAATGTTCAACGAGGACGCAAAGCTTGCCGCCCGGGAGCTGGATCTGACCCTCACCAGCCGGGATCGCACCAAGCCCAAAGAAGAGCAGACTCCCATGTGCGGCGTGCCCTATCACAGCGTGGACTCCTACATTGCCCGGCTGGTTCAAAAGGGCTACAAGGTTGCCATCTGCGAACAGATGGAAGACCCCGCTCTGGCGAAGGGACTGGTGGAGCGGGACATTACCCGCATCGTCACCCCCGGCACTGTCACAGAAAGCTGTATGCTGGACGAGAACAAAAACAACTACATGGGCTGCATCTACGGCGAGAGCGGAAAATTCGGTCTTGCCTTCTGCGACGTGTCCACGGGCGCGTTTTTTGCCACAGTCTGCGCAGATGCCCAAAGCGTTGCCTCGGAGTTGGGGCGGTTTTCCCCCAGCGAGGTGCTGCGCTACGGCAGCAATGTGGACTGCGAGCCTATCGAGGATGCCATTTTTCGCCGCCTGAGCTGCTGCGTGGACGAGGGAAAAAGCGAGCTGTTCCGGCTGGAAAGCTGTGAGGAGCTTCTGGAAAGCCACTTTTCCCAGAGCCTTGCCCAGATGGGGCTTGCCGGAATGCCCGCCGCCATCATTGCCAGCGGCGCTTTGCTGCAAACTCTGCTGACCCTGCAAAAAAACGACCTGGCTCACATCCGGGAGCTGCAATACTACACCACCGGAAAATTCATGGAGTTGGATTTGGATGCCCGGCGGAATCTGGAACTGACGGAAACCATGCGCTCCAAGGAGAAAAAAGGCACCCTTTTGTGGGTTCTCGACAAGACCCACACCGCCATGGGCGGACGGATGCTGCGCTCCTGGCTGGAAAAGCCCTTGCTTGACCCGGTGGAGATCACCCGCCGCCACGCCGCCGTGGAGGATCTGGTGGACAACGTGATCCTCCGTGGGGAGCTGGAAGAGGCATTGCGGGATGTGACGGATTTGGAGCGGGTCATGACGCGAATCGTAACCGGCACCTTCAACTGCCGGGATCTTTTAGGGCTTGCCCGGGGCTTCCGGGCGCTGCCGGAGGTGAAGCGCCAGCTTCAGGGCTGCAGCGCGCCGATGCTCCAAAAACTGGAGCAGGCCATTGATCCCATGACAGACTGCGCGGATTTGATTGAAAACACCATTGTAGACGATCCGCCCCTCACCGTTCGGGAAGGCGGCATCATCCGCAAGGGCGCTAATGAAGAAGCCGACCGGCTTCGGGATATTATGGAGGGCGGCAGCGGCACCATTGCCGCCATTGAAGCTTCCGAGCGGGAGAAAACCGGCATCCGCACATTAAAAGTTGGCTTTAACCGGGTATTTGGTTATTATATTGAGGTATCCAAATCCTTTCTGGATCAGGTGCCGGACACCTACATCCGCAAGCAGACCCTTGCGAACTGCGAGCGTTACATCACGCAGGAATTAAAAGATCTGGAAAATCAGGTGCTCACCGCCAAGGATCGGCTGACTGCCCTGGAATACCAGATTTTCACCAATCTGCGGGAACACCTTGCCCAGCAGGCAGCCCGGGTGCAGCAGACCGCGCAGGCGGTGGCGGCAGCGGACACGCTGTGCTCCCTCGCCGCCGTTGCGGTGCAGCGGGGCTACTGCCGCCCGGAAATCACCTTAGGGCGGGAAATTTCCATCACCGATGGACGGCATCCGGTGGTGGAAGCCGTTCTCAAGGACACGTTGTTCGTGCCCAATGACACGAATCTTGGCAGCGAGGACAATCAGGTAGCTATCATCACCGGCCCCAACATGGCAGGTAAATCCACCTATATGCGTCAGGTGGCGCTGATTGTGCTCATGGCGCAGATGGGCTCCTTCGTTCCCGCCCGCAGCGCCAAAATCGGTCTGGTGGATCGGGTGTTCACCCGCATCGGCGCCAGCGATGATCTTGCTTCCGGGCAGTCCACCTTTATGGTGGAAATGGCGGAGGTCGCCACGATTCTGAAATACGCCACCTCCCGCAGCCTTCTGATTCTGGACGAAATCGGACGGGGCACCTCCACCTACGACGGCATGGCCATCGCCCGGGCGGTGCTGGAATACGTCGCCAACCCCCGTCGGCTGGGCGCGAAAACCCTGTTCGCCACCCACTACCACGAGCTGTCCACCATGGAGGACAAGCTGCCCAATGTGAAAAATTACAACATCGCCGTCAAAAAGCGGGGCGAACAGATGATTTTCCTGCGGAAAATCGTCCCCGGCGCCGCTGACGACAGCTACGGCATTGAGGTTGCCAAGCTGGCGGGCATTCCCAGCCCGGTGATTGCCCGCGCCCGGGAAATTCTCGCGGAACTGGAAGCCGAGGGCATCGCCCCACCTCCCGCTTCGCCCAAAGAACCGTCGGATCAGGTCAGTATGCTGGACCTGACGGGGCAGCAGGTGATTTCCGCGCTGGAGCACATCACCGTGGAAACTCTGACCCCCATAGAAGCCATGAATGAACTGTACAAGCTGAAAAAGCTGCTGGATGGAAACGTATGAGAAAAAGTCACGCTGCCCGCACCTGTCCCAACAGTCAGGAAACCATTCGCGGGTTCTGTTATTTCGCCTTTCAGCTCCTGCTGCTGCCGGAGCTTATGACCCTCCTGAACCGGAATCTGTCCCACCCGCTGAGTGAAGCGGAACTGAATTTCGTATTTTACATGATCAATTTCATGGCAATTCTGCTGATTTTCCATGATTTTCTCAGCTGTGCCGCCGTTCAGGCCACCAAGCATCCCGCCTATCTGTGTCAGGCGGTGATTCTGGGGCTGGCGGCATACTACGCCTGCCTGCTGGCAACGGACTGGCTTGTAGGGCTGCTGGTCCCCGGCTTCTCCAATTACAACGACGCTTCCATCGCCGCCATGCGGCAGGAAAACCGGTTTCTGGTACTCATCGGCACGGTGCTGCTGGTGCCAACCGTGGAAGAGTGCATCTACCGGGGGCTGATTTACCAGAATCTCTACAAGAAATCCCCCTGGGCGGCCTACCTTGTGTCCATGCTTGCCTTTGCCATGGTGCACATTCTGGGCTATGTGCGGCAGTACACCCCCCTGGAAATTCTCATGGCGGTGCTGCAATATCTGCCGGCGGGATTGTGCCTTGCCTGGAGCTATACCAAGGCGGGCACCATCTTCGCGCCCATCGCCATCCACGCCACGGTGAATTTGATCACCCTCACCTACTGGAGGTAGCGCTATGCCCAAAATTATGCAATTATCCCCCCATGTCGCCAACCTGATTGCCGCCGGCGAGGTGGTGGAACGGCCTGCCAGCGCGGTAAAGGAACTGCTGGAAAACGCCGTGGACGCGGGTGCCTCGAAGATCACCATTGAAATCCGGGACGGCGGCATGACCTTTCTCCGGGTTACGGACAATGGCTGCGGGATGTCCCCGGAGGATGCCCGCACCGCCTTTCTGCGTCACGCCACCTCCAAGCTGCGCACCGAGGAGGATCTTGTCGCCATCGGAACCATGGGCTTCCGGGGCGAAGCCCTTGCCGCCATCGCCTCCGTCAGCCGCATTGACCTGATGACCAAAACCGCCGGGAGCCTTGCCGGTGTGAAGCTTCATCTGGACGCGGGGCAGATCACCGAGGAAGCGGAAGCCGGGTGCCCTGACGGCACCACCATTCTGGTGCGGGATCTGTTTTACAACACCCCTGCCCGGATGAAATTTATGAAATCCGACACTGTTGAGGGCAGCCGGGTAGCCGCTGCTGTGCAGCTGCAGGCGCTGGCGCACCCGGAGGTGGCTTTCCAGTTCCTGAGGGATGGAAAACAGGTGCTGTCCACCCCCGGCACCGGCGGATTGCAGGCCGCCATGTACTGCGTCTATGGCCGGGACTGTGCGAAAATGGTCAGCGTGGAAAGCCGCTGGGAGAATTATACCCTGACGGGCTTCGTTTCCCTGCCCACGGATGCCCGTCCCAGCCGGAATCTGCAGACCTTTTTTGTCAACAACCGCCCGGTAAAGTCCAAGCTGCTGATTTCCGCGCTGGAGGAGGCCTACCGCAATCAGATCATGGTGGGGAAATTCCCCGCCTGTGTGCTCCATCTGACCCTGCCTGCCAACGCCGTGGATGTCAACGTCCACCCAGCGAAAACGGAGGTAAAATTCCTGTCGGAAAAGGCGGTATTTGACTGCGTGCACTATGGTGTGCTGGGCGGGCTGAACAAAAAGCCCGATCGGCCACAGGTGCAGTTCAAGCAGCCCGCTGCGGCACAGACTGCGCCCACCTCTCCCTCACCTCCGGTATCCCGGAAAGGGGAATCCTCCCCGGCAAAGAAGGAGCCCTTTTTCCGCGCCATGAATGCCGAGGAATACAAGGCCTTCTCCACCGCTCTGAAAGACGCGCCCCGTCCGAAACCGGAGTCCGCAGCAGCCGCCGCGCAGAAAGTCCCCCGTCCGGACAATATGCCTCTGCGGGAATTCGTCATGCTGCCCCAGATTCACGAAGAAACACCAGCCGCTCCCGAGAAAACGGCTCCTGCTCCTGCCGCCGTGAAAAAGCAAACTGCCCCGGCAGAGCGGAAACCTGTCCCTCAGCCCGCCCCGCCAAAGGCGGAGCCTTTGGTGGAGCAGACCGCCTTGGAGATGCCCCCGGAAACCCCGTGGCGTATGGTAGGCGAATTATACAATACCTACATTCTGGTGGAGCAGGGGGAGGACGCCTTCCTCATCGACAAGCACGCCGCCCACGAGCGGATTCTCTTTGAAAAGCTGAAAGCCAATCAGGAGTCCATTTCCGCCCAGAGCCTGCTCCAGCCCATCCCCGTGCGCCTGAATCCCGACGCTGCCGGAGAACTGCTGAACAACACGGAAATGCTGGAGGAGCTGGGCTTTGCCATCGAAGAATTTGGGGAAAACACCGTGCTTCTGCGGCAGATTCCCATGGACTTAAGCCCGGAAGCTGCGGCGGAAGCCGTGGAGACTCTGTCCGGCGACCTGCTGAACGGCCGCAGGGAACACAAGGACACTGTCCGGGATACCCTGCTTCATACCGTGGCCTGCAAGGCCGCCATCAAGGCCGGCTGGAAAAACGATGAGAAGGAGCTGCTGGCCGTGGCGGAGGCGGTGATGTCCCGGGAGGATCTGAAGTATTGCCCCCACGGTCGTCCCATCTGCGTCAGTTTGAGTAAAAAGCAGCTGGAAAAGCAGTTTAAGCGAAGCTGATTCAAACACGGAGGCATGACCATGAACCACATCATCTGCATTGCCGGGCCGACCGCCTCCGGGAAAACCGCGCTGGCTGTGGAACTGGCGAAGGAGTTAAACGGCGAGGTGGTTTCCTGCGACTCCATGCAGGTATATCGCCGCATGGACATCGGCACCGCCAAGCCCACGAAGGAAGAAATGCAGGGCATTGTCCACCATATGATCGACGTGGCGGAGCCTGACGAGGATTTTTCCGTCAGTCGCTACTGCCGTCTTGCCGCCCCTATTGTGGATGACATTCTTGGCCGGGGAAAAACAGCCATAATCGCAGGCGGCACCGGGCTATACATGGACTCCCTCATCCGGGGCAACGCATTTGCCCCCTTCCCCGCCACCGGGGTGCGGGAAAAACTGGAAGCCAAGGCGGATGCGGAAGGCATGGAATCCATGCTGGCGTGGCTTTCCTCTGTTGACCCGGAAGCCGCTGCCCGGCTGCACCTTTCTGACCGGAAACGGATCATCCGGGCGCTGGAGGTCTATCTGGAAACCGGCGAGACCATCACCGAACACAACCGGAAGACCCAGGCAATTCCGCCTCGATACACCCCGTTGTGGCTGGGTCTGGATTTTGCCGACCGGGCAGAACTGTACCGCCGGATCGATCTGCGGGTAGATCTCATGCTGGAGCAGGGACTGCTCGCAGAGATTCAAAATCTTCTTGACAGCGGCATTCCGGAAAAGTGCACCGCCATGCAGGCCATCGGCTACAAGGAATTTGTAGCTGCTCTCAAGGGCGGCAGCCTCTCGGAAGCCGCCGAAGAAGTTAAAAAATCCAGCCGCCACTACGCCAAGCGGCAGCTGACTTGGTTCCGCCGGAACAAGGACATCCACTGGCTAATCCGGCAGACCGGACAGAGCGTCGAGGAAATTCTGGCGGAGGCTCGACAGGTTATTCGCGATTTTGACAAGTGAATCGTGCTAGGATATGCATACCCAATCGGGCGGCGTCCATGGGGAGTTTCGAGACGCCGAATTATAAGGGATCCTCTGCGTTTCCCGAGAAAGAAGGTATACATATGACAGAAGCAATCAATTTACAGGATGCCATTTTGAAGGAGGTGCGCCGGGATCGGGTTCCGGTGACACTGTTCCTGATGAACGGCTTCCAGCTCCGGGGGGTTATCACCGGCTTCGACAGCTTTGTGGTGGTGCTGGTCACAGACGGCAGGCAGCAGATGATCTACAAGCACGCCATCTCCACCCTCGCCCCCATGAAGCCGCTGAAAGCAGCTGCAGTCTCTGCGTAACAGCAAAAGGCGACGGAGCACATCCGTCGCCTTTTGTCATTGAAAGCACAATTTAGCGGCTTAATACTAACTCTTGATTAAAAACTTTAATTCTTTCCGGCCTGAATCGCGCCAGAATGCGTTATCTTCCTTGCTGGGCGTCAGCCCAGCGGCGTCATCTGCCTTTTCTGGCACAATTCATTCTCGGAAAGCTTTTAAAGCTTTCAATCAAGAAGTAGTCTGAGATGTATTTTCTGCCAGGTACACGCCCCGGCAGAAAATGGATTTTATTTTGTTTGCCGCAACAGCGGCAAATTCTGCGAAGCTTTTTCTACACACAGAGGGGTCAGGCGTTTGCCTGACCCCTCTGCTTTTTCAGTTTACGCCATTTCCAGGGTCAGCTGCTTGCCGCCGAGGATGTGGAAGTGCAGGTGCGGGACGGTCTGCCCGGCATCGGCGCCGCAGTTGCTGACCACCCGGTAGCCGTTAGTCAGCCCCTCCGCCTTGGCAATCCGGGGGATGACCTCAAAAATATGGGCGACTACCGCGCTGTTTTCCGGGGTGATGTCATTGCAGCCTGCAATGTGGGTTTTGGGAACCACCAGAATGTGGGTAGGCGCCATGGGGGCGATATCCCGGAAGGCCAGGACGGTTTCGTCCTCGAACACTTTGGTGGAGGGAATCTCCCCGGCGATGATTTTGCAGAACAGACACTCAGACATTGCACTTACCTCCTAATTAAAGTCCGAAAACGTGAACGCCGGTCATACTGACGACACCCATGATGCTCCCCGCGAGGACGACACCCAGGGACACGGCGATGGAAGTGGTTTTGATGCCCATATCCAGAAAGCTGGCCGCCAGCGTCCCCGTCCAGGCGCCGGTGCCGGGCAGCGGAATTCCCACAAACAGCAGCAGCGCCAGAAACGAGCCGGTTCTTCCGGCACGCTGGGTCAGCTTGTGCCCGCCGGATTCCCCCTTTTTCAGACACCAGCTGAAAAAGCTGCCGATGTATCTCTTGTCCTTGCCCCATTCCAGCACCTTTCTCGCGAAAAAGTAGATGAAGGGCACCGGCAGCAGATTGCCGATGACGCAAACCACCAGAGAAGGCCAGTAGCTGAGCCCCATGGACACCGCCATGGGAACCGCCAGCCGGAGCTCCACCAGCGGAACCATGGATATGAAGAAACAGGACAGGTATTTCAGCAGCATACGGCACTCCTTGGTCAATTTTCGCTTATTGTAACACAGCCTGTTTTTATTTGCAACGGATTTTGAAAGGAATCTCCTTAATTTTTCGTTAAGGCAACACCGCATAATGGGGCAAAAGATCCGCCGAAGCCCGCTGTTCCCATTGTGCGGTGCTTTATGGATAATCCGGATATTATGCCCGCTCCGGCACCAGCATAGGCGTCATGAGGGGCTTCTGAAACAGGTTCACGAACCGCTGGCATTTCACCAGAAATGCATAGTAGATATTGTACCCGCAGCCGTACATGGTTTCCACATTCGCCATGCCCTTTGCCAGAATCACGTCGGCGTGCTCCACGGCGGCCTTCGCTTCCCCACTGAGCTGATCCAGCTGGGTGCCGGGGATCAGATTGCCGTTGTCGATAACGGGGAAGGAAATTCCCACTGCCAGCGCGTCCTCCCGGGTGGCGTCGTTCAGCGTGGGGCCGCCCCGGACGCAGAAAGTGATTTCCAAATCAGGATAGGCGGCGGCGATTGCCTCGGCGAAAAGACGGTCAAATCCGATTTCTCCTGCGTTGTCCGTCAGATACAGCAGCCGCTTCCCGCTCTCCAGATCCTTGCGGAACCGGCGGTAGACTTCCCGGTCAAAGTGCATTTCCTCAGCGGAGTCCAGCATTTCGGAGAATTTCTCAAAGCTGACCTGCCCCTGCAGGGCGGAGAAATCCAGATAATTCCCCAAAATGGCAAATTGCAGCCCGGCCAGCACCGGATCCGCCGCGGCACGAATCCGCTCCCGCACCTGGGGCATATGGGCAAGCACCAGCCGGTTGGAGTCCTGCTTTTCCTGCCGGAACCGATCCATTTCCAATCCGTAGCGCCGATGGAGAAGCTCGGCGATTTTCGGCGTGAACCAGGTGGAGGGCACGTCCTTGGGCGCGTCCAGATACAGCCGCATCAGTTCCCGGGCAAAGTCCATGGTGTCCGCGTCCGAGCCAAGGGGCTGTACGGTTTCCAGATTCCGCCGCAGGCTGCATTGCAGGCAGGCGGCGTCGATTGCAATACTCATGGTAGGGTTACTCCTTTATTTCATGCCGGGCAGAGCCAGAAGTTCGGCAAAGCTGTTGATTTTCTGATCAAAGCCCTCCGGTGTCCCAAAGCCGTAGGCCGCCCAGAGGAAGGGCACGCCTGCTTCCATGGTGGCTTCGTAGTCGCCCTGAGTGTCGCCCACGTAGGCGCACCGTTCGATGCCATACTTGTCCATCAGGGTGCGAATGGTTTTTCCCTTGCCGGTGCCGGTGTCGCCAAAGCACAGGTGCCCCTGAATGTAAGAGGTCAGCCCCAGCTTTTCCATGCACAATTCCGGATACCCCCGCTGGCTGTTGCTGACGATGAACAGCCGGTGGGTTTTCGACAGCTCCTCCACGGTCTCCCGGACGCCGGGATATCCGATCCGGCAGGGATTCTCCTGAAGATACCGGTTTTCCGTGTCCATGCACCGCTGCATCAGGGCGTAGCGCTCCGGGACGGGAATGGAGGAAAAAATCGTGTCGGCAATCTCCGTCATGACTTTTCCGAACAGAGGGCGGAACATCTCGGCGTTGACCGCCAGATGGGAAAGCCCTTCCCGCTGCAGCTGAATGTTATAGCCCTCCGCCACAAGCTGCCGGGAGTCCCACAGTGTGCCGTCAATATCAAAAATCAGGCTTTCGTAGCACATACGTCCTCCAGATGCTTTTGAATTCTGCCGGTAATCATGTCCAGCGCCACCAGATTTTTCCCGCCTTCGGGGACAACCATGTGGGCGTATTTTTTGCTTGGCTCCACGTATCTTTCGTGCATGGGCTTCACGGTCTGCTGGTACTGGGTCAGCACGCTCTCCAGCGTCCGTCCCCGCTGGCTCACATCCCGGGCAATCCGGCGGCACAGGCGGATGTCCGCGTCGGTGTCTACGAAAATGCGGATGTCCATGAGATTGCGCAGGGCTTCGTTTTCAAAAATCAGGATACCCTCTACAATGATGACCGGCTTTGGCACGATGCGCATGGTCTGACTGGAGCGGTTGTGCAGGGTGAAGTCGTAGATGGGGCAGTCGATGGCTTCGCCCTGACGCAGCTTGGAAAGATGCTGTGCCATCAGCTCTGTTTCCAGCGCCGCCGGCTCGTCGTAGTTCAGCTGACTGCGCTGTTCGTAGGTCAGCTCGTCGTGACGGCGGTAGTAGTTGTCGTGGCTGAGGACGGTGACCATGTCCTGAAACTTCCCGATCAGGTTGTTCATCAGGGTGGTTTTTCCGCTGCCGGTGCCTCCGGCAATGCCGATGACCAGAATATTGTTTTCCATGGTTAGTCCTCCTGCTCCAGCCGTTCCCGGGACAGACGGAGCATCTCCGGGTCGGGGGAACTGTTGCGAATGATGATCTGACCTTCGCCATTTTCCAATAGGCCAGCCTGCCGTAAGCGCCGCCGGGTTTCCCGCGCGGTGCCCTCGCCGCCGTCCAGAAGGACGACGGAGTCTCCCAGAACCCGGGAGATGGCGGCGCGGGCGAAGGGATAGTGGGTGCAGCCCAGCACCAGTGCGTCCAGCTTGCCGAGATAAGGCTGCAGAACCCGGCGCAGCAGCGCCTCCGTTTCCGGGGTGTCCACCTTCCCGGCTTCCACCAGCTCCACCAGACCGGGGGCGGGAATCTTAAAAATCGTAACCTCTTCATCAAACCGGTGCAGCAGCGTGTCGAATTTTTCCTCCCGGAGGGTCACCTCGGTGGCCAGCACGCCCACCCGTCCGCCGGGGTAGTGATCCGCCGCCACCTTCAGCGCCGGCTCAATGCCCACCACGATCAGCTCCGGAAACGCGGAGCGGACGTCGTTGATGGCGGCGGCGGTGGCGGTGTTGCAGGCGATCACCAGCGCCTTCAGCGGATATTCCGCCTTCAGCCGCTCCACAGCTGCCAGAGTCAGCGCCCGAACCTCCTCCGTGGGTCGGCTGCCGTAGGGCGCGTTGGCGGAGTCCCCATAATAGACGAACCGCTCGCCGGGCAGCTGCCGCCGCAGGTGCCGCAGTACGCTGATCCCGCCGACACCGGAATCGAATACGGCGATATAGTCTTGCTTTGTGTTCATTGTCTCACCTGAAAAGAAGGAAGGCGGCACGGGGCAGACGCTGCCCCGGCGCGCTCCTGAGCTTGCGCAAATAGTTTATCAAATTTTGTCCGGTATTGCAATGCTTCATTGACTTTTTCCCGCAACTTTGGTATCTTGAAGGCAATCACAGTAAGAAGTGCCGGATTTCCCTTGAAAAGCACCCGGAACGGGGGTATGATACACGAGCACTTTTTATGAAAAGAGGTACAATATGAAACGCTTTTTGAAACACTACGGTTTTCTCCTGTTTATGCTCCTTGGCATGACCGGCGGCTGCGTGACGGGGCTTCTCTGGCCTGAGGCGGCGCCTGTGCTGGAGCCTCTCGGCACGATCTTCACCAATCTCATGTTCTGCGCGGTAGTGCCCATGGTGTTTTGCTCCATCGCTTCGGCCATTGCCAATATGCCAGGGGCAAAACGGGCGGGCAAGGTCATGGGCGTGACGCTGGCGACCTTCTTTGTCACCGCAGGCATCGCTGCCATTATCATGTACGCGGTCATGCGGGTTTTCCCGGTCATCACCGGTACGTATGAAGTCCCTGAGGCGGATTCCAGCGCGGTGATCGGCGTGGGGGAGATGCTGGTGAATTTCTTCACCAAGCCGGACTTTGTGGAACTGCTGAGCCGCCGGGCGGTGCTGCCGCTGATCGTGTTCGCGGTGATTATCGGCTTCGGTGTGCAGCTGCAGGGAGGACCTGAGACCATGACCGCAAAGCTGCTGGAGGACATCACCGCCTGCATCCTGAAGGCCGTGCAGATCATCACCTACTACGCCCCTATCGGCTTTTTCGGCTTCTTCGCCAATCTGGTGGCCACCTACGGCCCGGAGCTGGTGAAGGATTACAGCCGCACCCTTATTATTTACTATGTCATGAGCTTCGCCTACATGTTCATCTTCTTCCCCATCTACGCCCGGTTCGGCGGCGGTAAGGGCGGCGCGAAGGTCATGTTCTCCAAGCTGTTCCGCCCGGCGGCGGTGTCCTTCGGCACCTGCTCGTCCGTGGCCACCATCCCCACCAACATGGAG
>JAXEAK010000006.1:0-14046 GCA_034094395.1 Faecousia sp.
CTGCAGCCACCGGTAAGTTCTGTCTACACTCTGCTGCACATACTCCCGGGGAGACGGATTCTCAATGCACTCGTCGAAAGCCATGCAGATATCGCTGCCCAGATTGGACTGAATCTGCATACTCTCCTCCGGCCCCATGAAGATCTTTCGTCCGTCGATGTGAGAGGCAAAATACACGCCCTCTTCCCTGATTTTCCGCAGGGAGGACAGGCTGAACACCTGAAATCCACCGGAATCCGTAAGAATCGGGCCGTCCCAGGTCATAAATTTGTGCAGGCCGCCCATTTCCCGGACAACCTTGTCCGTAGGCCGCAGGTGCAGATGGTAGGTGTTGGACAATTCCACCTGACAGCCGATGGTTTTCAAATCCTCAGCGCTCAGCGCGCCCTTAATGGCGCCCTGAGTGCCCACATTCATAAACACCGGGGTCTGAACCGTTCCGTGGGCACAGGTAAATTCGCCCCGGCGGGCTTTCCCCTCCGTTTTCAACAGCTTGAACATAGTCCCCTCACAAAATACACATGGCATCGCCGAAACTGAAGAAGCGGTACCGCTCCCGGACAGCTTCCGCGTAGGCGTTCAGCACCCGCTCCCGCCCGGCAAAGGCGGAAACCAGCATCAGCAGCGTGCTTTCCGGCAGGTGGAAGTTGGTAATCAGCCCATCCATCGCCCGGAAGGTATACCCGGGATAAATAAAAATATCCGTCCATTTGGACTTGGCCGCAAAGCTTCCGTCATCTCTCACCAGCGACTCCAGCGTCCGGCAGGAGGTGGTTCCCACGCAAATGATCCTGCCGCCACGTTTCCTCGTCTCATTCAGGCTTGCGGCGGTCTCCTCGTTCATCATGCAAAGCTCGGAGTGCATATGATGCTCCTGAATGTTCTCCGCCTTGACCGGTCGGAACGTGCCCAGGCCTACATGGAGCGTAACAAAAGCGGTACGCACGCCCTTTTCCCGAATTTTTTCCAGCAGTTCGTTGGTAAAGTGCAAGCCGGCCGTTGGCGCGGCGGCAGACCCCACCTCCCGGGAATACACGGTTTGGTAGCGCTCCTGATCGGCAAGCTCCGCCTTGATATACGGAGGCAGGGGCATTTTGCCCAGACGCTCCAGCACCTCCAGGAAAATACCCTCATACCGGAACTCCACGATCCGGTTGCCGTCCTCCTGTACCTCCCGAACAACGGCCGTCAGTTCTCCGTCGCCGAAGGTAACCGTGTTCCCCGGCTGCATTTTTCGTCCCGGCTTGCACAGACATTCCCAGCAGTTATTGCCCAGATCCCGCAGCAGCAGTACCTCCACCGCGCCGCCGGTGGGACGATGCCCCAGCAGCCGTGCCGGCAAAACCCGGGAATCGTTCATCACCAGGCAGTCACCCGGATTCAGATAGTCGATGATGTCATAAAAATGCCGGTGGCTGATGGCGCCGGTCTGCCTGTTCAGCACCATTAACCGGGATTCGTCCCGCTTTTGCAGCGGCGTCTGGGCAATCAGTTCTTCCGGCAGGTCATACCAGTAGTCCTTTGTGCGAAAACCGGCATCCTGCCGGATAGCTTCCGTATTATCCAATGGAACTCTCTCCTTGTTGCTTCATCAAAACTTTCCGGCATATGATACCACAGATTCCGCCGGAAATCTACTGTTTTTCTATGGGAAAGCCGGCCTTTACGCCTCCTGTACAGGCAGCGTGACAACGAACTGCGTCCCCTGTCCCGGCTCACTTTCCACCCGGATGGCACCCTTATGGATCAGGACGGCGTGCTTGACGATGGACAGCCCCAGTCCGGTGCCGCCGACCGCCTTGGAGCGGCTCTTATCCACCCGATAGAACCGTTCAAAAATCCGATCCTGACTTTCCTTTGGAATGCCGATGCCGTTATCCTTCACCCGCAGGATGGTTCTGTCCCCTTGCTGGGATACGGAAATCCAAACCTCGCCGCCGGGACGGTGATATTTGATGGCATTGTCGCAAAGGTTGTATACGATGCTGTGCAGCAGCTGGGGTACGCCCCGCATGGGGGAAGGCTCTCCCATCAGATGCAGCGTGACTTCTCCCTCTGCGGCAGCGGATTCCAGACTGTCCACGGCATTTTCGGCAATTCGATACAGGTCGCAGTCCTCCCACACCATTTCCGCACCGCCGTTGTCCAGCTTGGTCAAATCAATGATATCCTCCACCAGCTTTGCCATTCTGGCGGATTCCCGGCGGATTTTCCCGGCAAAGGGTCTGATATCGTCCTCCCGCACCATTCCGTTTTCCAACAGTTCCGCATAGCCGGATATGGCATGGAGCGGCGTTTTCAGTTCATGGGATACGTTGGCGGTAAACTCCTGACGGATCAGAGACGCCTTTTCAATCTGCGCCTTGTCCCGCTTCAGAAGCTCCTGCTGGTGGGCAATCCGGCGCAGCAGCGGCTCCACCTCCCGGTAGTTATCCCGCCCGTAATACTGTGCCGGGTCGTCCGGGTCAATGTTGTTGATCGGCTCCACGATTTTTTTCGCAAGGCGGGAGGCCAGCAGGAAGGAAAAAATCAGGGCGAGAAAAATCACAATGCAGATGGGGCGCGCAAAGCTCAGCAGCAGCGTCCACACCGACATCTGGACAATCGACAGCCGCAGCACCGAATTGTCCGGCAGCCGCTGGGCGGCGTAAAGCTGCTTGTCCGCCAGCGTATTGGAATAGCGGCTGCTCTGGCCGTAGCCCTGCTCCAGCGCCTGCCGTACCTCCTCCCGCTCCAGATGGTTTTCCATCTGCGTGCTGTCCGCGTCGCTGTCATAGAGCACCGTCCCGTCGGCAGCGATCCAGGTCATCCGGCAACTGTTTTCCGGCAAATCGTCAAAATAGGCCTCCCCGGAAAGCATGACTCCCTGCGCCGCCAGCTGAGTCTCCGCCTTCAGCTGCCCCAGCTGCACATGGGTAAAATAGTCGTAGGTAATCCCCATGAGAAAGGCAAGAGAGGCCAGAAACACCGCCACGGCCACCAGCCAGATGGCATTAAAGATTTTCCTGCTCATGCTTTTCCACCATTTTATATCCCACACCGCGCACCGTCTCGATCAGCTCCCCGCTTCCGGCCAGCTTGGTACGCAGCGTACCGATGTGTACATCCACCGTTCTGGTCTCCCCCAGATAGTCCTGCCCCCAGATGCGCGACAGCAGAACCTCCCGGGTAAATACCTGCCCCGGATTCTCCATCAGCAGCTTCAGCAGCTCATATTCTTTCAGCGTCAGCGCAGTCTGCTTTCCGCTCACGGTAACCAGGTGCTTCCCCTCGTCCAGAACAATGTCCCCGCAGGTCAGCACCGTCACCGGCTTTGGCGAAGTCCTGCGCAGCACCGCCTTGATGCGCGCCACCATCTCCATCATTCCAAAGGGCTTGACCAGATAGTCGTCCGCCCCGGAATCCAGACCGATTACCTTGTCAAACTCGCTTCCCCGCGCCGTCGCCATCAGAACAGGAATATCGGAAGTCATGGGTGAAGCGCGAAGCTTCTTCAGGATGCAGATTCCGTCCTCCCCGGGAAGCATGATATCCAGCAGGATCAGCTCCGGGCGCTCCTCCTGTATGGCCTTCCAGAAATCCGTGCTGTCCGGAAATCCCTTCGCCGAATAGCCGGACGCATTCAGTGTATACAGCATCAGATCCCGGATCGCGCTGTCGTCTTCCACACAATAGATCATAGAAAGCCTCCTGTTTCTCTATACGCCGCAGCAACATACTATCCGCTGGTAAGAAAAAAGCCCACCCAAAAGGGTGGGACTTTTCCATCTGGTCGGAGTATCGGGATTCGAACCCGAGGCCTCTTGGACCCGAACCAAGCGCGATACCAAACTTCGCCATACCCCGTTAACTCGTACATTATAGCCGGTAATTGCCCGTCTGTCAACCCCAAATCCCGGATTTCCCGGGAAGCCCCGGCGCTCGCCGGGGCTTTTCAGTAAATTTCCTGCTCCAGATTGCGGAACAGATCCGAATCAAAGAATGTGGGAAGGTCAATTTCCAGTCCGTCACAGATCTTCTGCACCGTGGAAACCGTAAGGGAGTTATTCCGGCCTCTGATAATGTTGTTCAGAGTGGACTGGGTAATACCACACAGTGTGGAAAGTCCTGTGATGGTCAGGTCGTTTTCCGCGCACAGCTCGCGGATCCGCCGCTGCAGCGCTTCTTTTGATCGCATGGTATCGCCCTTCCCTCTCTTTACTCGACTTCTCCGGAATCCGGTTCGCCCAAATCGTCAAAGGCCATCTGCGTTCCGTCCTTTCTTGCCTGCCACTGCTCCTTTGTAATCAGGATGGCTCGGGGCTTGCTGCCCTGGAAGGGACCCACAATGCCCTTTTCCTCCATCTCATCCACGATCCGGGCTGCCCGGGCGTACCCAAGCTTCAACCGGCGCTGGAGCATGGACACGGACGCCTGTCCGGTTTCCAGAATCACGTCCACGGCGGCGGGCAGCATCTCGTCCCCCTCCAGCTCCTCATCGCTGGGTTCCGGGTCGGAGACGCCGGCAGATTTCTTGCCCGTCTGCTGTGCCTTCTTTTCGATTTCGTCCAGCACATCCTGATTGTAGTCCGCCACATAGTTTTCCTTCACATACTCGGCCACGGCTTCCACCTCGCTGTCGGTAACGAAGCAGCCCTGCACCCGCAGGGGCTTACCGCTGCCGATGGGCGCATAGAGCATATCGCCCTTGCCTACCAGCTTTTCCGCGCCCATGGTATCCAGAATAATCCGGGACTCCATGGCGGAGGCCACGGAGAAGGCAATGCGGGAGGGAATGTTGGCCTTCATCAGGCCGGTAATGACATTGGCAGAGGGTCGCTGGGTGGCAATAATCAGGTGCATACCTGCGGCGCGTCCCATCTGGGCAATGCGGCAGATGGAATCCTCCACCTCCTTGGCGGCAACCATCATCAGATCCGCCAGCTCATCGATAATCACGACGATCTGGGGAAGCTTCTGTCCGTCTTCCTCGTTCATCACAATGCTGTTGTAGGATTCCAGATCCCGAACGCCCATGTCGGACATCATCTTATACCGGCGCAGCATTTCCGTCACCGCCCACTGCAGGCTTCCGGCGGCTTTCTTGGGATCCGTCACCACGGGAATCAGCAGCTGGGGAATGCCGTTGTAGATGCCCAGTTCCACCATTTTGGGATCCACCATGATCAGCTTCACATCCTCAGGCCCTGCCTTATAGAGCAGACTGATAATGATGGAGTTCATACACACAGACTTACCGGAGCCGGTGGTACCGGCAATCAGCAGATGGGGCATCTTGGCAATGTTGCCGACCACGCAGTTGCCGTCAATGCTCTTGCCCAGCGCCACGGAGGACTTGGATCTGGCATTGGAGAATTCCGGAGAATCAATGACCTCCCGCAAAGAAACCGTAGTTACCGTGCGGTTGGGCACTTCGATGCCCACCACGGAAATCTTCCCGGGAACCGCTGCAATCCGGACGCCGGAAGCGCCCAGACTCAGGGCAATGTCATCCGCGCAGCCGGTCAGCTTGTTCAGCCGCACGCCTCTGTCCAGCTCCACCTCATACCGGGTCACGCTGGGGCCTCTGGTTACGTTGATGATATGGGCGTCAATATTGAAGCTTGCCAACGTTTCATTCAGGCGTCGGGAATTTTCCCGCATCTCCTCCGTACCGTCCGCCGCGCCACGGGTGGGCTTCTTCAGCAGATCCAGCGGTGGGAAGCAGTACTCCGGCTTCTTCTGCGCCTGGGCCTGGGCAATCTCCTGCGTCACCTGTTTGGCGGCGGCAGCGGTATCCCGGACCTTCTGCGTCTCCGGCTTCTCCTTCTCCACGGCCTTCGGCTGGGGCGTTTTCTCCGCTTTCTCCGCTTTCTCCCCTTTCGTGAGAATCAGCTCCGGCATCTTCTCGGGAATCTCCGGCTCCTTTGCCGGTGTGATCGCCTCTACCGGCTCGTCGAACACATTGGGAATGTCGTCCCGGACAAACCGGCTGGTTCCGGCCAGCGGCGCGCTGATTTCCGCGTCAATGCGGCTCATAAAAGCGGCGCCTCTGTCCGGCGCAATCTTGCGCTCCTCCTGCTGCGGCGCAACAGGTGCCGAAACAGGAGGTTTTTCCTGTCTGGGCTGCCTTTCCTGTCTGGGCGGCTTCACCGTCCGTTCTTCCACGGAAGCCACCGTCTGCTCCACAGGAACGGCTGCCTGCGCCCGCGCCTGCTCCCTGCGCTGGCGCTTCTGCTCAATCTGCCGGTTGGCGATTTTGTTCACCACGATGGCTGCCGGTTCGATATAATCGTCGTCCTCTTCCTCCTCATAGTCGTCTCGCGGGCGGTTGGCAATTGCCCGGATCAGACTGGGAATGGTGATCTGCATGGCGCCCAGCAGGGTCAGCACCGCCGCCAGAATGGAAATCAGGAAAGCCAGCGGCGTTCCGCAGCCCCAGCGAAGCAAATCGGCCAGGCCGCCGCAGAGAACGCCGCCCGTGGTACCGGCCGCGCCGCCGGTATACAGCAGCGACAGCATCTGCATTGGCTCGGCAGTGGTCTGCCCGGAGATAACCAGATGATAGATCACGCCGCAAAGCAGGGCAAAGGCCACACTGCTCAGGCTCCGCATCCGCACGGCAACCTTTTTGCCAAAGAGGTTGATGACCGTCAGGTACAGCAGAACGGGAATCAGAAAGTAGAAGCCAGCCCGGCCAACCAGACCCAGCACCACGGACTTTACCACCACCAGCAGCGCTCCCTCCGGCTTGACGCAAATCAGGACAAACAGGATAAACAGGAAGGCGCTGATCAGCGCCACGACGCCCCGGGAGGACACCGGCGTATCATACTCCGTCTGTACCTTGGGCGGCGTTTTCCGGTTTGCCGCCTTCTTCGGCGGCTTCTTTTTGGACGCGGACTTACCGTTTCCGGCGGGCGCCTTCTTTTTTGTATCCGTTACTATTTTTTCCGCCTGAGACGCGGATTTCTTCTTAGCCACGATATGCCTCCTAAACCACGAGATTCAGAATAAAGAGAAACAGCGCCATGCCCCAGCAGTAGACGCCAAACAGGGAAAATCCATTGCCTGCCGCCAGACGCCGCATGATCCGCACGCCCAGCATGGCTGCGCCAAAGGAAACCAGAGCCATCAGCACATACTGAAGGATAAGTACAAAGGACAGCGCTTCCATCCCGTTGGCAAAGATGCCCAGAACGTCATACACTGCCAGCCCCAGCACCAGAAACATTTTGATAATCAGCGCCATATTCAGCCCGTACACCCGTTCCACGCCGCACACGGAGCCAACGGACACCATGGTTCCAACGGTGGAAATGCCCGGAAGGATGGAAGCCATGCCGCCCAGGCCCATAAGCAGCCCCTCTACCCGGGACAAGGTTCGGGAATCCCGGTTGCTGGTGGGCAGAAACTGGGGAATGTAGAGAATCAGGCCGTTCAGGAGCAGGAACAGAGCAATCAAAACGAGGTTGGTTTCCCATTTCTGCACATACCGGTACAGAAAAAGCCCCAAAATCACCGGAACCAGCATGGTTTTCAGCAGGCTCCAGTCCATCATGCTTTTCGTATCCAGAGGGCGCTTCCGCTTGCGCTTCGGCACCCGTGCCAGCGCCCGTGCCCGGTTCATCCGCACGAACTGACCCTGACTGGACAAATACAGCGCCGCGAATACGCTCAAATGGAGCATAAGACGCGCAAGATCCGTCATATCTTTAAAACCAAAAAATTTCAGCAGCAGCACCCGGTGTGCCTGCCCGGACACCGGCAGAATGTCCGCCAGTCCCGAAACAATCCCAAGCAACAGGCTTTGAAGCCAGTTCAGGTTCAAATCGTTCACTCCTTTACGAGGTACCATCCAATAGACATAATTTTCATTGCACAATATAATATCATACTTTTGTATAGATTTCCAGTCCTATTTTTCGACTCGCCCCCTCGCGGGAGGAAAAAGCACAGCGGCAGGGTTCTACGTCCCGCCGCTGTGCTTGTGCTCTTTTTGGATCATTTTGTGCAATGTGGACAGGGCATCGCTCAGGCCGCCCAGCCTGTCGATCAGGCCGGAGGCCACCGCTTCCTTGCCGTACAGAATCGTGCCCACGTCCGTAGCCATCTCCCCGGTGGCCATCATATAGTGCTCAAAGGCCTCCCGGCTGATTTTGGAATTGGCCGTGACAAAATCCGCGATCTGCTCCTGAATCCGCTGAAAATACCGGAAGGTCTGGGGCGCGCCCACCACCAGGCCGGTCATCCGCACGGGATGCACCGTCATGCTGGCCGTCGGGGTGATAAAGGATTTTTTCGTACATACCGCCAGTGGGATTCCGATGGAATGTCCGCCGCCCAGTACCAGAGAGACAGTGGGCTTCTTCATCCCCGCGATCATCTCCGCAATGGCAAGCCCCGCCTCAATGTCGCCGCCCACAGTATTCAGAAGCAGCAGCAGACCGTCACTGTCGTCGCTCTCCTCAATGCCCGCCAGCAGCGGCAGAACGTGTTCATATTTCGTGGTTTTCACCGTCTCCGGGGCAACCTGATGCCCCTCCACCTGTCCGATGATCGTCAGGGTATAGATATTCCCTTTCCTGGATTTGGTGATATCGGAGCCAAGCTCTACAATCTGCTCCCGCTCCTGCTTTTTCATTTCCGCGTTCTCATTCATAGCCGTTCCTCCCGCTTTTCTAGGATAACCGGTTTTTTCTGGACAATTCCCTCTTGCCAGCGGAAAAAATATGTCGTATAATACGGAGCGGTGATCGGAAATGGCAACAAAAACGAATGCTGTTCGGTTGGTTCAGCAGGCAAAGCTTCCCTGCCGGGAATGCTCTTACGATTTCGACGAGTCAGATCTCAGCGGCCTTCACGCCGCCCGGGCGCTGGGTATGCCGCCGGAGCAGGTATTCAAAACGCTGGTGGCAAGAGGCGAAAAAACCGGGATTAACGTATTCTGCATCCCTGTTTGCTGTGAGCTGAATCTGAAAAAAGCCGCGAAAGCAGCCGGCGACAAGAATATGGAGCTGGTGGCGGTAAAGGAACTGCTGGGGCTGACCGGGTATATCCGCGGCGGATGCAGCCCCGTGGGCATGAAGAAAAAGTATCCCACTTTTTTCGACGAGACCTGCCTGCTGTGGGAGGAAATCGCCGTGTCCGCCGGCGCCCGGGGGCAGCAGATGATTGTCCCGCCGGAAGCTCTGGCAGAACTGGTTTCGGCGAAACTGGTCGATCTGACCGAATAAAAAGAGAAAAGGAAGGATTCATATGTATCAGTACAAAACAAAAGGCACCTGCTCCCAAATGATTTACTTCGATCTGGATGGCGACAGGGTGAGAAACGTGGAATTCATCGGCGGCTGCAACGGCAACCTGAAGGGCATCGGCAAGCTGGTGGAAGGCATGAAGGTGGACGATGTCATCGCCAAGCTGGAGGGCACCACCTGCGGCATGAAGAGCACCTCTTGCCCCGATCAGCTGGCAAAGGCGCTGAAGTCCGCGAAGGAAAACGGCTGAGAAAAAACGCATCCGGCACTGATTCCGGATGCGTTTTTCATGTTCCTCCGTCCAGCCGGAAGCGGGCATCACCACACCGGGGTAATGTATTTAATTGTTCGAATCTCCTCGATACGAAAAAGAAGGCGCATCCGAATGGATGTGCCTTCTTTTTGGTGGACCCGAGGAGATTCGAACTCCCGACCCCTACAATGCGAATGTAATGCGCTCCCAGCTGCGCTACGGGCCCGTGGTTACCGGAGTATTATAGCGTCATCAGAAATAATTGTCAAGTTTTTTCTTCCCTTTTTCCGAAAAATGTGGTATGCTGTTCCTCGACACTGAAAATTAAGGAGCAGCCTTATGCAGACAATTAATGAAATTCTGGCTCAGGAACTGGGGCAGAAGCTGGAATATGTGGAAAATGTGGTTCGCCTGATCGACGAGGGAAACACCATTCCCTTCATTGCCCGCTACCGCAAGGAGCTCCACGGCGCCATGGACGACACCACCCTGCGCAATCTGGAAACCCGGCTGACCTATCTGCGGAATTTGCAGGATCGCCGGGAGGAAGTGAAGAAATCCATTGAAAATCAGGGAAAGCTGACGGAGGAACTGGCCAGCGCCATTGACGCCGCCGCAACCATGACCGAGGTGGAGGATCTGTACCGCCCCTATAAGCAGAAGCGCCGCACCCGGGGCTCCATTGCCCGGGAAAAAGGCTTAGAGCCGCTGGCGGAGGCGATTTATGCCCAGGACGGGCAGGATCCCGCGGTGCTGGCGCAGGCCTATGTGGACGCGGAAAAAGGCGTCAATTCCGTAGAGGAAGCCCTGCAGGGCGCCAGCGACATCATCGCGGAGAATCTGTCCGATGACGCGGAAATCCGCAAAGCCCTGCGGGAACTGGTAATGCGCCGGGGCGTATTCACCTGCAAGGCTGCGGAGGATGCGGAGCCGGATGGGGTATACAAGCTGTATTACGACTTTTCCCAACCGATTTCCCGTCTTCTGGATCACCAGATTCTGGCCATGAACCGGGGTGAAAAAGAGGGCGCTCTGAAGCCCAATGTGGCTCTGGTTGGCAATGAAGGCGCGGCGCTGGTCTGCCGGGCGGCTCTGAAGCCCACCATGCAGGTGTCCGCCTTCGTCCGGGCGGCGGCGGAGGATGCCTACGAGCGGCTGATCTTCCCCGCTATCCAGCGGGAGGTGCGAAACGTGCTTTCCGATCGCGCCTACGCGGGAGCCATTCACAACTTCGCCCTGAATCTGAAGCCCCTGCTGATGCAGCCGCCGGTGAAGGGCTTCGTCACCATGGGCTTAGACCCCGGCTACCGCAACGGCTGCAAGGTCGCCGTGGTGGACGCCACCGGCAAGGTGTTGGACACCGCCGTGGTCTACCCCACCTTCAGTGACCGCAAGAAGCAGGAGGCCATTTCCATTCTCGCCGGTCTGATGCACAAGCACGGCGTCCGACACATTGCCATCGGCAACGGCACCGCCTCCCGGGAAACGGAAGCCATGACCGTGGAGCTGCTCCGCTCCTTCCCGGAGGCCAGCTATATGATTGTCAACGAAGCCGGAGCCTCCGTGTACTCCGCCTCTCCCCTGGCTGCGGAGGAATTCCCGGACTACGATGTGAATCTCCGCTCCGCCGTATCCATTGCCCGGCGGCTGCAGGATCCTCTGGCGGAACTGGTCAAGATCGACCCGAAAGCCATCGGCGTGGGGCAGTATCAGCACGACTGCCCCCAGAAGGAGCTGGACGCGGCGCTGGGCGCGGTGGTAGAGGACTGCGTCAACGCCGTGGGCGTGGACGCCAACACTGCCTCCCGGAGTCTTTTGCAGCAGGTTTCCGGACTAACTGCTGCCACAGCAAAGAATATTGTGGCCTACCGGGAGGAAAACGGCTCCTTCACCAGCCGCTCCCAGCTGAAAAAGGTGCCCAAGCTGGGACCCAAGGCCTTCGAGCAGTGCGCAGGCTTTCTGCGGATTCCGGAGAGCAAGGAAGTGTTGGACAACACCGGCGTGCACCCGGAATCCTACGCCGCCGCCCGGGCGCTGCTGAATCTGCTGGGCTGCAAAAATGGCGACAACCTGTCGGATCTTGTGGAAAGGCTGAACGCCTATGGTCTGGCAAAAGCCGCAGCGGAATGCGGCGTGGGTGAGCCAACCCTGCTGGACATCGCAAAAGAGCTGAGCAAGCCCGGCCGGGATCCCCGGGACGAGCTGCCCGCCCCCATTCTGCGCAAGGACGTACTGGAGATGAAAGACCTGAAACCCGGAATGGAGCTGACGGGCACCGTGCGTAACGTCATTGACTTTGGCGTATTCGTGGATATCGGCGTGCATCAGGACGGACTGGTGCACATCTCCGAGGTGTGCAATAAGCGACTGCGTCACCCCAGTGAAGTGGTCAAGGTGGGCGATATCGTAAAGGTTGTAGTGCTGAATGTGGATGAAAAACGTCACCGAATCAGCCTGTCCATGAAGCAGGCAAAACAATAAATTGCTGAGCCGCCGCGGAAAACCCACGGCGGCGTTTTCCTGCCAGGCAGTTGACATAACTGTATAAATGTTAGGAAATTGTAACGTTTTTCGGAATACTTGACTTTATTCTGCAAATAATGTATAATTGCTGGAGATTCTCTCGAAATGGAGCAATTTTTTTATGAAGAAAGCAACCAGATTTCTGGTATCCCTGATGCTTGTGTTGCTGATTATCGCCAGCATCTTCTGGTACCTGTTCATCTATGACCGCGCCTTTACGCGGGATACTCTGCTGGGGCAGGCGCGCTTTCAGGCGCTGCACGGGAATTCCCGTCTGTCCTCCTGGTTTTACGACGCCGCCTACAGCTTTTCCGGTCATGACGAGAACGTTTCCATCGAACTGGCAAATCAATACAAAAAGGTCGGCAATTACACCAAAGCGGAGCTGACCCTGACCACCTCCATCAACGATCATCCCACCGTCGAGCTGTACACAGCCCTGAGCAAAATCTATGTGGAGCAGGACAAGCTGCTGGATGCCGTAAATATGCTGGATCGCATCTCCAATCCCGGCATCAAACAGGAAATTGATGCTCTGCGCCCTGCCGCTCCGGCAGCCGATCAGGAGCCGGGATTTTACAGTCAGTACATTGACGTGCATCTTTCTTCCGGTGAAAATACCATCTATTACACTACGGATGGCGACTACCCCTCCGTTGCCGATGCCGCCTGTACGGAAGACGGCATTCCCCTGCCGGCGGGAGAAACCCGGGTCTGCGCCATCGCGGTGGACGACAGCGGACTGGTCAGTCCCCTGACCACCCTGGATTACACCGTTACCGGTGTCATTGAGCCGGTGGAATTCCACGATTCCACAATGGAAGCAACCATTCGGGATCTGATCCATGTCAGCAGCACCAGCACAGTCTACACAGACGCTCTGTGGGGGATCACCGATTTCATCGTTCCCGAGGGCGTTCAGGATTTCAGCGATTTGGCTTATCTCCCCAATCTGACCCAGCTGACCATCCGGGAGCAGAAAATTCCCACGCTGGAAAGCCTGTCCACACTGTCCAAGCTGGTGGTACTGGATCTGACCGGCAGCACGTTCCCGGTAGAGGAGCTGAATGTCCTCGCCGCCCTGCCCTCCCTGTCCAGCCTGACCATGGCCGAGTGCTCCCTGAGCACCATTGCCGGTCTGGAAGGCGCCGGCAACCTGACCTTCCTGGATCTGCACGACAACACCCTGCGCAATCTGGAGGTACTGTCCACCATGCCCGCTCTGGCAGAGTTGGATCTGCAGCACAACGCCGTGACGGATCTGTCGGCACTGAGCGGTCTGGACAAGCTGGTAAAGCTGAATGTGGGCTTTAACGCCCTGACCAGCCTGTCTCCCCTGAAAAACTGCCTGCGTCTGACCTGGCTGAACGCGGACAACAATCAGATCACCCTTCTGGACGGTGTTGAGAAACTGACCGCTCTGACCAGCCTGTCTGTGAACAACAATAATCTGGCCAGTGTGTCCCAGCTGGAAAATCTGACAGAGCTGACCAATCTGGGAATTTCCAGTAACACCATTTCCGATATTTCCGGCCTGAAGAAGCTGACCAAGCTGGAAACCTTTGATTTCTCCGGAAATCAAGTGGCCGAACTGCCCGATTGGCCGGATGGCTGTGCCCTGCAGACCATCGATGGCTCTTACAACGCACTGACCAGCATTGACGGCCTGAAAAATATGCAGTCCCTGACCCACGTCTATATGGACTACAATCTGCTGACCAACATTGACGCCCTGCAGGACTGCTACTGCCTCGTTCAGGTGAATGTGTTCGGCAATGTCATCAAGGACGTATCCGCTCTGCGCAGCCACGACATTATCGTCAATTACGACCCCACCGCTTCCTGAAAACAGGTAAAATGGACGGTTCCGACCGGAACCGTCCGTTTTTTATTCTCATACTAATTCTTGATTGAAAGCTTTAAAAGCTTTCCGAGAATGAATTGTGCCAGAAAAGGCAGATGACGCCGCTGGGCTGACGCCCAGCAAGGAAGATAACGCATTCTGGCGCGATTCAGGCCGGAAAGAATTAAAGT
>JAXEAK010000007.1:0-3809 GCA_034094395.1 Faecousia sp.
GCGTCAGCGGCGGGAGCGGCAGCGGCGGGAGCCTTGGTCTCAGCGGGAGCGCTGGAACCACCGCAGGCCGCCATGGACAGAACCATCAGGACTGCCATCAGCATAGCAACAAACTTTTTCATAACATTTTCTCCTTTTCTCATAATACTATGGAAAACTATAAAAAAGCGGTTACGCGTTTGCGCAGCCGCTTCTCCATACATCAGGAAGACCCGGTTACGCCTCCGCCGCAGGAATTCGTACGCGCAGCGCAGAAACAGACACTGCCAAAATCTCAGCAGCGTCCAAAGCGGGGCGGATTCGGTCACAGAGGCACTTGGCCTGCGAAAGAGCCGCGTAGTTCAAATGATTCCGCTTCCTCATGGCGTCGTACCTCCTCTGAAAATCTTGGCTGTATTGTATCTCACCGAGAGACATTTGTCAACGTAGAAAACACCACAGATTCCTCTGCGGTGTTTTCTGCTTTTTTGTATACAATCCACAACTATTCTCCATCCAGCACCGACTTGCAGGCGGCCAGCACCTTGCTCAGAACCGGTACGCAGGTGTGGCTTCCGTAGCCGCCGTTTTCCACCACCACAATGAAGGCCAGCGGATAGTCCTCACTGTCCACGAATCCCGCAAACATAGCGTTGGATTTCTGGTCGCCGCCCAGCTGGCTTGTGCCGGACTTGGCGCACACCGGCAGTCCGCCGAAATTGCCGTCGCCGTAGACGCTCTTCACATTGTTGCGCATATACTCCGCCACCTTCCGGGCAACCTCCTCCGACATCAGCCGGTCGGTTTTTTTCGTCTTTGCCTGATAGGTGGTCTTCCCGCCGTTTTCCACGTGCTCCATCAGATACGGCTCCGCCGCCACGCCGTCTCCGGCAATGGCGCCCATGAAGGTCATGTAGCGGGCAGGATTCACCAGGTCGGAGTGCTGGCCAATGCAGCTCCAGGCGAAGGAAACCGGCGCGGTGTCGGTGATATCATAGTTTCCGGCAGCCGTGGTAATGCCGTCGAAGGTCAGCTTTTTCGTGACGGCGAACTGGTTGACATACTTCACCATGTTGTTCTTCCCCACCAACTCCGAGATTTGGGCAAAGGCACAGTTACAGGAGTTGGCAAAGGCCTGCTTCAGGGTCTGGGTTCCGTGGGCTTTTTCGCAGGTCACGGCCTCCGTGCCGTAGGCGATTTTGCCCCGGCAAGGAAAGGCCATGTCCTCAATGCCCGGTACGCAGTCCAGCGCTGCGGACAGGGTGACGATCTTGAAAATGGAACCGGGTACATAGGCCGACTGAACAAACCGGTTCAGATACACGCCGTCATAGGCGCCGGAAGTGTCGCTCGCGATATCGGGGACGTTTTCCGGATCATAGGTGGGCGTTGTCAGGGCGCAGAGGATTTCTCCGGTTTTGTAGTTATATACGCCGATGGTGCCCTTTCGGTTCCCCATGGCCTCCAACGCCGCGTTCTGTACCCTGGCGGACAATGTCAGTCGGGCGGTTCCGCCTTCCCCGGTGGCGTCGTACACGCCGTTGATCCGGTCATAGCCCACCATGGCTCCGGCGTAGGTGGAGACGGCAGCGGCGTTGATGAAGCCCTTCCGGTCACCCAGCCAGTGCAGGGTGGATTTTCGGGTAGACGCATTGTCCGAATAGGTGCGTCCCTGAGAAATATCCAGAAGCAGCTCTCCGCTCCGATCCGTAATGCTGCCGCAGCCGATATTGCTGCTGTTGTACAGGTGGGGCGAGCCGGAAAAGGAAACCCATTTCTCCGCCTGAGTGACATACTCCAGACTGAACACCAGCAGCCCGCTCAGCAGCACCAGAAGGAACAGCCCGATGATCCAGGTACGTTTCGTAATTCGGTTCATGGCTCATTCCCCCTTTCGGTTTTTCTGCAGACGAATGGCGAAGCTGGCATTCTGCCGGGTATCTGCGGCCTTGACAAAGGCCAGCAGTCCCCAGGCGCCGATCATGCTGGTGCCGCCGTTACTGAGGAAGGGGAAGGTCACGCCGGTAAAGGGCAGGATATCCACCGTTCCAAGACAGTTCAATATGGTCTGAATTACCAGAATACCGGCGGCGGTACAGCCGCCGATGGAATAGAAGCTGCTGCGGGCGACCCGGGTGCTGCGGACGGCAAAAGCGCCCAGCGCCACGATGCTCAAGACCATCATCAGCGCCACCAGCAGCCCCCACTCTTCCGAAATCGTAGCAAAAACAATGTCGGAGTCCGCCGCGAAGACATACTGCAGCAGTCCTCCCTCCGGTCCCAGGCCGAACAGGCCGCCGGAAGCAATGCACATCATCGCCCGGGTCTGCTGGTAGCCGCCGCCCAGAGGATCCTCCCACACATGACGCCAGGTGGCAAACCGATGCAGGGCATGGGGCGCGATGCGCAGTGCCAGCACCCCTGCAAAGCCCAGAGCGGTGATGGCCAGCGCCACAGTGCCCATGGAGCCGGAACGCAGATAGGCGATCATCAAAAAAGCACAGAAGAACACCAGCGCCGTGCCGAAATCATTCATCAGCGCCAGCAGGCCGCAGATCAGCACGGAGTAGGCGATGAACAGCACCAGATTCCGCTTACTCATAATCCGATCCATGGTAGACGTGCCCGCGAACACAAAGCACACCTTGCTCAGTTCCGAGGGCTGCAGGGACATTCCGCCGATCACCAGCCAGTTTTTCGCGCCGTAGTATTCCGTGCCGAACAGCAGCGTCACCACCAGAAAGCCCACGCCTGCCGCCACCGCCAGATACCGGACGACCTTCGCCCGCTCCAGATCCCGCAGCGACCAGCCCAGAATCAGGAAGGTAACAATGCCCAGAACCATGGCGCACAGCTGCTTGACCATCTCTCCGGGCTTGACCGTAGCGATGGCCGCCATGCCCATCGTACACAGGAAAAAGGCGATGGTTTCCACCTCGAAGGATTTTCGGTGGATCAGACAGTAGAATATGTACAGCAGCCACTGGCTCACCACGATACCGCCAAAGCCCTGAAGGATATTCCCGAAGTCCACCGGCTCTCCCCGCAGGAAAAAGCCCAGCAGCATCAGGCACTGCAAAATCGTCAGCAGCATCAGGTTGGTCACGCTGTCCCAGCCGCTGGCAGCCTTGGTGCGAAGCTGCGCCTGCCGCACCTCCTGCCGCACCGTTATGGGCTGGAGCTGCATCTCCACGCCTCCGATGGAGATCCGGTCTTTCGGCTTCAACGCGCAGATCTGAATGGGGCGGTCATTGACAAAGGTGCCCGTCTTGGAGCCGACATCCAGCAGCGTCCAGCTGCCGTCGTCATACCGGGTGAGCACCGCGTGATTCCGGGAAATGGTGGAAAAATCGATGGTCACATCGCAGCTTTTGCTCCGCCCGATGACATTTTCCCAATGGGTAATTGGGATCTGAGTGCCGTCGGTCAGGTTCAGCCACGCCCAGATTTCCGGCTCCCGGCGGAAGGTCAGCAGCGGCGAAACGCACCGCACCAGCAGCAAAAACGTCAGCACAGGCACGGCATAGCGCAGAAAGCCGATATATTCCGTGGTCAGCGCCGCCGGATCCACCGTCAGCGTCCGAATCCATTCTTCCACCTCTTTCCCCTCCTCTCAAAATCCTATTGAAATTCAGAATACATTATAAAATGACACATTTCCGTAAATAAGTCAAATGAACTTTTTCTTAATACTAATTCTTGATTGAAAGCTTTAAAAGCTTTCCGAGAATGAATTGTGCCAGAAAAGGCAGATGACGCCGCTGGGCTGACGCCCAGCAAGGAAGATAACGCATTCTGGCGCGATTCAGGCCGGAAAGAATTAAAGTTTT
>JAXEAK010000008.1:0-16793 GCA_034094395.1 Faecousia sp.
TTTAAAAGCTTTCCGAGAATGAATTGTGCCAGAAAAGGCAGATGACGCCGCTGGGCTGACGCCCAGCAAGGAAGATAACGCATTCTGGCGCGATTCAGGCCGGAAAGAATTAAAGTTTTTAATCAAGAGTTAGTATTACAGCCAATCATAGGCAATCCGGGGGTCACCATCGGCAAGATAGATGATTCCCCGGCGCTGAAAGCCAAGCTTTGTGACGGCGTTCTGCATGATATGGTTGTCCTCGTGGGTGTCGATACGCAGGTGATTGATTTTCTTTTTGCCGAATTCCACTGCCGCCTTCAGGATTCCCCCCGAACCGTCTCCGGCAATCCGGTGAATGGTGCCGTAGGGGCTGGAAGAACGCCATGTGCCGCCGTCGATTCGCGCATAGGTTGGGTCGTCGCCAATCCAGAAAAAGAATACCCCGTGGATTACTTCCCCATCCGTGATAACGAACAGATTTCTGTTTTCAATATCCTGCTTTAACTGCCCCACCGGCGGATGGGTTGTCCCCCACTGGTTTGGATTTCCGTTCTCCGCCATAAACGCCCGGGCATAGGCATAGATTTCCTCGATTCTGCGTAAATCCGACCGTCGCGCCGGACGCACAACATAATCCATAAAATTGCTCCTCCTTCTTTTTTTCCTGATTATACAACATTTGAATTGTCGGTGCAACCTCTGCGCATACTAGGGATGGCAAGCACTGACGGCAAAAGAACTGCCGGTCGGCAGCGGTCGATTTGTTCAGCGTTGCCCAAGAAAAACACGTTAAGGAAGGTGCGTTCATGGCAAGTCAGAAACGGGGGCGGCAGAGCTTTATTCTGTCCCAGCCGCCGGTAATTACCACCTGGGCAAGCGTTGCCGGCAAGAAAGAGGTGGAGGGACCTCTGGCACATACCTTCGACGTCAAGTGCCGGGACACCTATTTTGGGCAAAAAACCTGGGAACAGGCGGAAAAGCAGATGCAGCAGCTGGCGCTGCGGAAGCTGGCGGAAAAAGCGGGGATGACCCTTGCGGATTTCGACGTGGTGTTCTCCGGCGATCTGCTGAATCAGTGCATCGGCTCGTCCTTTACCCTGCGCAACACCGGCGTGCCTCATCTGGGACTGTATGGAGCCTGCTCCACCATGGCGGAAAGTCTGCTGCTGGCCTCCATGACGGTGGGCGGCGGGTTTGCAGACACCGTAGTTGCCATGACCTCCTCCCATTTTGCTTCCTCGGAACGGCAGTACCGGTTTCCTCTGGGCTATGGCGGTCAGCGGACGCCGACTTCTCAGTGGACAGTCACCGGCTCCGGCGCGGCGCTGGTTTGCAGTCAGGGTAAGGGTCCCAGAATCACAGCCTGCACCATCGGCTCCGTCACCGATCTGGGAGTGAAGGACGCTAACAACATGGGCTGCGCCATGGCTCCCGCGGCGCTTGCTACCATCAAAGCCCATTTCTCGGATATGCATACCGGTCCGGAGGCGTTTGATCGAATTGTCACCGGGGATCTGGGGCAGGTTGGCATGGAAATGCTGATGGAGCTGGCACGGCTGGATGGAATTTCTCTGGGTGGAAAGCTGATGGACTGCGGAACCACCGTGTTCGACAACACCACCCAGGACGTGCACTCCGGCGGCTCCGGCTGCGGCTGCAGCGCCATCACCCTGTGCGGGCTGCTGCTGGATCAGCTGAATACGGGAAAGCTGAAGAAAATTCTGTTCTGCGGCACGGGAGCGCTGCTGTCCCCTACCTCTACCCAGCAGGGGCTGCCCATTCCCGGCGTCTGCCACGCAGTCTGCATCACGGGAGGACGGTAACATGGAGTATTTGAAAGCATTTCTGGTGGGCGGCGCGCTGTGTCTCATCGGCCAGATTCTGATTGACAAAACCAAGCTGACTCCAGCGCGCATTCTGGTCAGCTATGTGGTTGCGGGCGTCCTGCTGGGCGCAGTCGGCCTGTACCCTAAGCTCGTGGAATTCGCGGGAGCCGGCGCCGCCGTACCCCTCACCGGTTTTGGCAACACCCTTGCCAAAGGTGTGAAAGAAGCCATCGCCGAGGATGGATTCCTCGGCATCTTCACCGGCGGCCTGAAGGCCACTGCCGGCGGCATCACCGCCGCCATCACCGCCGGACTTGCCGCCAGCCTTCTGTTTAAGGCGAAGGATAAATCCTGAATATCTGGGTAAGCTAGGTAAGCGGCAAAGCCGTGAGATCGTTTTTGGAGGAACAAGACATGAACAATCAGAACAAGAATCAGAATAGCAATCAGAATAACAATCAGAACAGCAATCAGAACAGCAACCAGAACAGCAACCAGAACAGCAACCAGAACAGCAACCAGACGCAGAACAGAAACTGCCGCTGACGGGAAGAGCGGGTCACCTGATCAGGTGACCCGCTGTTTCTATACTTCCGCAAACCGATCCAAACTGAAAAAGTACAGCAGTTTTTTCCGGATTGGCTGTTCATAGATACGGCTCAGAGCGTCGGCATAGGTTTCCACCTGAATCCGGTACCGGCGGGCAGCCGCCTCCACGGTTTCCCCGGTGACCCGGTCCGTTTTGAAATCCACCACCGTGATGCCGCCTTCCTCCAGAAGGGCGCAATCCACAACGCCCTGCAGCAGCACCTGCTCTCCTTCCAGCCCCTCGCCGTAATGTCTTCCGTCGTCCAGAATGGAGAACTTGAATTCCCGCAGGCAGGGCGTTCCAGTGCGGAGTTTTGTCCCGATGTCCGTCTGGAAAAAGCGGGCGATCTGTTCACAGTTTACCAGTCTGCCCTGTTCCTCTGTCAGGAATCCTTCCGTGACCAGACGGCAGATTTCCCCGGTAACCGCCTGCAAACTGCCGCAGTTTTCATAACGGAGATATTGCAGCGCGGCGTGCATGGCGCTGCCATAGGTTTTTCCCTGAGGCTGCTGCGAGAAGAATTCCGGCTTCCGCCAAGCCCGTTCCGGGCGCCTGGGAATATCCGCATTTTCTGCTACCTCAGCATCCTTGACACGCCCCTTTCTGCCGGTGGCCGTCTGCTTGGAGGGAGCCAGTGTGGCGGGCAGGTGCGCATACTGGAACAACAGCGCTTTTCGCAGCCGTTCCTCCAGACCAGCGGGCATTGGGGTTCCTGCCTCCGAAACGGCAGAAGCCGTCTGAACTTCCCCGGAAACCTCCGGAGTCTGAATTCGCCATGGATAGGGGGAAAGCGTGGTCTTCTCCGGTCTGCCGCCCAATGCGTGCAGCTCCCCTGCCTCCCGGCGACCGACAGCAGCCAGAAGCACCCAGTCTCCCATACAGGAAGCATCCCGGCTGAGCAGCTCTCCGCCGTCAAAGTCCCGGCGCAGAGCGATATCCTGCAAATCGCCCCGGAGGGTCTGGGAAGCGTAGGTCATCACCAGCCGGTCTTTCGCCCGGGTCATGGCTACATACAGCACCCGCATTTCCTCCGATACGCTTTCCGATGCCATTTTTACCGCGATTGCCCGCTTGGCAAGGGTGGGATACCGAACGCGGTTCACCGTATCTGCGGCAGACAATCCAAGCCCCAGCGTTTTATCGCAGAGAATCTGGGCGCGCAAGTCCTCATGATTGAATCTGCGGGACAGATTGCACAGGAACACCACGGGGAATTCCAATCCCTTGGATTTATGGATGCTCATAATGCTGACGCAACCTGCCCCTGCAGCGCCGGAGGTCACCAGACCCCGCTGCTCCATAACGTCCAGATGCTCCAGAAACTGTGCCAAGCCCCGAACGGTTCCCTTTTCAAAATCGGAAGCATACTGGAAGAATGTCTGAATATTGGCGCTTTTCGCCTCCCCACCGGGCATCGCCGCGTACACGCTGTCCATTCGGGTCAGCAGCAGGCATTTTTCCATCAGGGCGGTAAGGGTGCTGCGTTTGGCCTCCTGCCGGAGGAGATTCAACGTCGCAAGAAACGCCTCTGCTTTCGGATGCCCGCTGGCCGCCAATGCGTCATAAAATGCGCCTTTTTTCCGCTCTCCCCGGATCTCCGCCAGATCCTCCGCCGTAAAGCCAAACACCGGGCTTGCCAGCACGCTGATCAGCGGAATATCCTGCCGGGGATTCAGCACCGTTTGCAGCAGACTCCGGAAGGTGCCGATCTCCTGGGTTTGCAGCAAATCCGTTCCTCCGCCGGTGGCGCAGCGGATGCCCCGGCTCTCCAGCGCCCGCTGGAAATACCCGCCGGCGCTGCCGGGAGAACGGAGCAATATCACGATGTCCTCCGGCTGTACCGGGCGCAGGCCGTCGCCCTCCCGCACCAGCGTGCCGGACGTGAGCATGGTATGGATACGCTCCGCCACGAAGTCCGCTTCCTCCGCATAGGTGTCCGACACCGTTTCCAGCGCATACAGCTCAACCCCCGGGTCAGGCAGGGGCGTATGGGGCACGCCCTCCCGGAGAGCTTCCGCCTCCGTGTAGTACAGTCCGCCCACCTGAGGGGTCATACAGGTGGAAAAAACGTGGTTGACGCCCTCGATGACCTCCGCGCCGGAGCGGAAATTGTGGCTGAGCAGTACCTTTCTCCCCTGCCCGGGTTTCGCTTCCTCCACAGGCGCATAAGTACGGTATTTCTCCAGAAAAATACCCGGATCTGCCAGACGGAACTGATAGATGGACTGCTTCACGTCGCCCACCAGAAAGCAGTTCTGTTTTTCCCGGCTTAGCGCGGAGAAGATCGCGTCCTGCACACCGTTGGAATCCTGATATTCGTCCACCAGAATTTCCCGGTAGCGGCTGCCGATTTCCGACGCTGCGCCGGTAGGATTGTTACGGGATTTTCCCAGCAGCAAATCCAGGGTATAATGCTCCAGATCACTGAAATCCAGAATTCTACGGCTGCGCTTCACTGCCCGATAGTCCAGGGAAAACTGCGTTACCAGCTTCCATAAGCCCCGGGCGCCGGAAGCGGACTGTGCCAGATCGGCAAGCGCCTGCTCCGAGTTGTCCGCAAAATTCCGCAGCTTTCGTTCCATGCCTTTTTTGCAGGCGTTCCGCGCGGCCTTCACCCGCTCCGTCAGCTCCGGGTGGTCATTCTTTTTGGGGAAAACCAGCCTGCCGTAGTCGATGGTACGCTTATTCACGATTCCGTCCCAGGTGTCCTCACTCCGAAGCGCCTGAAGCTGGTACAGGGTATCCCGGATATTGGCTGCCGCCTTTTCCATTCCGCCGCCGTCTTCCAGCTGCCGTGCGCACTGCTCCAACGCGAAAATCTGACAGTCCAGATATCCGTGCAGATCGTCGATGAGGAATTTACCCCAAACGGTCTGCGCGGCATCCTCTGCATCCGCCGCTGAAAGCAAGGAAAGGCAGTTTTCCAGCCACTGCTCCGGGTTCAAATGACACCGTGCGCTGTCGTAGACCTTTTCGATGATCTGCGGCACCAGCCGGTCGTCCCGTCCCAGTCCCTGGGTGTCCACAAACGCCCGAAAGTCCGGGTTGTCCTCATCCGCATACGCTCGATCCAGTAAGTCCGCCAGCACCTGATCCCGGATTTCCCGGCACTCATTTTCATCGGCCACCCGGAAATCCGCCGGAATGTCCAGCCGGTAGGCATATTCCCGGAGAATATCCCCGCAGAAACCGTGAACCGTGGAGATTTTTGCCAGAAACAGCCGCTGCATCTGCTTTTGCAGATGGCGGTTTTCCGGCTCCTCCGCAATCCGCTGGCTGAGCTTCGCGGCGATTTTGCCCCGCAGTTCCGCTGCCGCCGCCTTGGTATAGGTAATAATCAGGAAATCATCCAGATTGGCGGGATCGTTGGGATCCGTCAGGTAAGTCATCAACCGGTCTACCAGCACCTTGGTCTTGCCGGAACCGGCGGCGGCAGAAACCAACAGCTTACCGCCCCGGTTCTGTACCGCCTGAGATTGCTGGGGTGTCAGCTTATCCGCCATGGTGATTCATCTCCTTCTCCACTTCCTCCCAGAACCGCTGGGCGGTCATGGTCTTATAATTGCGCCGTCCCTCCACGCTGGCCTGATGGCAGACCGTGCCGTAGGGACAGAAGGCGCAGGCATCGTGACTGGCGCCCCGGGTATAGGGGTTTGGCTCCACATTGCCGGAGGCAATGTCCAGCACCATGTTGGAAAGCACCCGGAACACAAACGCTTTCAGTTGTTTCAGCTGCTCCCGATCCGCCAGATCCCCCGAAAGTGTGCCGTCCTTTTTTACGGTATAGCTCATCCGCCGGGGATTTTCTCCCGGCTCCATGGCCTGCAGCACCGCCTCATCCCGCAGAAGCAGACCCCGCCGCTTCCACAACGCGGCACGCTCCTTTTCCGCAGCCTCTGCGTCCAGCTTTCCTTCGGCGGATAAATAGGGCGCGCGGGCGGGGAAATACTGAACGCCCGCCGGGATTGGGTGCTCCCCCAGAAGTTCGTCTCCGCTGTCCTGCAGGGAAAACAGGTACAGAAGCATCTGCAAACCCACGCCGTTGAAAACATCGCAGTAATCAAAATCCTTCCGGCCGGTTTTATAGTCCACTACCCGGAAATAGCGGCTTGACCCGGAATCCCACACGTCCACCCGGTCTACAAACCCCCGGAGAACGGCGTTCATGGCAGGATTGGGAATGGCAATGGGCGGCAGGTCTTCCCCGCTGCCAAAGCCCAGTTCAAATTCCGCCGGTTCAAACCCCGCCTCCTTCAGCTCCAGCCACAGTTCCCGCACCACCATATCCAGCTCCTGAACATTGCGCCGAAACAAGTAGGTCATGCGCTGGGAATCCAGCTGGCTGAACCGCTGGGCAGCGTACTCCTGACTGAAACGGTGGGCGATATTGAGGGTTTCTTCCAGCGAGACACAATGGAATCCCCCCATGTCCCGGATGCACCGGGCGGTATTTTCCAGCACCGCGTGGACATAGGTACCGAATTCCGCCGGGTCGATGGTCGCTTCCTTCCGTTCTTTCGCCCGCAGGCCGTATTTCAGGAAATAGGACAGCCGGCACTCTGCCTGCCGGTCGATCTGGGAGGCGGAAAGGTTCAACGTCGTGCCGTACAGTTTTTGAATGGACTGCTTTTCTACAGTTCCCAGCGTATATGCCCTTCTGGCTCTGGTGTCCAGATACCCGGGCAGCACATTCAGCGATTGGGCGATGCCTTCGGCATTCCACCGTGCGAGGAATGCCCCAGCTTCCAGTGCGTCCGCCTGAGCAAATCCCAGCTGCGTATCCGCCCGCGTCTCGCCGCCTGCCAGTTCACTCAGTCTGCGGTACAGGAAGGAGGGCTGCTCCCCGGAACAGCAGACGGTGACGGATTCCTCGGCGCCGCAGAAAACGCCGTAGATTTCCGCGAATTCCGCCTGAATGCCCTCCATGGAGCCGCCGGTCAGGGGCACGCCCAGTTCCCGCAGGGTTACCCGCTCCTGATCGGTAAGCACGCCGGTGGAACCGCTGTAGCCGGGCAGTTTTCCTTCCTCCGCGCCCAAAACAATCAGGTGCTTTTGCCGGTGGCAGCGCATAGCGCTGACCACGCCCATCTGCACCGCGTCCAGCACCGGCGGGATGGTGCCCACGTCGTACTGGCTGAGAAGCAGACGAAATAGCCTCACGAAATGCTCCGGTTCCCAGCTGGTATCTCCCAGCACGGCGTACATCTGTTCCAGCGCGGACACCAGAATTTCCCATAGCTGATTCAGGATCTGCGCCTGTCGGGGATCTCCCCCGGCATCCAGCTCCTGCGCCATCTGGGTCAGCTTCTGCTCAAGACGGATGTCCTCCAGAAAAGCGTACAGCGCCAGCACCTGCTGCCGCAGATTTGTCGCTTCCCGGAAGCCCTGCCGCAGGCGCTGCAGCGGCGCAACTGCCAGAAGTCTTGCCGCATTCAGCTGCGCCAGCGTTTCTTGGGAAGCATCGTCCCACTGTCCGCTGAGACCCTCCGGGTGACCGCTCCAGCTTTCCGTCCACTTTGCTCCCCGGATACCCCAAATGACCGCGTAATTCTCCACCTGATCACAGGTATCCGTGTCCAGCGGCGACAGTGCCGAGCGCAGATACCGCAGCACCTCCCGCTGCTCAAAGCCGCCGATTGCCGCATCCAGTGCGGACAGCACCGTATTAACCACGCTGTTTTGCAGGATTTCCTCCGTGCCGGAGCGATACAGTGGAATCTGGTAGCGATGAAACACCAGATCCGCCAGCGGCTGATAGACGGACATATCCGTGCAGACCACCGTAATATCCCGGTAGCGGCTCCCCTGCTCCACCAGTTCCCGAATTTTCAGTGCAGCATACAGGCACTCCTGATAGGCAGATTCCGCCTGAACGGGAGAAACAAGCCCCAGGGCTTCTCCCTGAGAAATGGCACCCTGAAACAGCTTCTCCCGCACCACATTCATGGGTGTGAGGTTCGGGCGCACCTCCTCCACCTGAATTTCCACACCCGCCCTGCGGGCGCACTGATAGATCTCCCGGGCGGTGTCACCCGCTTTTTCAAAGGCAAGCAGGGGTGACGCGATCCGGTCGCAGTTCAGGCTGATGGTGACCTCCGGCGACGCCTGCATCAGGTATTCCAGAATGGCCAGATTCTGACGGGTAAAATCCGGAAACCCGTCTATGTAAAAAGTATGCTCCTGGGCAAAGGTTCCCTCCTCCAGCTGCTCTAAAAGCCAGGTCATCTGGTCTCTGGGATCCCGCTTTCCCCGGGCGCACAGGGCATCGTAGCCTTCCATCAGCAGCGACAGCTCCTCCAGCTTCTGCGCCAGAGAGCCGCTGGTCTGGCGGGACGCCGCCAGCAGATCCTGAGAAGTAATGCAACAGCGTTTGAACTCGTCCACGGCATCAATCAGGCCGGTTAAGAACTCCGGCTTGGTCTCCACGGCAGCGTAGGCCTTCAGGCGGCTGCTGAGCTGCCGGGCTGCCGCTGCCATGGCAACCACCCGGCCGCCGTTATCCAGACATTCCACCGCCGCGCTGCCCATGGTATCCGAAACCCGCCTTGCCAGCCGGGTGAAGGACAGCACCTCCGCGTACCGGCTGGCCGTATCTCCGGCAAACGCACACAGACGGCGCTCCGTCTCATGGCTGATCAGCTCCGGTACCATGAGAATTCGGTTGCCCTTTCGCTGCCGGACATCCCCGGAAATCCGCCGCAGAATCTCATCCGTGTTGGCCGTCCAGTCCCGTCCTAAAAGCAAATGTACCATACTGCCGCCTCCTTTCTCTTTGCGGATACATAATACCACACAATTCGTCCAAAATACAGGGGAGAATTCATCCGTGGAAGCAGAGATTTTCCAGTCGCCCAAAAGCGTCCAGCAGGTAAAAGCGCAGCTGATAGGGTTCCCCATTGGAAAGGGTTTGCGTCAGGCCGGCATCCATGCCGGCTGTCTGCGCCGCTTCCTCAAAGCCTTCCGTGGTGGCACTCAGGCACAGGGTGGGAAATGCCACGCACCACCAGTTCTTCCCCTCTCCCTCTCCAATGACAATTCGCAGGGATTCATACACCCCGGCAGGCAGGGTGAAGGTGTCGTAATTTCGGATATCAAAGGTTTCCTGACACAGCGTTGCAACCGCCCGGCTGTCCACCCCCGCCGCTTCCAGCGTCTGGTTGGCTATGGACTGAATTTTGGGCAGGTTCTCCCGCAGATAGGCCTTCGCCGTCTCCACATCGCCAATGTCCGCCAGACCGTCGTACAGGCTTTCCAGCACCGCGTCCCGCACCCGCAGCTTGATCGCCTGATCCTCCTCACTGTCCGAGTTTGCCACCACGTGGAACCGGATCAGCTCCCGGTTCAGATATTCCCGATCCCGAATGAGCTGGAACGTCCACACCAATGCAGCCGCCAGCAGGCAGATTCCCACGCGTTTGCATAATTTCTTCATAAAAAACACCGTCCATACGGAAATACTCCCAGTATGGACGGTAACAGGCAAAATTATACGGGTTTGGCAATAAACACCTGCGGATAGTTTTCTTTCAGCATATTACAGACCACGGCGGCATACTCGAAGCTGTCCATAATGGCGAACACCGCGGAACCGGAACCGGTCATCTGCTGAGACAGGGCGCCGTAGGTGTGGCAAATAGACTTGATGTAGTTGAGTTCCAGATGCTCGGCGGTCACCACCGGGTCAAATACGTTGCACACATTCTCCGCAATCCTGCCCAGATCCCCCGCCAGAAGGGCGCTCTCCATTGCCCGGTTGTCCGGCCGGTCGGCAATGGTCACCGTATCGATCTTCTGATAAAGCTCCGGAGTGGAAACAGAGAAATCCGGCTTACACACTACAAACACGCAATCTGGGATATCCGGCAGCTTCCGCACCCGCTCTCCTCTGCCCTCCACCATGGCCGTTCCGCAGAGCACGCAGAAGGGAACATCGCTTCCCACTTCCGCCCCCAGTTCCGACAGTGCCATCACCGACAGCGGCTCGTCATAATACCGGTTCAGTGCCCGCAGCACTGCGGCTGCATCCGCACTTCCGCCGCCCAGTCCGGCGCCGGAGGGAATCCGCTTGAGAATGCGGATCTCCAGACCGCCCGGATCCTTATGAAGGGCGTCGCAGTACACCTTCGCCGCCTTCCAGGCAAGGTTGCGCTCATCCGTGGGGATGCCCTCCTCGGAACACAGAAGCTTCCAGGGCTTTCCTGTGCCCACGTCAATCGCCACATCATCCCGAATGGAAATGCCCTGCATGACACTTTGCAGATTGTGGTAGCCGTCCGCCCGCTTTCCCAGCACGTCCAGCGTCAGATTCAGCTTGGCAAAGGCGGCTTCATACAGTGTAGTCATAGTGATACCTTCCTTTTGTTAATGCCACCATTATAGCGGAACACGCCGTATTTTTCAATCCGTATCCTGATAAAAATACAAATTCTGCACATCCTAGCCATATCCATCTGAGAAAGGGAGGTTATTTCATGGATACCGTTGCACTGATCTTGTCCATTATCGGCAGCATCAACTGGGGGCTGGTGGGCATTTTTCAGTTTGATCTTGTAGCGTGGCTGTTCGGCGGCGCAGGTTCCCTGCTCAGCCGGCTGGTGTATACCATTGTGGGACTTGCCGGGCTCTGGTGCATCTCCTTCCTGTTCCGCAGGAAAAGTATCGTTGAAGGAGAATAAGGAAACTGGCAGCTCCCGGAAGGAGCTGCCAGAATTCTTATTTGCAGCGGACGATACACTGTACCTTCTGGTCGCCATACTGGGCAGTGATGACAGTGGTGCCAACCTTCAGCGCCTTGACGACGCCGTTTTCATCCACCGAGGCAATGTAGGGATGTTCCGAACTCCACTGCACCTCGTTCTGCTCCAGATCACAGTCCAGCAGAAGCTTAAATTCATAGTAAACGCCCAGACCAATGTCGCTTTTCTTCAGCTTCAGCGTTACGTTCTTCAGACCCGCCTGGGTGGGAGCCGCCGTTTCCGACGGGGCAGCTGTTTCCTTAGGTGTCTCACCCCCGGCAGCACCTGTCTCACCGGCTGCGGCTGTCTCCGCCGTAGTGGGCGGTACGGTTTCCTCCTCATACTTTACAATCACGGGACACTCCATGCTGCTGACACCGCAGCTGATGTAAATTGATGTCTCCCCCTCGGCAACGGCGGTCACTCTGCCGTCCTCCGTCACCGTGGCGATGGAATCGTCCCCGGAGGTATACAGAATCTTATCCGTGGTATTTTCCGGACTGGCCTTCACGTGCAGCAGGAACATCTGCCCCGGGGCGTTCAACTCCACCGTCTTGCCGCTGATGATATACAGCTCGGAACAGGGAATGGACAGTTCCGTCGTCTCAGCGGAAGAAAGCGAGGTCGTTTCCATAGTCGGGACAGACTGCGCCGATTTTCCACCCATATTCGGCAGGAAGTACCGGACAAAGAGGAATCCGGCGGCCATCAGCAGCAGGGCAATCAGCACCGTCAGAAAAATGACCACAAAGGTATTCTGGCGGGGCGGTTCCTCCTCTTCCTCTTCTTCATCGTCGTAAGGCGTCTCGGCATACGACTCCTGATCTTCCGAATCGTCACCATTCACCTCGTCAAAATCAAAGATCTCCTTACGCTTTCTGGGAAGCTCCTGATCCGCGTCGTTCCCGGCCTCCGCCTGCTCCAGCAGATCCTCCCCCAGCAGTGTGCTGGCCGCATCTCTGGAACAGCCGCAGATCGGGCAGCAGTCTGCTGTATCCGGATAGGAAGTTCCGCAAATATCACATATTATCTTACTCATCTCGATGCCTCCAGTTATGGAACGATCTGCTTCAATAGCGGTTGACATTATACCACGGATTTCCGGGAATTACAACAACAAAAGTATTGCTTTTTTTCGACTTTTCATTTATGATATGTAGGTAAGAGGAGGCGATACCTTTGTCAGAACCCAACCTGATCTCCCCCTTGCTGGACGGGTTTACCATGGGTCAGCCCATGGGGGAACATGACGGCGTAAGCTGCTGTCCCGCCATAAAGGAAGATACCGATAAGAAGTACATCATAAAAATCATCACTGTACCCGCGACTCAGGTGCAGATGGACGCCCTGCTGCTGGCAGGCGCATATAAAGACCCCGCCGACGCCATGGAATACTTCCGTCAGGAAGGCGAAGGCGTGCTGAAGGAAGCGGAACTGCTGAAACAGCTGTCCCAGCTGGAGGGCTTTCTGTCCTACGAGGACTGGCAGATGGTGCCCATTACCCGCAAGCGTCTGGGCTATCAGATCTATCTGGTGGGCAGCTACAAGCGCTCTCTGGAAAAGCATCTGCGCCGCAGTCCGGTGACCCATCTGGAAGCCGTGAATCTGGGTCTGGATCTGTGCTCTGCCCTGTCGGTGTGCCGTCAGGCGGGCTCCGTCTATGTGGCGCTGAAGCCGTCGAATATCTTTGTATCCGACAAAAAGCAATACCGAATCGGCGATCTGGGGTTTATCTCGCTGGATGCCCTGAGCTACACGGCGCTGCCCAAAAAATACCAGAGCGCTTACACACCGCCGGAGCTGTTTGACCCCATGGCTGCCATGAACCTGACAGTGGATACCTACGCTGTTGGCATGATCCTCTACCAGCTGTACAACGACGGTCAGCTTCCCCGACGGGCATCCGACCCGGAGTCGCAGCTGCCCTCCCCGGTCAATGCGGATTACGAGCTGGCCGAGATCATTCTGAAAGCGATCGACCCGGATCCGCTGAAGCGCTGGGACGATCCCGGTGCGATGGGCAAGGCGCTTGCCGCCTATATGCAGCGCAATGTGGTCAACGACGATCCCATCACACCCCACACGCCGTTGGAGATTCATCCGGAGGATGTGGTGCGGAAGGAGCCGGAAGAAGCTGACAATGCCGCTCCCGTCGGGGAAACTGAGGAGGTCGAGCCGGAGTCCCAGGCAGTCACACAGGAGCCGGAGATCCCGGAAGAGGCTTCCGAACCCGAACCGGACACCATGGAGAGCCCGGTATCCGGGGAAGTGTCTCCCGCAGACTCGGAGGATGCCTCCACCGACCTGCCCTCCGATTGGGAGGCGCCCGCGGATGTGGAAGGATCGGACGCGGAGCCTGTAGCCGGTGACATTGACACCGCCGTTCCGGAACAGCCCTATGACGAATTTGCCGGAATCCTGGCAAAAGCGGACGACCTGATTCAGCATACACCCCCCGAGGGTGTGGTTCTTCCGGAAATTCCCGAGGAAGAGGACCCCTTCGCCTTTGCGAAAGAGGATACAGACGAAATTGACGATTCCGGGATTCCGGTGGATCCCATTATGGAGACGGAGGAAGACAAACCCGTCAAAAAGAAGAAGGCCGAAAAGAAATACGCCGATCCCAAGTACAAGCGCAGAACCAAGCGGCTGATTTCCGCCCTGACCTTCCTGCTGGCGCTGTGCCTGTCCGGGCTTGCCGCGTTCTGGTATTATCAGAACATCTACTTGCAGGCAATCAACCGGATCCTCATCAACGGCACCCGGGATCAGCTGATGGTCACAGTGGACACGGATGTACAGGAATCCCTGCTGACGGTCACCTGCTCGGATAACTACGGGAACAGCAGCACCCAGCCCCTCAGCGGCGGCATCGCCATCTTCACGGATCTGAATCCCAGCACCCTTTATACCATTCAGCTGGATATCGACGGATTCCACAAGCTGGTGGGCAAGACCTCCGATATCTTCACCACGGATGCCACCACCAACATTCTCTCCTTCACCTCCGTTACCGGCTCTGAGGACGGCTCCGTTATGCTGAACTTTACGGTGGATGGAGATGAGCCGGAGGAATGGACTGTTCGCTACAGTGCAGAGGGTGAAGAGACGCAGAAGAAAACCTTCGACGGCCATTCGGTTTCCATCTCCGGCCTGTCCGTGGGAAAGATGTATACCTTCACGCTGGATGCCGGGGATGACCTGACGCTGGGCGGCGAAAAAAGTCTCCAGGTAGTGGCGACCCGTCTGATCCTGGCGGATAATCTGACGGTTTCCTCCTCCGGGGACAACGATATCCTTGTGCGCTGGGACACCCCGGGCGATGTTCTTGTGGACAGCTGGAACGTGCGCTGCTACGGCGACAACGGCTATGACGAACGGATGACCGTCACGGAACCCGAAGCGGTGTTCATCGGCATTGACCCCTCCGCCAGCTATACGGTGGAGGTAGTAGCCGCCGGCATGACCCAGCCTGCCCGCACGGGCATCACGGTCAATCCCATCCGGATCCGGAATCTGACTGTGGATGATTCCTCGGCGCGGCACCTCACCGTGAACTGGGAATATGACGGCGACAAGCCGGAAGGCGGATGGCTCCTGATCTACACTGTGGATGGCGGCGGAAAGAGTGTCGTCAAGTGTGACAAGGCCTCTGCCGAGATATCCCCAAAAGTTCCGGGCGCAAAATACGCCATCACCCTTCAGGCAGCCAGCGGCACCTCGGTTCTGGGCGGCAACAGCAGCTATTCCTGCCCCGCCGGAGAAGCGCTGAACCAGTTTGAATTCCAAATGGATACCCTTCAGGCCGATCTGCTGAAAACGCCGGAACAGGACAAATGGTACTGTGACAACCTGAATCCGGATGCTTATACCACCACCTTTGCGTCCGGAGACAGCATCTCCGTCGCGCTGCGCAATTCCGAGAGTTTCTACCTGCCGGGCACTGAGGTGGAGGTGCTGTACGTCATCCGCGACGCCTATGGCAATGTGCTTCCCGATTATCTTTCCAGCGAAAAGGTGTATTGGAAAAACATCTGGCTGGGCGGAAGCAGCAAGAACGGCGAATTGACCGTGCCGGCGGTTCCCACCAGCCCGGGAAACTACGTGCTGGATCTGTATGTGGAAGGAATGACGCTGGCAGAGCTTCCCTTCACCATCCAATAAATTCCATACGCTATCTCAGGCAGCCCCGGAATCCGGGGCTGCTTCGTTATTTGCCACAAAGCCGGCAAGGATCGGGATGAGAAAGTTATCAGTATCTCCAAAATTGCGAAATATTCACACTTTCCCCGATAATTATGCTATAATTGAGGCAAAATTATTTGGACGAGGTAATCCTATGCGTGGAAAAAGCCATCTTCGTATCGCCCGGTATCTGCTGGATAAGTACCTTCCGGACATTCCAAAGCCCTGTCAGACCGCCTTCCGCATCGGCTGCATTGAGCCTGACCGGAACCCGGCTACATACCTGAAAGGCTCCATCCGCTGCCAGTGGCTGCGGGGACATAACTACAAAAATGCCCGCCGGTTCATGCGCTCCATTTCTTCCCGTCTGGAGCGGAAGCAGCGGCTGAATCTATACGATTATTACACTCTGGGCAAGCTGATCCACTATACCACGGATGCCTTCACCTATGCCCACAATGATACGTTTCCCGTCCAGCTTCGGGAACACAAAGCCTATGAGGATGCTCTTCAGGAGCATTTTCTGGAATATATGGAGCAGGATCCGCAAACCGACATTCCGACCGCGCGTACCATCATGGAGGCCATCAGCAGCTACCACAAGGAATACGAACGCACGGAATCCAATATCGACACCGATTCCCGCTTTGCCCTGAACGCCTGCTGCTGTGTGCTGGCGATTCTGCTCCTGAAGCCCGTTTTCTGAGCGCAGGAGGAAAATCATGTTTCGCATATTCGCCATGTGTCTGGAAGCAGGAATCGCCGCGGTAGTGCTGATTCCGTTGTTTCTGATGCTGAACCGTCATTATTTCCGCAACTCCCGCCGCAGTATCTGCTGCCTGCTTTTTTCCCTGTATCTGGCAGCCGTGGACGCTGTGGTAGGGCTGCCTAGCCTGCTTTCCGTACGCTTCGACGTGCACGTGAATCTGATCCCATTCGCCTATATGTTTTCCGACTACGGCAACAGTTTGCTCAATGTGCTGCTCTTTATTCCCCTCGGATTTTTCCTCACGGTACTGTGGAAGCAATTCCGCAGTTTTTTTCGCACAGCAGCCTTCGGCCTTTTCTTTTCCCTGATGATTGAACTGCTCCAGCTGTTTACCCGCCGAGCAACAGATGTGAACGATCTGATTACCAACACCGTGGGCACCGTTTTGGGATGGTGTCTGGGAAGGGTGCTGCTGAAGTGCTTCCCGTCTCTGAAGCCCAGTGAACGGATACAGGAGGTAGCGGTTGTCTTCGGTGTAACCTTCGCCGTCATGTTTCTGGTGCAGCCCTTTCTTGCGGAGCTTGTCTGGCGTTTTGTCACACGGTGAGCAGCCGGGGCGGCGGACACTCCACGATTTTCCCATCCCGTTTCGCCAAAAGAAGGCACCGCCCTGCGGGCGGTGCACGTTTTCAGATATGGTTGGAGGGATTTGATTTCATTATGGTGTCGCCGGGGCAATGCCCGGCGAGAAACAGTCCACCGGACTG
>JAXEAK010000009.1:0-7870 GCA_034094395.1 Faecousia sp.
TAATTGAGTTTTCTGAACCGTGCCGGAGGGGATACTCCGGCACGGTTTCTCTATCTTGACATAGTGTCTGCGGAATAGGAAAAGGCAAAGAATATTTGGCTTTTTTCAAAAAAACAACCCCCCGGGGGGCTTCCGCCGGCAAAATTTCTCTGCTATGATAGCATCATAAATCCTGAAACAAACGAGGTGCGTATCTATGCATATGGCTGACGCTCTGCTGGCTCCGGCGGTTGCCGCGACCATGTATGCCGCTTCTGCCGTTACGGTGGGAGCTTCCGTGAAAACGCTGCGGAAGGACGAGAATCCGGCCAAGCTGCCGACTATGGCGGTTGCCTCCGCTCTGGTTTTCGCGGGTCAGATGATCAACTACACCATCCCCGGCACCGGCTCCTCCGGCCATCTGTGCGGCGGTATGATGCTCTCCGCTCTGCTGGGGCCTCAGGCGGGCTTTTTGTCCATGGTGGTGATTCTCACCATCCAATGTCTCTTTTTCGCTGACGGCGGGCTGCTGGCGTTGGGCGCAAACTGCTGGAACATGGCGTTCTACGGGTGCTTCGTTGGGTATTACCTGCTTTGGAAACCATTGATCCGAAGCAAATTGTTCGCCGGTCTGGGCGAAAAGGCCGGAATGCGCGTTCGGATTGTTCTGGCGTCCATTCTGGGCTGTGTCATCACGTTGCAGCTGGGTGCGTTCTCCGTCGTTCTGGAAACCACCGCTTCCGGCGTCACCGAGCTGCCCTTCGGCGCCTTTGTGGGCATCATGCAGCCCATTCATCTGGCCATTGGTCTGGTGGAAGGTCTGATTACCTCCGCCGTGCTGCTGTTCGTCTATGAAGCCCGTCCAGAGTTGCTGATGGACGTTCAGGCCGGCGGCAGCGCGCAGGGAAAATGCTCCGTAAAAACCACGCTGGTCATTCTGGCGGTAGTCGTCGCCGTGGTAGGCGGCGGGCTGAGCCTGTGCGCCAGCTCCAACCCCGACGGTCTGGAGTGGTCCATGTTCGGCAACGCAGAAGCCGGCTACAGCGACAACATGGGTCTGGATGAGGAGGCCTACGGTGTCGCCAGCGGCGCTGCGGAAACAGCCGGCGCCATTCAGGAGAAAACCGCGTTTCTGCCGGATTACGCTTTCGCAAACAGTGACAGCGCCGCAGGCACCAGCGTTTCCGGGCTGGTTGGCTCCGCGATTGTGGCTGGCGTGGCAATTTTGATCTGTATGGCGGGCGGCTTCTTCCGCAAGAAAAAAATTACTGCAAAAGCGTGAAATCTGTGATATGATATCAGAGGCACCGGGTTGGTGCCTCTGATGTTGTTTTGCGAGGAATTGCTATGGAAAAGCTGACAAATGCCCAGCGTGAGCTGCGGGAAATGGATGATCTGGCGGCCGAAGATTCGCCTGTACACCGTCTGAACCCGCTGTGCAAGCTGGTAGTGACGGTTTTTTATATTGCAACGGTGGTTTCCTATCCCAAGTATGACCTGTCCAGCCTGATCGTCATGGTCTTGTACCCGGTTTTGCTGTTTCAGGCGGCGGGGATTCCCGTAGGGCTGTGCTTCCGGAAGCTTCGCATTGTGCTTCCGCTGGTGTGCGCCGTGGGACTAGTCAACCCCTTTCTGGATCACACGCCGCTGATCCCGCTGGGAAATCTGACCATTACCGGCGGCATGGTGTCCATGGTGACGCTGATGCTGAAGGGCGTATTTGCCCTGATGGCATCGTTTCTGCTGATCGCCACCACCTCCATGGATACCCTTTGCGCCGCCCTGCGCAGGCTCCATGTGCCGGATATTCTGACCACGCTGCTGCTGCTGACCTACCGCTACATCGGCGTGATGCTGGACGAGGTCAGCGTGATGACCCAGGCCTACAGCCTGCGGGCGCCGGGGCAGAAGGGCATCCACATTTCCGCCTGGGGATCGTTTCTTGGGCAGCTGCTGCTGCGGAGCATGGATCGGGCAGAGGCGCTGTACCACAGTATGCTGCTGCGGGGCTTCCGGGGGGAATACTACTACGCGGACGTTCCTCCCTGCGGCGTATCCGGTTTCGTCTATATGGTCGTCTGCGCCGCTGCTTTTTTGTGCGCCAGATGGGTCAATCTCCCGGCCTTGCTGGGAAGTCTGTTTGTGAGGTAGAATCATGATCGAATTTCAGAACGTATCCTTCTCCTACGGGGAAGCGCCGGTGGTGGAGAATCTGAACTTTACCATTCAAAAGGGGGAAACCGTAGGCCTGATCGGCGCCAACGGCGCGGGCAAGTCCACCATCATGAAGCTGATGCTGGGGCTGCTCTCGGGGAGCGGGAAAATCACGGTGGACGGCTTGCCGGTGTGCAGGGAGAATCTGTCTGAAATCCGCCGAAAAATCGGCTATGTGCTTCAGGATTCCGACAATCAGATGTTCATGCCCACGGTCTACGAGGACATGATCTTCGGCCCCCGGAACTATGGGCTGAGCAAGGAGGAGACGGAGCAAAAGGTGGACGCCGTGCTGGAGCAGCTTGGCCTGAAGGCGCTGAAGCACCGCCATAACCACAAGATTTCCGGCGGTGAAAAGCGCATGGCGGCCATCGCCACCATCCTTGCCATGGAACCGGAGACGATTCTCATGGATGAGCCCTCCACGGCGCTGGATCCGGTGAACCGGCGTACGGTGATCAACACCATCAACCGGCTTCCCCAGACCAAACTGATCGCCTCCCACGATCTGGACATGATTCTCGATACCTGTCAGCGGGTGATTCTGCTGTCCCACGGAACCATTGTGGCCGATGGAGATGCAGAAACCATTCTTCAGGATCGGGAATTGCTGGAAGCCAACCGTATGGAACTGCCCTTCTGCCTGCAGGGCTGGCATGGCAAAAAAACATAGCTGCGTCAGAATAATTCTGCCAACTCTGGCAAACAATACCTCCGAACTTAATTTTTGGAGGTATGAATCATGGTTCGTACACGTATAATTGCCCTTTTCTGCGCGCTTTGCTGCGTGTTTGGGCTTTGCGCCGCCGTATCCGCCGCAGAGGTGGACAGCGGCAGCACCTACTGCTTTGGAACCGGCGATTTTTCTCAGGAGGAGCCGATCACCGGAATCTGCATTACCGATCTGCCGGAGGATCTGGGCGCCCTAATGCTGGGCAGCCGGATTTTGCGGGAGGGGGATGTGCTCACCGCCGATCAGGTGGCGCAGATGACCCTGTCCCCTCTGCGAACCGAAACGGATCAGACGGTGGAGCTGGGGTATCTGCCGATTTATGAAGGGCGGGTTGCCGAAGGCGCCGTCATGACCATTTCCATTCGGGGTAAGGAGGACAAACCACCGGTAGCGGAGGATTCCGCCCTGGAAACCTATAAAAATCTCCCGAACACCGGCAAGCTGAAAGCCTCTGACCCGGAAAACCAGAGTCTGACCTTCACCGTCACCCGTCAGCCCCGCCGGGGCACGGTGACCATTGCCGGGGACGGCACCTTCACCTATACCCCGAAAAAGAATAAGGTGGGCGTAGATTCCTTCGTCTATACGGCAACCGATCCGGCTGGCAAGGTCTCCCGGGAGGCAACCGTCACCATCACCATTCTCAAGCCTACGGACGCCACCCAGTATACGGACACCCTCGGAAATGACTGCCGCTTCGCCGCGGAATGGATGCGGCAAACCGGTATCTTTGTGGGTGAGACGCTGGGCGACAGCCCCTGCTTCTCTCCGGAACGGCAAGTGACCAAAGGAGAGTTTGTGACCATGCTGGTGAAGGCGCTGGACATTTCTGTAGAGAAAGAAGTCTCCTTCACCGGCTATAAAGAGGACATTCCCCTCTGGCTGCAGCCGTATCTCGCGGCAGCGGTGCGTTCCGGGCTGACGGACGGTCTGCCCGAACAGCAGGTATTTGAGCCAAACAGCCCCATTACGGCGGCGGAAGCGGATATTATGCTGAAAAACGCGCTGAACCGGGAGGAATCCTGCATCGCACCGGAGGAACTGCCCCTGACCCGGGCGCAGGCCGCCTGCGCCCTGTATGACGCGGCCAGGCAGGCGCAGCTGCAAGGTATCGACCATATTGTATAAAACCATCCTGTAGGGGCGGCCAAAGCCGCCCCTTTTTTTGCACCATCTCCTGAATTGCACCTATACTGGAGATAGGAGGTGCACTATGAGTTCTTTTGTCATAATGGCGCTGGTTGCCACGCTGGGCACCTGGCTGGTGACCGCGCTTGGATCCGCTACGGTTGTGTTCTTTACATCCCCCCGTCCGAAGGTGCTGAATCTGATGCTTGGGTTTTCCGCTGGGGTCATGATCGCGGCCAGCTTCTGGTCGCTGCTGGAACCTGCCATTGCCCGGGCGGAGCAGCTGCCGGGCTTACCCGCCTGGTTCGTTGCCACGGCCGGCTTTCTGATGGGGGCAGTCTTCCTGTGGGCATCGGATAAGCTGGTGTCCCGGTCGCTGGGAAAGGTGGAAAGCGGAGGAAAAAAGCGAATCATTCTGCTGGTTTTGTCCATTACGCTGCATAATATTCCGGAGGGGCTGGCAGTTGGCGTCGCTTTCGGTGCGCTGCAGCGGGGATGCTCCACGGAAAGCCTGATGGGCGCCGTCTCCGTGGCAGTGGGCATTGGTCTGCAGAACTTCCCGGAGGGCGCGGCAGTATCCGTGCCTCTGCGCCGGGAAGGTTGCAGCCGGGGCAGGAGCTTTCTGGTTGGGCAGGCCTCCGCCATCGTGGAACCCATTGCCGGGGTTCTGGGAGCGTGGCTGGTCGTTTATGTTCAGGCGTTGCTGCCCTACGCCCTGTCCTTTGCAGCGGGCGCCATGATTCTGGTGGCAGTACATGAGTTGATTCCCGAATGTCAGAAAAATCAGTCCGATCAGCCTTATTTCGCAACCATGGGCATTGTACTGGGCTTTGCCGTCATGATGCTGCTGGATGTGATGCTGGGATAACACGAAAGTTGACTTTCTCCCCATTCCAAGTTATACTGATGGGCAAGAGGTGATTGCTATGAAGAAAACCAATATTTCCGCGCTGATTGCCCGGTTTGCCACGCCGGTAGTACTGATTATACTGGGGCTGGTGCTGCTGTTCTGCCCGGATACGGCATCCGTGCTGATTGCCAAGGTGGCGGGCTGGTGCCTGCTGATCGCCGGCATCATCGTTGCCGTAGCCATGGTGATCGACAGCGCATACTCGGCAGGCAAAGTGGTGACGGTGCTCGCCCTCGTTTTTCTGGGACGCTGGCTGATGGTGCATCCGCTGTCCTGGGCTGCCTGGGGCGGACGGATCGTTGGCGTATTGCTGCTGCTGCGGGGCATCCGGGACTTCACCCAGTCCAGCCTGACCCAGGGCAAGGTTCTTTCCGCCGCAACAGCAGTACTGGGTGTGGTGCTGATTGTGCTGCCCATGACCGCCTCCCGCGTAGTGTTCTCCTTGTGCGGTCTGGTAATACTGGCCGTGGGCTGCGGTATGTTTGCCGAGCGGATCTGGGAACGGAAGCAGCTGGAGGGGGATGACCCCAACATCATCGACGCCCTGTGATGCTGGCATCCTGCGCCCTTCATGGGCGCACCGGGCGGGAAGCCGGGCGTGCGCTTTTGGCAGAGCTTTACCGGCAGGCAACCGGGGAAGCTTTGCCGCCCATTGCCACGGGGCGATGGGGAAAACCCTATTTTCCGGATAGCCCGTGGCATTTTTCCATCTCCCACACGCCAAAACGGGTATTTTGCGTACTGGCGAAGGGGAACGTTGCCATTGATGCGGAAGAACTGGATCGCCGGGTGAACCCGGCACTGGCGAAAAAAATTCTATCCCCCGGGGAGCGAGCACAATTTGACGCCGCTGCAGACAAAAATCGCGCCCTGCTGACCTTTTGGGTGCTGAAAGAAGCTGCCGCGAAGCTCAGCGGACGGGGACTGCACGGCTATCCCAACGACACGGATTTTTCGCTGAATGATCCCCGGGTGCGGGAGATTGACGGCTGCCTCGCAGCAATTTTAACAGAAGGAGAAACCAATGCTGTTTGATACCCACGCCCATATGGATGACCGGGCGTTTGACGAAGATCGGGAGACGCTGCTTGCCGCCCTGCCCGGGCAGGGCATCAGCCTGCTGATGAATCCGGGATGCTCTCTGGAATCTTCCCGGAATGCGTCTGCACTGGCAGAGCGGTACGACTATATTTATGCCGCCGTCGGCTCCCACCCGGATGCCGCAGACGAGGTAACCCCGGAAGTGCTGGGGGAATATCGCGCGCTGTGCGGGCAGAACCCCAAAATCCGCGCCATTGGCGAGATCGGTCTGGACTATCACTATGAGGATGTGCCCCGGGCGCGGCAGCAGGAGGCCTTTCGGGCGCAGATGGCGCTTGCGGAGGAACTGGGTCTGCCGGTGATTGTCCATGAGCGGGAAGCCCACGAAGACGGCATACGCATTGTGGAGGAATTTCCCACGGTGAAAGGTGTGTTCCACTGCTACTCCGGTTCGGCGGAGATGGCAAAATGGCTGGTAAGCCGGGGTTGGTACATTGGTTTTACCGGGGTACTGACCTTCAAAAACGCCCGGAAGGCGGTGGAAACCGCCGCTTCCATCCCGCTGGATCGGATTGTTCTGGAAACCGACTGCCCCTATATGTCCCCGGAACCGTTTCGGGGTCGGCGAAACGATCCTGGCAGGCTCTACCGCATGGTGGAAGCGCTGGCGCAAATCCGGAACCTGCCGGTGGAACAAATTCACGAAATCACCATGGAAAATGGGAAACGGCTGTACCGTATCCCATAACAAAAAACTGCCCCGCCAGCGGGGCAGTTTTTGTTATTTCCGGAAGAAGGCTGCGGCGATGGCGCCGGGGCCTGCGTGGGTGCCGACAACACTGCCGATACTGGTATAGCGCAGAGAATCTGTACCATCTTCCCACAGGGGCGCGCTGTCTGCCATATACTTCTTCAGCAGCGCGTCGGACAGGCCGGTATACCCCAGCAAAATGGGCATAGAGAAATCAATGCCGCCCGCCTTGTTGATCTCCTGCACCAGCAGGTTGTTGCCCTGTCTGGAGCCGCGCGCCTTGCCCAGAATGTGGATAACTCCGTCCTGAATATTCACCACAGGCTTGATGTTCAGAAGTCCTCCAGCAAAGGCAACCGTGGCGGAAATCCGCCCGCCTTTTTTCAGGTATTCCAGCGTGTCCAGCATGGCAATCAGGCAAACGTCCTCCTTCTTCTGTTCCAGCAGGGCGGCGATTTCTTTGGCGCCCATGCCGGCGTCGGCGCACCGCAGGGCGTATTCCGCCAGAATGCCCGCGCCCAGCGCGACACTGCCGCTGTCCACCACATAAATGTTTTCATAATCCTCGGCAGCGATCCGGGCGCTCTAGCAGGTGCCGGAGAGCTGGGAAGCCAGGGTAATCACCACAGCGCTGTCCCCTGCGGTGGCGACTTCGTCAAACAGCCTGGCAAATCCGGCAGGGGTAGCCTGGCTGGTGGTAGGTAGCACGTCGCTTTCCACCAGCTTGTTATAGAATTCCTCATGGGAAATGGTCACGCCGTCAATGTATTCTTCCCCGCCAAAGCACACGGTCAGAGGTACAATACCCACCCGATCCTTGACCTCCGGTGCCAGATCTGCGGTAGAATCCACGATCATTTTCACGCCCATTTGCGTGTCCTCCTTTATTTTATGTCTGCTGAATAAGCCGCAAAGCGGCTTATTCAGACAGAAATCAATGCGTATCCGATTTGCATGGCGCACCATGCCAATCATACTAATTCTTGATTGAAAGCTTTAAAAGCTTTCCGAGAATGAATTGTGCCAGAAAAGGCAGATGACGCCGCTGGGCTGACGCCCAGCAAGGAAGATAACGCATTCTGGCGCGATTCAGGCCGGAAAGAATTAAAGTTTT
>JAXEAK010000010.1:0-6593 GCA_034094395.1 Faecousia sp.
CACCTGTGGACAGGCCGCTTCTTTTTTCGGATCGTTGTCTGCGCACCCGTCGATACCTTTGAAAGGCGGTTCCGCCTCATGGACGGCATCCTCTGTCCCCGGAAACTGAAACGGAAACTGCTGCTCCGAATTGACCGGCATTGACCGAAGACGGTGTCATTTCCGGCAAGGTCTGCAAGCCGACGGAAGGGGGGACCGTCAGTACGTATCATATATGAAAGCCCGGAAGGAACCGCAGTTCAGTTCCTCCGGGCTGTTTTTATGGAGAGGTCCCATCGGGACAGGGCTCAGAACCGCACGGCGTGATCCTGTTCTCGCTGTTTGGCCAGCACACTGGCGGTGATCCGGATGAAATCCCGGGTGTACTTGGGGATGAACTCATCCTTCCGGTAACAGGCGTAAAAGTGCCGGTGATTCTCGTAGTCCTTCAGGGGGAAGAACTGGCCCCGCTTCTGCCGCACGTAGTCGTCTGCGTAGATGTTGGGCAGGATCATGCAGGCACCGGCCTCCAGTGCTACCCGGCGGCCAACCTCCAGAGAGTTGGTCTCCAGCAGCACCACAGGCGAGAAGCCGCTGCGGCGGAACAGCTTGTCCTGGGTGATCCGGGAGGAGTGGCTCTTTGTCAGGTAGACGAAGCGGTCACGCTTCGCGGCGTCCAGCGCCACCGGCGTACCGGAGAGGAACTGCCGGGCGATGCAGGCGTCCCTGCCCGCCAGAATCCCGATGGTCTCCTGTTCGATCAGCTCATAGGCCATGCTGGTGCTGGTGGACTCCAGCGCGGCAAAGGCCAGGTCGATCTGTCCGGACTGGAGCATCTCCTCCAGCGTGGCGGAGCCGCTCTCCGTCATCTCCAGCGTCACATTGGGGTACTGGGCGGTGAAGTGGGGCAGCACCAAAGGCATGACCTGCATGGCGCGGGTGACGCTGATGCCCAGACGCAGACGGCCGGAATGCTCCTGCCGGATCTCCCGAAGCTGGCTTTCCAGCTCCGCATTGGCGGCGAGGATCCGCTCAGCGGCATGGAGGTACTTCTCGCCCGCGTAGGTCAGCCGCATGGGGCTGGTGCTGCGGTCAAAGATCGGCAGCCCGGTTTCCTGCTCCAGCTGCCGCAGCATCTGGCTTAGAGAGGGCTGGCTTACGAACAGCTTTTTTGCCGCCGCCGTGATGCTTCCGCATTCGGCAATGGTTTTGACATATTGCGCCTGTTTCAGGTTCATAAATTCAGCCCCCAAATTTGTTGGTTTTCAACAAGAAATATGATATATATTCTATATATAGTATAATGTTTTTCTTATGAAAGTCAAGAAAAAAGGGACAGATATAATCAAATCATTATGTATTTAATAAAATATTATATATTTGCATTAATACCTATTTTATAGTACACTCTGTTCAGGTTAAAAACGGAAAAAGAACGGAGGAACCACAATGGAAATTCTCAAATCCGCGGCAGCCGGAACTCTGGAGTCCAGCGACTGCCTGGTAACTGTGGAGCCCGGCGAAGGCATTGCGCTGGACATAACCAGCAGCGTGATGAACCAGTACGGCCGCCAGATCAAGGCCACGGTTCTGGAAACCCTTGAGCGGCTGGATGTGAAGAACGCCAATGTCACCGTGGTGGACAAGGGTGCGCTGGACTGCACTCTGAAAGCGCGCGTGGAATGCGCCGTGTTCCGCAGCTGCGACGCGTCCGCAGCCAACATTCCCTGGGGAGGTGCGGTGAGATGATTGTTAGACCCAAACCTGAGCGGTTCCGCCTGCGCAGAACCATGATGTTCATGAACGCCCAGAAGCCCGGCCTCATCAAGGACGCTTACATCTACGGCTGCGACTCCATCATGCTGGACTTAGAGGACGCAGTGGCGGAGAATCAGAAGGACGCCGCCCGCTTTAGCCTGTATCACGCTCTCACCACCATTGACTACGGCCGCACCGAGGTCATCGTCCGCATCAATGGTCTGGATACTCCCCATTGGCAGGAGGATATCCGGGTGTGCGTCGCCGGCGGCGCTGACGGCATCCGCATCGCCAAGTGCGAAAGCGCACAGGATGTACACATCGTGGAAGCCGCTGTGGAAGCAGCGGAAAAGGAATTCGGCGTGGAGGTTGGCAGAACCCTGCTGATGGCGGCTCTCGAAAGCCCAAAGGGCATCCTGAACGCCTACGAGATCTGCTCCGCCTCCGACCGGATGTTCGGCGTGGCTATTTCCGGCGGCGACTTCCGGAAATGTATGCAGACTACCTTCCAGCCTGATGGCGTGGATATGCTGGCAGCCCGGGGGCAGATGCTGCTGGCGGCAAGAGCCGCCGGTATCCAGTGCTTTGACACTGTGTTTACCGATCTGGACGATGAGGAAGGCTTCCGGGCGGAAGTGCTGCAGAACAAGGCCATGGGCTTCGATGGCAAGAGCCTGATCAACCCCAAGCAGATTCGACTGGTGCACGAGGTGTTTGCGCCCACCGAGAAGGAAGTGCGGCAGGCCGAGGCTGTTGTCCGTGCCTTCGTGGAGCAGTCCGCCGCCGGTGTGGGTGTGTTCACCGTCAACGGCAAGATGATCGACGTAGCCTTTATCCCCGGCGCCCAGCGGACGCTGCAGCTGGCGAAGGCCTGCGGAATGTATGAGGGGGATCTGGTATGAGAAATGCAGTAGGCAGAGAAATTCCTGACGAGCTGCTGGTAAACGGCAAGGAAGTTTATCAGGGTAAGTTCTATATGGACGGTAAGTTCCTGCAGAAGGCCGCCCCCAGAACCCGCCGGTATGAAAAGCCTCAGGAGAGCAAGATCGTGGCCTCTCTGGCGGACGCGCTGAAACAGTGCGGGGCGAAAGACGGCATGACCTTCTCCTTCCACCACCACCTGCGTAACGGCGACTACGTTGCCAACATGGTGATGAAGGCCGCCATTGAGGAGCTGGGGCTGAAGGATTTGACCATCGCCGCCACCTCGCTGGGCGAAGCCCATGATCCCATTGCCGACTACATCGAGCAGGGCAAGGTCATCGGCATTCAGACCTCCGGCATCCGGGGTCGGATCGGCGAAGTGGTTTCCGCCGGCAAGCTGAAGACTCCCGCCATTATCCGCAGCCACGGCGGCCGTCCCCGTGCCATCGAGGCCGGCGAGGTGCATATCGACATCGCCTTCGTGGCGGCTCCCACCTCCGACTGTGTGGGCAACTGCCGTGGCATCGGCGGAAAGTCCAACTGCGGCAGCCTGGGCTACGCCATGACCGACGCGAAATATGCCGATCATGTGGTGGTGGTCACCGACTGCCTGGTGGACTTCCCCAACTTCCCCGCTTCCGTGGAAGCCATTGACGTGGACGCGGTTGTGGTGGTTGACTCCATCGGCAACCCCAAGAAGATTGCCTCCGCCGCCGCCCGGATCAGCCAGAATCCCCGGGACCTGATGATGGCAGAAAACGTGGCAAAAGTGATTGCTTCTACCCCCTATTTCAAAGAGGGCTTTTCCTTCCAGACAGGTGTTGGCGGCCCTTCCCTCGCCGCCAACCTGTTTCTGGAAAAGTACATGGATGAGCGGGGCATCAAAATGGGCTGGGCCATCGGCGGCATCTGCGGCCCCATGGTGGAGCTGCTGAAGAAGGGCAAGGTTGGCAAGGTCATCGACGTGCAGGACTTTGACCTGGATGCGGTGAATTCCATCAACCAGACTCCCGGCCACTATGAAATGTCTGCTTCCCAGTACGCCAACCCCGCCAACAAGGGCGCGTTTGTGAACAAGCTGGACTTCGTGGTGTTGGCGGCGCTGGAAATCGACACCGATTTCAACGTCAACGTGCTCACCGGTTCCGACGGCGTGCTTCGCGGTGCTCCCGGCGGACATCCCGATACTGCCGCCGGCAGCAAGGTGTGCATCATCGTTACTCCCCTGACCCGGGGTCGCATGGCGACGGTCTGCGAGAAGGTCGTGACCGTCACCACCCCCGGCGACTGCGTGGATGTTCTCGTTACGGATTACGGCATCGCGGTCAATCCCCTGCGGCCTGACCTCATCGAGTGCCTGGACAAGGCGGGTATTCCCCACGTCACCATCGAGAGCCTGAAGGAAAAGGCCTACTCCCTCGTCGGACGCCCCGACGATCTGGAATGGGAGGACAAGGTGGTGGCGGTTCTGGAAGCCCGGGACGGCACCATTCTGGACGTGGTTCGCAAGATTAAGCCCCTGGAGCTGTAAGGCGGCTGGGCCACCAGCCAATGCGTGCGCAAGGTATGAATCATCGCCGCGCCATTGGGCACTGCTCGGTATCGTTCCCCAGTACAACGGGGCAGCGAGGCCAATTCCATCCTTAACCGGGAGAATCCCGGAGGAAATAGACAGGAAAAACGGCAGGAATATACTTTTAAAATACAGGTATTCATTTTTGTCACGCCTGCCGCTTTTCCCAAAACCCATCCATTAAAAAAGAATTAAGAAAGAGGTATCCACCATGAGCAACACCGTAGTTGGCATTCTCGGTATTGTGACCATCGTAGCCATCGTCGTTACGCTGTTCAAGAGCAAGACCCAGCCTGCCATCGCCTTCATCATTTTCCCCGCAATCCTCGGTCTGGTTCTGGTTTTGGGCGGCCGGTTCTCCTTTGACGACCTGGCAGCCATGATTAAGGCCGGTTTCAATTCCACCGCACCTACCGCAGCCCTGTTCGTATTCTCTGTTCTGTATTTTGGCATCATGACGGATGCCGGAATGTTTGACACCATCATCGGCAAGCTGATGAAGCTCATCGGCAACAACGTCATCGGCGTGTGTGTCATGACCTGCCTGATTGCCACCATCGGCCATCTGGACGGCGGCGGCGCTTCCACCTTCTGCATTGTGGTTCCCGCCATGCTGCCTGTGTTCAAGAAGTTGCACATGAAGCCCACCTCTCTGCTTCGCATCGCGGTTCTGGCTATGGGCGTGCTGAATCTGATGCCCTGGGCAGGCCCCACCATGCGGGCTGCCACCGTGCTGGGCATCGAGGCCGGCGAGTTGTGGTCTACCCTGATCCCCATTCAGATCTTCGGCCTGATTCTGGCTTTCGTGGTTGCCGTCATCACCGGCATTCTGGAGAAGAAGAACGGCGCAGGCCTTGCCGAGGGTGAGACGCTGGAGATCCAGCCCGCCTCCGCAGAAGCCAGCGAGCTGGCGCGTCCCAAGCTGTTCGTGTTCAATGTTGTGCTGACCGTCGCTGTGATTGCCCTGCTGATCTGGGACGTGTTCCCCAGCTATGTGCCCTTCATGCTGGGCGTGGCCATTGCTCTGTTCGTCAACTACGGCGCTTCCGCCAAGATGCACAAGAAAATCATTAACCTGCACGCAGGTCCCGCCCTCATGATGTGCTCAACCCTGATGGGCGCCGCCGTCCTGATGGGCGTGTTGACCACCAGCTTCAACTACAAGCTGGACGACGCCGGCAACATCATCGGTCTGGTTGCAGCCTCCGCCAAGAGCACCGCTGCCGCGGATGTGCCCAGCGTGGTACGCTGCCTGGCCGGTCTGGTTACTGCCATCCTGCCCGCAGCCATCGGTCAGAACCTGCCGCTGGTCATCGGCTTCCTGTCCGTACCTCTGGCGCTGGCCTTCGATACCGACTCCTACTTCTACGGTATGCTGCCTGTCATCATCGCCATCGGCGAGGGCTTCGGCGTTGCTGCTCTGCCCATCGCGGTTGCCATGGTGGTCTGCCGCAACTGCGCCACCTTCATCAGCCCCATGGTTCCGGCTACCCTGCTGGGCACCGGCCTTGCCGATGTGGACATCAAGGATCACATCAAGTCTTCCTTCTTGTGGGTCTGGGGTTTCTCCATTTTGTGCATGGTGTTTGCCATCCTGATCGGCGTTATTCCCCTGTAACTACGATTCCTCCTTACTTTTCCCCCGGCGACCCATCGGTTGCCGGGGGTTTCTAACGGTGGCAAGGCTGCCAGCCAATGCTTCACGAACTCGAGCAGTCAACTTACATCCTTTGGATCCCTCGACAGGAGTTGCTCAGCAATATTGTGCTTTAGTCGATCAAAACCTTCCCCCTTGGGGGAAGGTGGCCGAGCGTCAGCGAGGTCGGATGAGGGGTTCCCCCGAAAGAAGAATTGGCCTGTTTTCCCCTCATCAGTCAGAAATCAAAGATTTCTGCCAGCTCCCCCCAGGGGGAAGCTTAGACCGCTAAATTGTTCTTTCGTTACCTTCCCCCCCTCGGGGGAAGGTGGCCGAGCGTCAGCAAGTTTGGATGAGGGGTTCCCCCGAAAGAAGAATCGGCCTGTTTTCCCCTCATCAGTCAGAAATCAAAGATTTCTGCCAGCTCCCCCCCAGGGGGAAGCTTAGGCCGCTAAATTCCCCTTTATCGAATCAACTGGGATGGTCATATTCAAAGCCTATTCACAAAGAGAACCTCAGAACGCGAAAAACTTGAAAAACAGTCAACAACATGGTATTCTATCCGTAGGGCGGAGTCATCACACCGCCGACCCGGTCGGATAATAACCGGGTAAGAATCGATGCGCAAGGTATATTTCCGAAAGGACGATGCCGGTACGACACAATCGGTGCATCTGTGGAGTCATGACTCCGCCCTACGGATAACTGTACAAATTTTGAAGG
>JAXEAK010000011.1:0-4039 GCA_034094395.1 Faecousia sp.
GCTCTCACCGGCAGACTGCATACTGCCCGTGGAGCGGGAGGCGTTCTGCTGGTTCTGCGCATAGGCGGCGGCTTTCTGCTCCGCTGCCTGCCGTGCGGCGTTCGCCTGGTCAACGGCGTACTTGGAGTACGCGGAAACAAGGCTCATGCCGCTTTGTACGCAAGCCCATACCTCCTGGGGGATTGCCTTTGGGTCCTTCGCTGCGTCGGGGAATAATCTTTGAAATTCGGCGATGTCCGCATTTCTGCGGGCCTCGGCGGCTGCCTGTTCCTGTGCCGCCTGATTTGCGCCGTTCTGGCGCTGGGCCTCCTCCGCCTCCCTTGCGGAAACGGCCGCCTCACGGTCCTCCAGGTCCACGGCTCGCTTGGCTTCCGCCTCGCTCATGCCGGTGGCCTGTTTGGCCTGGGTGCGGAGAAGGGAAACGTAGTCCGGGATGCTCATGCCGGCCTGCTTGGCAAAGCTGCCGAACAGCTCCATCACGGGCTTGCTCTCGTCGTACTTGCTGCGAATGCGGTCGTAGTCCAGGCCCTTCTGGGCCAGGGCCACCATGTCGGCCTCGCCGACCTGCCGGACCTCACCCAAATGCCGCAGGGTCCACATCTTCGGCGCGTCCGCCTTGGTCTGTGCCTCTGCCTGCTGCTGGGCGGTTTCGCCGCCAGCATCCACGCCGGTGGTCTCCGGCTGCGTCTGGCTGCCTGCTTCGCCCTGACCCTCTGCATGGGTCTCCTGCTGGCTGCCGGAATCCGTCTGCACCTGGTCCTGCGCGGGCGTGGTCTCGCTCTGCGTATCTGCCGTGCTTTCGGAATCCTGCTCGCCCCATCCATCCAGAAATCCGTCCGTGGTCTCGGTGGTCTCCTGGGTGATCTGGCTCTCGTTCTCCATAACTGCCTCTTTCCCCGGGCTGGTCTGCCCGGCGCATATTTCCTCCGGGCTGGTCTGTCCCGGAAAATGACAAAAACAAAAGTGCCATGAGCCGGAAACGCTGATTACTCAACGCTTCAAGCCCATGGCACTACTGCTCTCAGGGTACGGTATTCATTTGTCTGCTGCATACAGGGGGAATGGATCATCGTCCCCTAGCTCCTGCCCGTTAAAAATGGCAGGAAACCATTCAACCTTGCAGGAGCGGCACCACACCGGCATGTTGTACATGATGGAATCCGGCGGGACCTTCAAAAGACGCTTCCCGCAGACCGGGCAGAGATACCAGCCATTTGTCACCATTGGCTGAATCTCCCGTACTCAATTCCGCCGAAACCGCCGTATACGTCCTCAATATCTCCGATCTCAGACGGCATACTTCGCATTGCGGCGTCCAGCTGCTCAAGAAATGTCTGCCATAAAAACTCCGCCAGCGTCGGGTTTTCTTCCGTCAGCAGAAGCCCGGCAAGCCCGTATGGAAGAACGCCTGTGCATATCCGCTCGTCCATATCCAACGCGTCAGACATTGCAGAAACCTTTGGGCAAACAGGACGCTTCCTGGGGCCTGCCTCCTCCTGTGCCGCGGCATAGGTGTCGCTTGCCGGATATGCCCGGTCAAGGATGCTGTTCAGCAAAGACGGGGTCCGAAGCTCATACTCCTTCGTGTCCGCCGTTTTGGTAGAGCCGTTGGATTCGTTCTGGGCGTCAATGAGCCGGATCGCAATGTCGAAAATATCCTGTACGGTATTCAGCATCAGGGCTCACCCCCGGTAGTCCTTCCGTGTCCCAGCTTCACCGAGTAGCTCATGACGTTATCAAAGCCCTCGTCCATGGCACGGCTCCGGCGGGCTTCCGCCTCCGCAGCCTCGTCCATGGCCTCCTGCACCCTATCATCCGCTTTTCGCTCCCGGTCACCGCGGGTCATGCGGATATACAGGGTCATATTCACGGCGCCCAGCATAAGCAGAACGACGATATTGACACAAAGCAGCAATTCAGTCATGCCATCCTCCGTCACTTGAAATCCGATGCGTCCACATTGCTGCCCATCTTCACGTTGACAGCGATGTCCGTCTTCGCCTCGATCTTGTCCTGATACCCGCCAAACCGCGGCTGCTTCATCATGAAAATGGCCTTCGTGACCATGCCCTTCTGCATGTACGTTGGATCACTCTCCAGCTGAGACTGGATGCGCAGATAGGCCATCTGCACGATCTCCTGGTAGTCCTGGCAGTCTTTCCCGTCGTACCACTTCCGCAGCGTGTCCAGCTTTACGCCAAGATGCAGGGCAAGGCCGGCCTCGCCGTACAGGCACTCGCCCTCGTCACATTTGGCGAAATACTCGTCGCACTTCTCCTGAAGCGCTTCGGCGGTGGCGTACTTGCGCTTCCAGGTATTCTTCTGTCCCTTCGGCATTTCCGCCACCCCCATTTCTCAAAACTGGTGGGAGATCCAGGATTCGAACCTGGGACACTACAGCTCTATCCATCTGAGCTAATCTCCCATATTTCTTGGGAGGCGGCGGGCATGACCCGGCGTCGCAGCTTGCCTCCCGCGTTTCTCCGTCAACAGCCCTTCCGGCCGCCCTTTTTCTTCTTGCTGCAAGGCATCGTGAACACCCCCACATCATGACCGTGATCCGTATCGTTCTGCCTATTCTCAAAATACCACAATTCCAGTTCAAAACAAGCTTAATAAAAACCTTGAATTTTGAAAGCCCAGCACAGGCCACAGATAATTTCAGCCCCGGATTCCAGAGAACTACCCGGCCTGTTTTCCGCCACCCCCCACAGTCCATGGAGGGGTTGGGAGGATGTAGGGGAATACTCTTCCCCCTATCCTGGGAAGCACCGGCCCTTTTTCCGCTACCCCCTCCCTTGCCGCGTCCGGCAGCAGTCACACCCCCAAACCACCACGGAGACCGCCCAGCACCGCCCAGGCCCCAGGAGACCGAAACAGCCGCCAGAGCCTCCGGGATTGCCAATAGGAACACAGAACGAACACAGCAAGCCGCCAAACCATTGCAACCACAAGGAAAGTTGTTAATGGCTGATTAAATACCGCCGAATTGCCGCCGCAGATCGCCGCCGGAACATTGCCCGCCGCAGACATCACCGGCAGACCATCGCCCCGGCGGCGGGCCCTCCCTCCTTGCATCTCCGGCCCCCAGAAAGGCAAGCAGCCGCCCGGCACCCAGCCGGAGCGGCGGTTGATTGGTGTCTTGACACATGTCTTTACGCGTTTTTTATCACCTGGCCTTATCTCTTTTGCCGCTTTCATCACTTTCGCTAATACCACATCTTCTGAATCATCTGGACTTATCACAACAGTCGAAACCATCAGTTCTGCTAATACCAGGCAGAAACAGAAAGCCCGGTCAGTCATCCAAGACTGAACCGGGCGATCTATCGTATTCAGAAAGCGTATTCCTCACTTTGGATTACTTTACCCCCTGTAAGGGGTAAAGTATCCATATCATTATCCTTATCCTTATTAAGGTTTTGTTTTGGTTTAACCATTTTGGTTTTTGATTGGTTTTCTGTCTGGTTTTCTTTTGGTTTTTTTGGCCTTCCTCCGCGTTTTCCATTTGCTACACATGCTGCATACCTGGAAAGCGAAGAATCAATCGTTGGCCGGATCAAAGTAAAGCATGCAAGCGGCAACGGTTGGAGGTTTTCAGGCTCTTTTCCTGTAAATGCGTAGTCTGTTATAGCATCCAGCACCGCAAGCCTACTTGCGTCATCCAGCCCCCGAAGCGCTTCATAATACGAACGCTGAAATACAAATCCTGTTGCTTCCATGATAACCTCCTTACAGCTTATCCATGATGGCTTCCTTTACCCATTCCTGGACACTTTGACCGCAAGAATCCGCCGCAGCTTCTACTTGCTCAATGGTAAATCCTGCGTCAGGGGGTATCGTGATCTTAATATAATCACTATTTCCTCCCATAAAATCATCGATAGCAGCCGAAATAATAGCATTTACGGATGTCCCATTAAGAGCCGCTTTACTCTTTACCTGCTCAGCATAAGTCTTTCGGACTTTGCAAGCTAATATCGTCATATTTTCCTTTGACCACTTGTTATTTGCGCGCCTTCTCGCGTCAGTAATTGCC
>JAXEAK010000012.1:0-15476 GCA_034094395.1 Faecousia sp.
CACCGCAGCCAGGCCAAGGAGCTTTATCGTATTTCCGTTATCATCCAGATAGCTGACATAGGAAAAGGTGGTGGGGATGTAGGCCATCACCAGTGACAGCACCAGCGAAAAGGTAAGGGGTCAAAGCATATTTTCAATGGGCAGCACCTGTAATCACTTACGGATGCTGCCCATCTTTTCTTTTTTCTGTGTTGTAAAACATCACCGTCGGTAGTATGATATAGGCTATAGTCCACAAAACGGATAAAAACACTATGTGCGATACACCGAAAAACCACGCATCAAAGGGGACAGGGGAAATATATCCTTGACAAATCCCGTGCCAATCCGCAGATTGGGGGGGAATGACAGCTTTCATTTTTTACTGGCTAAAACCGATAGCCTGCTTCCAGAAGCCGGGTCAGGGCTTCGTTGGCTTCCTCGTCGGTAAACAGGCCGGTGTAGCGCTTGTCGATTGCCAGCGCTTCCAGGGTCAACTCCAGATGCCCTTTGTCCTTCAGGGCGTTGAAGCCGTCGCTGAGCCGTCTTCCGGACAGGCAGCGGTGGGCGGCTTTCATGGCCTCCTCCGCCGCCACCGGGCGCGTTTTCACCCCCAGCGCTGCTGCCTTTTCCCGGCATTTTGCCCATGCGGCAATGAATTTTCCTTCCATATTTCTTTTCCTTATTCCCGGCGCAGGGCGTCAATGGGATTTAAGTTCGCCGCCTGCACCGCAGGCAGCATTCCGAACACTACGCCGATCAGGGTGGAGAACACCACTGCTACGCCGATGGCGGGAATGCTGATGGACACGGGAATCTGCATCATCTTGGAAATCAGCTGTGCCAGAATCACGCCGCTGACCACGCCGATGATGCCGCCAAGACTGGTAAGCACTGCGGACTCTGTGAGAAATTGCAGCAGGATCCGCTTTTTCTTGGCGCCGATGGCCTTTTTCAGGCCGATTTCACTGGTTCGCTCCGTCACGGACACCAGCATAATATTCATCACGCCGATGCCGCCCACCAGCAGGGAAATACTGGCAATCCAGATCAACTGGGCATTGGTGGCCTGAGACATTTTCTGCAGCTGCTGCGCCTGTTCCAGCATATCCTGACTGCGGTAGTCCAGCTTGGAGGAAGTATTCAGAATTTGCTTCTCCGTCAAAAGATCCGCCGCGTCCTTCCCGGCCGTGGTCATGGCGTCGGTGTTTGCCACCTTGATCGCCACGCTTTGCGGCTCGTCAAACTGGTACGCCGTCGCCCACACGCTATCGGGAAGGTAAATATTTCCGGCGGAGGTGTTGGCGTAGAGCTGGTAATCCTTCATGGAATTGATCACCGGCGCAAATTCCTGAGACAGAGCCACCACGCCCACCACGGTAAACGCGTCGCCCTTCAATTCTACTGTCTTGCCCACCGGATTTTCCCCGCTGAACAGGTTCGTCACCGCGCCGGTGTCCACCAGCATCACCTTCCGGTGGCTTTCATAGTCGCTGTCGGTAAAACCCCGACCGAATTTCACCTGATAGCCATAGACGCTGAGATAATTCTCATCGATGCCATAGACCTTTCCGTTAAACTGGGTATTCTCATAAAACAGCTGCTCCGAGTAGTTCCGGCTGGTGTACAGGGACACCCGCTCCACGCCGTCAATTTCCTCCAGCTTCTGCCGGGTTTCTTCCGTGATGCACCGCACCCCGTCGGGGATGGGATTCCAGCTGAAATCATAGGGCTGACTGTTCTGGTTCAGCTGCACCGTAACCACGTTGTTGCCCGCGCCGATCAGGTTCTCCTTGATCTGCTCGTTGGTGCCCTGAATGGTGGAGACGATGGTAATAATGGAGGCGATGCCGATGATGATGCCCAGCATGGTCAGCACAGAGCGCATCTTATGTCCCCAGATGCCCTGCAGGGCAAGGCCGATATTCTCTCGCATGGAACCGCCTCCTTAGTAGCCGTACAGCGCCGACAGGTCGCTTTCTTCCGTTGCAGCGCCGGGCTTCACCGTTTTACCATAGGGGAAGGCGATATAATCATCCTCTGTCAGGCCGCTGCGGATCTCCGTGTAGCTGCCCCACAGGGACTTGCCCGTGGTCACCATACGCTTTTCCAGACGGCCGTTGTCGCCCCGGACATAGACATAGGGTTCTCCATCGTCCGTGCGCAGGAAGGGATTTTCCAGATAGATACCGTTTTCCGCCTCTGCTGCGGAGTAGGTCATGCTGACATAGCTGCCCTCCTGCAGATCCGCGCTGCCGTCGATGAACACCTGGAACGGGTAGTAGGAAGCGTTGGGATTGCCCATACCGTTCCAGCCGTTATCGCCGGTGGGGAAGTCTCCGATGGAACGCACCTCGCCGGTATAGGTCGCGCCGGTGTTCCAGTCGTTGATGGTAACCTCCTGACCAATCCTCAGATTGTCCTTCTCCAGCTCGCTGACGCTGCCTTCCACGTAGAAGCCGCCGCCGCCGGAAACCTTCATCATAGGCTGACGGTTATCCCGGGATTCCTCCTCCGTCAGCAAGGAAACCACTTCGCCGTCCAGAGTTGCGCGGATATTGCCGTCGTTGAATTCCCGCTCCATGAGATTATACTCGGATTCGGTCATTTTCGCGTCGGCAGTCAGATCTTTGATTTTCTTTTCCTGTTCCCTGCGCAGTTTGGCGATCTCTGCTGCCGTCATGCCGCTGCCAAAGTCGATATCAGAATAGGGATCGTCCTGTGACTCCGGCAGCAAGGGATCCTCCATGCCGGTATCGAACAGCTGGAAGCCAAAGCCGCCACCGTCGTAGGCTGTCACATGGATACCCTGCCAGACGGTCTTGGGGGCATATTGCTTGTTGTCCTGCGTCACCCGCAGGATCATGTAAAAGCTGTTGGCCGGCTGCTGCTCCTCGACCGTTTCCTGCACAGACAGGGTAAAGTGATAGCTGTCCAGCAGTCTGGCGACGCCGTCCACCTCATACCGCGCGGTCACGGTATATTCCGTGTCACCCGTCTCTGCCGGTATTCCGCTGAGTGTGTAGCTTCCATAGCCATTGGCCATTCCCTGTAATGACCCCACCGCAGGGGCAACCTCCCATTTCACATATTTACTGTGAACCGGATCCGTAATATTCGTGGTAAAAAACAGGTTCGCCGCGCTGCCCCTGCGCACGGGGAAGGTGCCGTCTCTTCCTACGCTTCTGCTGCTGATGCGAAGAGATGCGGGTGCTGTCTCCCGAAAGCGGTCAATTTCCTCCTGATAAGGGTCAACCTGCTGGCTCTGGTTAGCACCGCCCGAATGATTTTCTTCCGGCTGAGTCTCTTCCTCCGGCAGGGTCGTTTCCTCTGTCGGCAGAGTTTCCACACGCTCCGGCTGCGTTTCTTCCCCACCGGGCTGTATTTCCTGTTCGCCGGCGTTCTCCTCCGGAATGGCGGACGCGCTGCTGCCGCTTTCCTTGGCATTTTTCAGTTGGAAATCCACTGCCGTTGCGTACAGATACTTCAGCAGGGAATTGTCCAAAGGTCTACTATCCCTGACCCAGCAGACCAGCGCCTTTTCCGGGCTGCTGCCGTCATATTGCTGCTTGGGAAACACTTCGTAGCCCTTTTCGTCAATCTCCCTGCCCCATTCTTCTTTGACTACCGGGTAATTGCTCCCGGAGTCACTCATCGGGGTCAGGCTGTTGATTCTCTGCAGTTCTTCTTCCGCTTCCTTCACCTGCAGCTTGGCCTTTTCCACGTCCAACCGCTTCCGCTCCAGTTCCAGTTCGGACAGGGTCGTATCGTAGGTCATGAGCACATCGCCCTTCTTCACCTGATCGCCCTGCTTAACCAGCACCTCGGTAACCGTCTGGGTGTCGGACAGGAACACGGTCTGAATCTTGTCCGTGGTGACGGAGCCGTAGCTTTCCTGATTGTCCCCCCAGAATTCCGTCATGCCCACCATGGCGAAGGGATAGACACCCACCGGATCGCCCCGCCCCCGCAGGCCGATCACCGCACCGGCAATCACCGCCACGGCAAGCACGCCCGCAGTGGCGGAAAGCAGGATCTTTTTCTTCCTGCCCTCCAGTTTGAAATTAAGCTTCTTCATGGTGTTCCTCCTGGGTGCGCAGTTCGCCGTCCAGAATACGGTAGGTCTTGTCCGCGCAGGCGGCGATGGACGGCTCATGGGTAATCATGATGATGGTCATGCCCTCGTCGCTGAGACGACGGAAAATCTCCATGATCTGGTTGCCCGCCTTGGTGTCCAGTGCGCCGGTGGGTTCGTCCGCCAGCAACAGTCCGGGATTTCCCACAATTGCCCGGGCGATGGCCACCCGTTGACACTGTCCGCCGGAAAGCTGGTTGGGCAGGAAATGGATCCGTTCTCCCAGTCCCACGGCCTTCAGCGCCTCCGCCGCCCGCTCCCGGCGCTCCTTCAGGGGCACGTCGGCGTACAGCAGCGGCAGTGCCACGTTATCCAGCGCGTCCATTTTGGGCAGCAGATGGAAAGCCTGAAAGACGAAGCCGATGTGCTTGTTGCGCACGTCCGCCAACTCATCGTCGTTCAAGTCCTTTAAGTCCCGTCCTTCCAGCGTGTAGCTGCCGGAGGTGGGCACATCCAAGCAGCCGATAATGTTCATCAGCGTGGTCTTTCCGGAGCCGGAAGGCCCCATTATGGCAAGATAATCTCCTTTTTCCACGGTGAGATTGATATTCTTCAGTACCCGCACAGGCTCCTTGCCCTGCTGGTAGTCCTTACAGATGTCCGTCAAACGCAGAATTTCCATCAGGCGTCACCGCCTTCTTCCATTCCCATGTTCACCTCCGGCGCCACAGTTTCCTCCACGATCTGGTCGTGGGTAGTAGGCGCACCCGGCTGGCACAGCTCCGGATCCGGATAGGCAATATAATCCTCCAGCGTTAAGCCTTCGGTAATCTTCTGCACGTCGGTCATGGGATCATAGTCCCCCAGCGTGACCGCCCGCTTTTCCAGCTTGCCGTTCTTTTCCGCCCACACATAAGCGGAACCATCCTCGTTATAGCACAGGAAGGTGCCGCTGATGCCGACGCCAGGCGCGTCCTCCATATCGGTATCCAGTTCAATGTACAGATGCTGACCCAACATCAAACCGTCGGTGGAGTCCAGCGCCACATAGAAGGGATAGCGGCTGGCGGTGGTCATTTCGTCGGCAGAGGTGCCGTAATAACGATCGCTGTCGCTGCCCTGGGTGGGATTTTCGTAGTCTACCAGCGTAATACTGCCTTTCCACACGGAGTCACCTCCGGTGCGGGGCACCAGCTTCACCCGGTCGCCTTCCTTCAGGCTGCCCCGCTGCAGTTCTCCCAGCACACCCTTGACCCGGTAAGAGCCGGACTGCTGAATGACAATGTAGGCCGCAGGCTTGCCGTTGGAATCGGTGGTGCCATCCTCATTGATCTTCTGCACCCGTCCGGTGATGGGAGATACCACGGTGGAGTTGTTCAGCAGCTCCTCCGCTTTTTTCACTTCCTCCTCCTTGGTCTTCAGCTTCAGTTCCGCTTCCTTCAGATCCACCTGAGCGGACTGAATCTCCACGGTGTACTGCAGCTTCGCCGTACCGGTGACGGTAGCCCGCTCCCGCTCCAGAGTGCTGATCTTCTCCTTGCCGGTTTCCATGCTGCTGATCAGCTGATCCCGCTCCAGATTCTTCTTGTCCAGATTCAGCTGCAATTCCTCGGTGTCATAGCTGAACAGAGCCTGACCCTGCTTCACATCGTCGCCTTCCTTGACCAGCAGTTCGGCTATGGTTTTCTCTTCGTCCCGGGTGATCTCCGCGGTGTGTTCAGACACCACAATCCCCAGAAAGCGGTCGCCGGGGGCGATGCCGCCCATGGCCGCCAGCTTTTCCACAGACTGCACATACACCTTTCCCGCGCCGCTGCCACAGGCCGCCAGCGTCAGGCTCAGGGCGCATACCAGCGCCGCTGCAATCTTCCGTTTCATATCCGGTACCCTCCCGAATCCATCGTGGTTTCCTATATTATACGGGTTTGCTCTGTCGGAATCAACCGTCTGATGTTTAAGGTTTGCTTAAGGATTGGTGAACTTTTTCTTGCGGGCACGGCGGTTTTGTCCTCGGATCGCCGAATACCTGTATGAAGAAAAATAACCTTCCCGGAGGGGAAGGTCATTTTGCCTGCAAATACATCTGAATGGCCTGTACCGTATCCATCTGGCACTGGCGGATCGTCTCCGCCTGCGCCTGCACCTCCGGGGAAATCCCACCGCCTGTGCGCATGGTATTCTCCAGCTCCGCCGCAGCCCGCTCCAGATTCCCGAAGCCCAGATTTCCTGCCACGCCCTTCAGTGCTATGGCATACCGGTAGCTTTCCTCCGGGTTTCCCGCCTTCACTGCGGTGAGCAGCGCCTGCGCGCTGTCGTCCTCCAGATACCGTGCCAGAAAACGCTCCACAAAGCGCCGGCCGGGCAGACGGCTGCAGACCTTCCGATAATCCCCGCCCAGCTTTTTGTAGCACTGTTCAATCGTCATCGTCGCCCCTCCCGTGCACTTCTTTCCCGCATCCGTATGCATAGGGACGTTCCAACAGCAGCGTGCGTTCCAGTCATCACTCCCTGAGACAGATCGTTCCTTGTTTTTCAGCCCGTACCCGCAAGTCATTGCTCCCGCAACCTCTCTTCTCAATTTTTTACATTGTATCACAGTTTCATAAAAATTGCAATATTATTGTATTTTATGAAATATGAAATTTATGCAATGTGAAAAAAGCACCGCACAGCGGAGCCAGGGGCTTCCGTTGTGCGGTATCCTTTCGGAATATCGGCTGCGTACCGACGCGCTATACCAGTGTTACTCCACCGTGACGCTTTTCGCCAGATTTCTGGGCTTATCCACATCCAGGCCCTTGGCCACGCTGACATAGTAGCCCATCAGCTGCAGCGGCACCACCGCGAGGCTTCCCACGAAGTGCTCATCTGCCCGGGGAACATACACGGTAAAGTCCGCGTGATCCTCCGTCTCGTATTTGCCATAGGTGGTCAAACCCATCAGGTAGGCGCCCCGGCTCTTGCACTCCACCATGTTGCTGATAGTTTTCTCATACAGCCCGCTCTGGGTCAGCACGCCGATCACCAGCGTTCCCGGCTCGATCAGGCTGATGGTTCCGTGCTTCAGTTCGCCCGCCGCATAGGCCTCGGAATGCACATAAGAGATCTCCTTCAGCTTGAGGCTTCCTTCCAGACAGACCGCATAGTCAATGCCCCGTCCGATGAAGAAAACATCGTGGGCGTTGGCATACTTGGCGGCAAACCACTGGATCCGTTCCTTGTCCTCCAGCACCTTCTGGATTTTCCCGGGGATGCTCTCCAGTTCCTCCAGATAATAGTCATATTTCTCCCGGGTGATAGTGCCCCGCACCAGTGCAAACTGCACCGCCAGACAGTAGGCGGCCATCAGCTGGGCACTGTAGGCCTTGGTGGTAGCCACGGAAATTTCGGGGCCGGCAAGAGTATAGAACACCTTATCCGCCTCCCGGGCGATGCTGCTGCCCACCACGTTGACGATGGCCAGCGTCCGCACGCCCTTCTCCTTCGCCATGCGCAGCGCCGCCAGCGTATCCGCCGTCTCGCCGGACTGGCTGATAACGATCACCAGCGCGTTTTTGTCCAGCGGCGGCCTCCGGTAGCGGAATTCCGAGGCCAGTTCCACCCGCACCGGGATGCCTGTAAGATCTTCCAGCACATACTGCGCCGCCATGCCCACGTGCCACGCCGAACCGCAGGCCGCAATGACAATCTGGCTGGTATTCCGGATTTCCTCGTCCGTCAGCTCCAGCCCGGACAGGTCGATCTCTCCGTCTTTCACCACGGAATGCAGGGTATCCGCCACGGCCTTGGGCTGCTCGTGGATCTCCTTCATCATGAAGTGCTCAAAGCCGGATTTCTCCGCTGCCTCCGCGTCCCACTTGATCTGCGTCGGATCCTTCTGAATCTCGTCGCCGTTCAGGTTGTAGAAATGTGCCTCGCCGGGCAGCAGCCGGGCAAATTCCAGATTCCCGATGTAGTAGACCTGACGGGTGTACTTGAGGATTGCCGGCACGTCGGAAGCCACGTAGGTGTCCCCATCGGTGATGCCGATGATCATGGGGCTTTCCTTCCGGGCGACCCATATCTCTCCGGGATAGTCCTTGAACATCAGTTCCAGCGCATAGGAACCCCGCACACGCACCATGGTCTTGGCAATGGCGTCGATGGGGCCGATGTTGTACTTTTTATAATAATAGTCCACCAGCTTCACGACTACCTCGGTGTCGGTCTGGCTGTAGAACTGGTAGCCGTGCTTCAGAAGCTTTTCCTTCAGTTCGGCGTAATTCTCAATGATGCCGTTGTGAACGCCCACCACCTCAGATTCCACCGATCCGGAGCCGGAACCGGTGCAGTTGCCGGAGACATGGGGGTGGGCATTGGTCTGGGAAGGCACGCCATGGGTCGCCCAGCGGGTATGTCCGATGCCGCAGGTGCCGGGCAGCGCACGGCCGTCATCGGTTTTTTCCGCCAGGTTTTTCAATCGTCCGGTAGCCTTGACCACCTCCGCCAGCTTTTCTCCGTCCCGGACAGCCAGTCCTGACGAGTCATAGCCTCTGTATTCCAGCTTGCTCAGCCCATCCAGAAGGATGGGTGCAGCCTGCTTTTTCCCTGTATAACCAACAATACCGCACATACGCAGCCTCTTTCCCGGCATCGCTGAGAAGCCGTTAAAAAATCTTGTGGTACATTATAGCAAATGGCAATTGATTTTGCAACTTTTTTTGTTGGAACGTGCAAATCAAAAGGGCGGATGGCACATGCCATCCGCCGAATATGCCACGTATTGTCCGATGAAAACCTCTTCTCTGGTTATTTCCCCAGCATCCGCGCCACCCGGAGAATGCCGTGGGCGGAGCTGTTGCAGCAGATTTCGTTGGTCATCACCATCTCCACCGCCTGTTCCAGCGGAACCAGCAGCGTTTCAAGTTCCTCCGTGGCATCCAAATGCTGCCCGCTGACCTTCCGGCAGTCCCTTGCAAAGAAGATGTGCATATCATTCGTCATTTTTGCGGAACTTTCCACCGTAGCGCCCAGATATTCCCAATTCTCGGACACATAACCGGTTTCCTCCATCAGTTCCCGCTTTGCCACTGCCAGCGGGTCGGTTTCGCCGTCATTGAAGGCGCCCGCCGGGATTTCGATCAGCTCCCGGCCTTGGCAATAGCGGTATTCCCGCTTCAAAATCAGGTTTCCCTGGGTGTCCAGCGCCACAATGGCAGAGGCATCCTTAATGGTAATGGCGTAAAAGTCGTCTATTTCCGCGCCGTTGGGCAGCGCCACTGCGTCCCGGCGCACCTTCACCCAGGGACAATCCAGCAGGGTTTCCGAGTTCAGTTTCTTCCAGTGTTCCATGACTATCCTCTCACATCCAGAAACTGCGCCTGCCCATGCAGCCGCAGCTCCACCGAGTCGGCAGGTACGAAAATGCAGTCACCTTTATAGAAGGTGATGCCGCCGCCGTCAAACTGGATGGTTCCGCAGCCGTCCACGCACAGCAGCACCCGGAAGGACAGGTCATCCGCCCGGTAATGCACCACCTGCCGCCGCTGGGTATTCAGAATCATGCGGTAAACTTCAAAATATCTGCACCTGCACAACAGCTCCGAAGCTACGCCCGGCCGATACTTCAGTACCCGCACAGGCTGCCGCGGCTCCGCGCCGCCCCGGAGGTTTGCCACTTCCAGCGCTTTTTCCACCTGAAGGGGGCGTTTGTTTCCGTGCTTATCCACCCGGTCATAATCGTAAAGGCGGTAAGTCAGGTTGCTGTTTTCCTGAATCTCCGCCACCAGAGAACCCGCGCCGATGGCATGAATCGTTCCCGCCTCGATAAAGAACAGGTCGCCCTTGTTCACGGAAACGGTATTGAGGTAGCTGGTCAGGGTTCCGCCTGCCAGCGCAGCGCGGATCTCGTCCTCCCGGCAGGCACGGGACAGGCCGTACACAATCCGGGCGTCCTTCGCCGCGTCCAGCACATACCACATCTCGGTTTTCCCTCGCTGACCGTTTTCGTGGGCAGCGGCATAGGCGTCCGTGGGATGTACCTGCACCGACAGATCCTGCTTCGCGTCGATGAATTTGATGAGAATGGGCAGTTCTTTGCTGCCCGCGTGGCGCTGCCCCAGATACCCCGGATTCTCCCGCAGCACCTGTGCCAGCGTGCAGCCGTCCCGTCCCTGCACGAAACTGTCTCCGTCTGGATGGGTGGAACACTCCCAGGTTTCCGCCAAAGGTGACAGGTCGATGCCCTTTCCAAACTCGTCGTTCAGGCGACTGCCGCCCCACAGGTAGTCTTTCCCGGAGGGCTTCAGCAGAAATGGTTGATTCACAGCTTCCTCCTGTTCCGATATCAATTCTCCAGCGAATACTTCTGCTTATCGCTGACACTGATCTCCTCGCCCAGCTGCACCTCGATGAGTTTCAGTTCCGTGTCCGCAAAGACCGTATGCCGGCATCCGGCGGACATGGTAATCACATCTCCGGGGTGCACCGCCTGCTGAAAGCCGTCCACCACCGTCCGTCCGATGCCGGAAATCACTGTCCACACCTCGTCCCGGTGCTGGTGACTGTGATAATTCATGGAATGTCCGGCGTTCAGCGTCACCTTGATGGTCAGGGAGCCTTTCTCCACGTCCAGCACCCGGAAGCTGCCCCAGCTTTTTTCGGCAAACATGGTCTGCTGTTCAAATTTGTCCACGTAGGGCTTGATGTAGGAGCTTTGCTCCTTGTCAGACACCAGAATGCCCTCGGGAGAGGCGGAGATCACCACATCATGCAAGCCCATGGCAAGAACAGGCACATCCATTTCGTTGACGATGTGCACATTGGAGCACCTGTCATTGAGCACGCCCTTGCCCACCACGTGCTCGCCCATGGCCTCTGTCAGGGTATTCCAGGTGCCGAGGTCTTTCCACTGTCCGGCAAACCGCTGCACCTGAATGCTCTGCTCTTTCTCCACGACGGCATAGTCAAAGGAAATTTTCGTCAGAGTCTCGTATTTGACAAACAGATCCTGGTAGTCGGTAAAGTCGATCAGTTCATGGGCGCGGTTCAGCACGTACTTCAGCTTGTATGCGAACACGCCGCCGTTCCACAACGCGCCCTGACGAATATACTCCGCCGCCACGGCTGCTGTGGGCTTCTCCTGGAAGGTTTTCACCGCAGCGGTGTGTTCGGCGCTCTCCGGGATGATGTAGCCGTACTTTTCAGAAGGGTACGTCGGCTCGATTCCCATGAGCACCAGATTGGCTTCGCCCTTCGCCGCCTGATCGGACAGTCCCTTCAGAGCTTGAAAGTAGTCGTCCTCCACATACGGATCCACCGGGCAGACCACCACCGGCTCCTCCGGGTCAACCCCCATCACATCCGCAAGGTATGCCGTCGCCAGAGCGATGGCCGGGAAGGTATCCCGGCGGCAGGGCTCCACGGAAATCCCCACGTTGTCGCCCAGCTGGTTGTGAATGGCAGATACCTGGGCTTTGCTGGTGGCGATGGTCACGGTGGCGTCGGCATCCGCCTTCCGGATCTGCCGGTACACTCGCTGCACCATGGACTCGTATTCCCCGGTGCCTGTCTTGAATATCTTGATAAACTGCTTGGAGCGGACATCGTTGGAAAGCGGCCACAGCCGCTTTCCGGAGCCGCCGGATAAAAGTACAATGTTCATAATTTTCTCCTAATGACGCAAGCAAAACGATGCCGAGCAGCCCCGATGGTGTTACGATTATAACCAAGGTATGTAACGCATTGGCTGTCGGCTCTGCCGTCTTACCGCTCCGCCCGCATGGGATTGTTCAGGAAATCCTCATAGGTCAGACGGATGCCATCCTCCAGCTCGGTCTTGTAGGTCCAGCCCAGTTTGGTCGCCTTGGACACGTCCAAAAGCTTTCTGGGGGTGCCATTGGGCTTGGTGGCATCCCACTTGATTTCGCCCTTGTAGCCCACAACCTTCGCCACCAGTTCCGTCAATTCCTTGATAGACAGTTCCTTGCCGGTGCCGGCGTTGACGGTTTCATCTCCACTGTAGTTATTCATCAGGAACACGCAGAGGTTGGCAAGATCATCCACATACAAAAATTCCCGAAGGGGGCTGCCATCGCCCCAGCAGGTGACCTCGGTCTTGCCCTCCACTTTCGCTTCATGGAAGCGGCGAATCAGGGCGGGCAGCACATGGGAATGGATGGGGTGGTAGTTGTCGTTGGGACCGTAAAGGTTGGTGGGCATAACGGAAATGTAGTCCGTACCGTACTGCTTATTTAAGAATTCGCAGTATTTAAGCCCTGAAATCTTGGCAAGCGCGTAGGCTTCGTTGGTTTTTTCCAGTTCGGAGGTTAAAAGGCAGCTTTCCTTCATGGGCTGGGGCGCCATGCGGGGGTAGATGCAGGAAGACCCCAGAAATTCCAACTTCTTGCAGCCGTTTTTCCACGCAGAGTGGACGACGTTCATTTCCAGAATCATGTTGTCGTACATAAAATCCGCCAGGGCGTTCTGGTTGGCAACAATGCCGCCCACCTTGGCCGCGGCCAGGAAGACGTACTCTGGTTTCTCCTCGGCAAAGAATGCCTCTACCGCATCCTGCCGGGTCAAATCCAGCTCCTTATGGGTGCGGGTGATGATGTTGGTGTAGCCCTGCCGGTTTAGTTCCCGGACGATGGCAGATCCAACCATGCCCCGGTGACCGGCTACGTAAATTTTCGCGTTCTTTTCCATCATGGTTACAGCGCCTCCTTCATAGCCTTTTCCCGCATGGCAAGCTGGCGGTCATGGACTGCCATAATCCGCACCAGTTCTTCATAGCTGGTCTTCTGGGGATTCCAGCCCAGAACAGTCTTGGCCTTGGTGGGGTCGCCCCACAGGTTATCCACGTCCGTGGGACGGAACCACTGGGGATTGACGGAAACCAGCAGCTTGCCGGTGTCCGCATCGTAGCCCTTCTCCGCAAGACCCGTGCCCTCCCAGCGGATGGTCATTCCGTTGGCGGCGAAGGCCTTCTCCGTAAAGTCCCGGACGGTGTGCTGCTCGCCGGTGGCGATGACAAAGTCCTCGGGGGTTTCGTGCTGCAAAATCATCCACATACACTCCACGTAGTCCTTGGCATAGCCCCAGTCCCGGAGGGAGTCCATGTTGCCAAGTTCCAGATGATCCTGCAGGCCTTCCGCAATCCGTCCGGCAGCCAGCGTGATCTTCCGGGTGACAAAGTTCTCGCCCCGGCGCTCGGACTCGTGATTAAACAGGATGCCGTTGACGGCGAACATTCCATAGGCTTCCCGATACTCCTTGGTAATCCAGAAGCCGTACTGCTTGGCGACGGCGTAGGGGGACTAGGGGTGGAAGGGAGTCGTCTCCCGCTGGGGAACCTCTTCCACCTTGCCGAACAGCTCCGAGGTGGATGCCTGATAGAATTTGGTTTTCTTGGTCAGCCCCAGAATCCGGCATGCCTCCAGAATCCGCAGCACGCCCAGAGCGTCCACATCGCCGGAGTATTCCGGCACATCGAAGGACACCTGCACATGGCTCTGAGCAGCCAGGTTGTAGATTTCATCCGGCTGGACAAGAGAAATAATCCGAATGAGGGAAGAAGAATCGGACAGATCGCCGTCATGCAGCTGGATTTTGTACAGAATATGATCGATGCGGGCGGTGTTGGCGAGGGACGCCCGGCGGACGATGCCATGCACCTCATAGCCCTTTTCCAGCAAAAATTCGGCAAGATAGCTGCCGTCCTGACCGGTGATACCGGTAATCAATGCTTTCTTCATAGTTGTTCCTCCAAATAATTTGCACAGATGTGGAAATAGGGAACCTCTGACTAAAACGGCAAGAGCTGGCGGCAGAAGATTTTGGTTCAGCCGAAAGTTCTGAAAATGGCGGAATACTGTATGTATTCCCCTTTTTCAGAACTGCACGGATGGGGCAAAAGATTCGCCGTCCAGCCGCAGACGATTTATTCAGAGGTTCCATAGAATAATACCCTTGACAATCTTTCGTCAAGGGTATTTTACCGCCGCCGGAGGGCTTTGGGAATTGCCCCGGCTGACATTCACTTGCACAATATTGACTTTTCCTCACCACAACTGACGGTACTGGCTGGGGCTGACGCCCTCCAGCTTCCGGAACACCCGGCTGAAGTACGCCGGCTCTCCCACACCGCATTCCAGCCCGATTTCCTCGATGGATTTGTCCGTAAAGCGCAGCAGCTGCTTGGCGTGAGTAATGCGAACCTGCTGCAAATAGGTGGTCAGCGTCACGCCGTACTGCTCCTTAAACCGCCGTGCCAGATAGGACTTGTCGATAAAGAAAGCCGAGGCCACGGATTCCAGAGACAGCTTCTGACGATAGTGTTCCTCCAGATAGGCTTTCACCGCCTGAATGTCCATTTTTTTCGGATTGGCGGCAGGATTCCCCCGGTGCCAGGAGGCTTCCATCAGCAGCGTCAGCAAGGCGTTCAGCTTCTCGTTGATCCGCATATCCCGGATATAGTCCGGTGTGCCTGCCAGTTCCTGGAGCTGCCCCAGCAGCGCCTCAAACGACGCCGCGTCACAGCCCCGGATCACCGGCTCTCCGCCCCGCTCCCGGTATTTCGCATAAATCGCCTGCATGGACGGGCCATAGAAATGACACCAGCGCAGCGACCAAAGCCCCGGCTCCCGGGTGCTGTGGGCGTAGGCCTTCCGGCAGTCGAGGAACACCACATCGCCGGTTTTCAGTTCATACTGGCTGCCCGCATAGGACAGTTCTCCCATACCATCCGTGACCACAAAGCACAGGTAGGACGTGAGGTTTGTTCTGGCGGAGGTATGGGGCCGCACTGCCCGGAGGAAACCAATCTCCTGCAAATGCAGCAGGGATGTCCGGGCAAAAGGAGAGGGGGTATAGAGGATCCGCCGGGACTCCACCGAGGGTGACAAGGCAAAGTAGCTATCCTGATTCATGAGGCTTTTTCCCCGCTTCCAATCGTATTTTGCCCGGAAGATTGCCGGGTCGCTTCTACACTCAGTTTACCACATTTCCCGGAAAAAGCCAGAAAAATGTAGGCGGTTCCCCTTCTCGGGGCGGTTTTTCGGCATTTTGTCCGAATATATGGCAAATCCCCCGCAAAAGGGAGCCTTTTACAGGGGACTCAGAATTTCTACGGTGCTTTGGCAAAATCCATATTGGCGTAGATTTTTTCCATTCGTTCGTCCGGGAAGTGTGCGTCCAGATACGTCTCTACGGTGCTGGTGGCCGCGACTCCGTTGATCCGCTCTGCCCAGCGATCCACTGCAGCCAGCGACACGATGCCGTCGAAGGCGAGGAACAGCGTCAACACCACGGTGAGGATTTTTCCCGGTGCGTTGGGTATTTTCAGAATCAGCTGCGCCATTCTTGGGTACAGATCCTTGATCCACAGCACCCCCAGCACCCCCCAGAACACGGAGTACAGCAGGCACACCCGTCCGTTCAGGTT
>JAXEAK010000013.1:0-29097 GCA_034094395.1 Faecousia sp.
GAATTTCGTAATCGATTTTGCCAATGGCGACATGAGCCGGGAAGATTTCGATATGGATTATTCCGGTTATGTGATTGAGCACTTCCCGGAATTTGAACGGGAGCATCCACGCCTGTCCCGGAGGTTTGCGGACACGATTGACCGTACCTATTCCACCTGCTCCTGGATGACGGATGACGCATTCCAGTATGCCATAGGTAATGCCGTGGATGAGTTCTTGGGCAATGCATCTGTAGCAGACATATATTGATCTTGTATCGCCGGCCTACCATTTGTGGTAGACCGGTGTGCCCCTTTATGGGCCTAGAATTGACGCTTACTATTGTATCGCTCTGCGGGTCATATGCCAAAAGGCCAGTATCCCCCAAAGGGGGTACTGGTCTTTTGTTTTGTAGAAAGCGAGACTCGAACTTTTTTATGCAACTGTCCGGTGGACAGTTGCTGGTCGCCGGCTCGACGGCGGCAACTTCCCTGCTTGTCGAGTCTCCCCACTCATGTTAAAAAACCGTATCCCCTTTGGGGCACCGGCCTTTTGCCTGGTATGAAATAGAAATTGACCAGGAGCCGTGTAGGCTTCTGGTCTTGCTTATTCCGTCAGGTACGCATAGAGCCCCTCGGCAAAGGCATGGTGTCCTGCTTCCGTGAAATGGACACCATCGAATGTAAGTTCGACATTCCACTGCCCGGCATCCGCGAAGGCGATGCCCAGCCTTTGGGACAGGGCTTGATACGCTTCTGCCAGCTTCATGGATTCCGCGATCAGGTTTTCTTCTGTGACCCACGCTCCCCGTTTCATGGGCGGCGGAGCGATCAGCAGAAGCTGTCCGCACTTTGGCTGGATGTACCGCAAAAAAGCTTCCATGCGGGAGCAGCTTGCCTCGGCAGAATCGCCCCGGAGCAGATCGTTGGTTCCCAACATAATTGCGAAAATATCCGGCGCACTCTGCGCCAACAGCTCCCCGGCACGCTGGTACTGGAACGGGCGGCTGGGAATCTCTCTGCCGTTCTGCCCCGCATTCTGAATTTCCCACCCGGTACGCTGGGTCAGAATATCCACCCAGCGGCTCTCCTTTGGGTAGCGGTCACCAAAAAAGCCCCTCGGGTCATAACCATAGGTGTTAGAGTCGCCGTAGCACAGCATTTTCATCGCGTTACCTCACAGGAAATCGACAATTCCGGAAACGGTCTGGCAGACTGCGAACCCGGCCGGAGAAATCTGCCCGCCATCACATGGCGTGTCCATCTGCCGGAGCGGCCGCATGAATTCCGGAAGCCTCCCCGCAGCGCGAAAGCAAAGCCCCGTTTGTTTGCAAACGCGATCTGGGTTTTGGTGACTTTGACCTTAACATCGGGAATCCGGGTCAAAATTTCGTTTTCCAGCCGTTCATAGAGCGGCAGGGCATAAAGCGTTTCATATCCGTTCATTTTCCTTTCGCATTGCGTTGAATCCAATCAGCACCGTCCAGACATACGCGCAGGTTTTCGGAATTTGTTCATTGCAATATGCCATTTTGGAATTGTCAAGGGCATCACCGCATAATGGATCAAGGAGATTCGGCGAAGCCCGCAGCTCCCATTGTACGGTGTTGGCAGAAACTTGCTTTCTGCCGACTATACAGCACAAAAACGTGGATACGCCGAAGCATATCCCCGTCTGGAACGTCCAGATTCCGTTACAGGTAAATGATCACCAATCCTGTCAGCAGGCCGATGATGGCCGCCGTGGCGGGCTTCTTGGAGCGCCACATCAGAATGGATTCCGGCAGCAGTTCGCCGAACACCACATACAGCATGGCTCCGGAGGCAAAACTCAGAGACAGCGCCAGAGCAATCGACCCCATGGCGCCCACGGTAAAGCCCAGCGCCGCGCCCAATATGGTGGGGAAGCCTGTCAGCGCCGTCACCAGAACGGAGCGCCACTTTGGCATTCCGCCGGAAATCAGTGGCACCGCCACCGCCATTCCCTCCGGAATATTGTGCAGGCCGATCACCACGGCCATGGTCAGTCCGCCACGGTTCAATAGGGTTTCCTCCGCCGTACGGGCAAAGGATGCACCAATTACCATGCCCTCGGGCACATTGTGCAGAGCAATTGCCGCCGCCATGACCAGTCCTGCCAGAAACAGGCCGCTGCGGGGCTGACGTCCCTCCCGGTGCTCCTGCAAATGATTGGCATGAGTCAGTTCTTCCAGGGAGTCCGCCGTACGGGGGTGATTTTCGTCAATATGCGCCACCTCATGGTTGGTATTCCGGTCAATCCACGCATTCAGAAGGGCGATCACCACATACCCCACCAGAACGCCCATGACCACAAGCCACACATCGTTTCCCATGCCTGCCGGATGAAGCGCCTCCGTCAACAAATCAAAGCACACCACCGAGGTCATCACACCCGCAGCAAAGGACAGCAGAAGGCTTACGGTCTTGCTGGAATCCTTCCGAAACAGGCAGGAAATCAATCCTCCCATTCCTGTGCCGCCCATACCGGCCAGCGCCGTAATGCCGATCACGCTCCAAATCATTCTTTAAGCCCCCTTGTCTTATTTCTCGCCTATCCTACCACAGCAGATTCCCGCTGTCAATTTGCGTTTTGCCGTATTTTTCCCTTTTTCTGACAGGCTGTGTATGCACTTCGCAAGACAAAAAAGCACCCCGCCTGCTGACGGCAGCGGATGCCGCCAGCAGGTGGGGTGTCAGGGTGATACCGGGGAAAGCCCGGAACTGTCTGTCAGGCGATGGTAATGGAAGTGCTTTCCGGCAGTTCTCTGCGTGCCGCCTTGGGCACGGACAACTTCAGGATGCCGTCCTCAAACCGCGCGCGAATATCCTCGGGGCGGATAGCGTCGCCCACATAGAAGCTCCGGCTGCAGGTGCCGGTATAGCGCTCTCTGCGGATATATCTGCCGTTTTCATCCTGCTGATCCTTATCCAGCCCCTTGGCCGCACCGATGGTCAGGTAGCCGTCCTTCAGATCCACCGTGATTTCATCCTTCTTGAAGCCGGGCAGATCAACATCCATCTCAAAGGCATTGTCCAGCTCCCGGACATCGGTCTTCATCAGGTTTCTGCCATGCTTGCCATACAGCGGGTCGTTTGCCCGGGGCGAAGCCATCATGGCAAAAGGATCCATAAAGAAATCATCGAACAGGTTCTCACCAAAAATGCTAGGCAACATAAGTCATTCCTCCATTCAATCTTCGTTGGCGTCTGACAGAATGTCGGGCGTTGGCGAACTTTGTTACCTTACTGTCCCCCTCTCAAGGAACACTTGCATTATAGCACCAATTTTAGCACTGTCAAGGTCGGAGTGCTAAAATTCATAAAGTATCCCAGATTTGTTCACAGTCTATGCAAAATTGGCCGCCTGTATCCCTGTTTTATCCGGGAAAGGGAATCACCTGAAGCTCTTTGGGATAGCTGTTCAGCACTTCGCAGCCATCCTCGGTAATCAGCACCAGATCCTCGATCCGCACGCCGATATTTTCCTCCGGAATGTAGATGCCCGGCTCCACGGAGAAGCACTGACCGGGCTGGATGATTGCCTGATTCACCGCAGAAACATCCCCCGCCTCATGCACTTCCAGCCCGATGGAATGGCCGGTGCGGTGCGTAAAGTACTTTCCGAAGCCCACTTCCTCGATATATCCCCGGGCTGCGTTGTCCACATCGCACATCCGGTTGCCCGGCTTTGCCGCCGCAATGCCCCGTCGATTGGCTTCCAGCACAATTTCGTAGATCTCCCGCTGCCGCCGGGAAACCGTGCCGAGAAATACCGTTCTGGTCATATCGGAACAGTAATTGTCCTTCAGGCCGCCAATATCCAGCACCACACCGTCGCCGTATTTTCCCCGGGAACCATCGGGACAATGGTGGGGATCGGCCGCGTTCCCCGCAAAGGCCGTGATGGGTTCAAAGGAGAAGCCCTCACACCCGGCATCGGTGTAAAGCTTTTGCAGAATCTCCTTCAGCTCCAGTTCGGTGTGATCCTCGCTGAGCGCCTCCACCAGCTGCGCCATAACGCTGTCGTTCAGCTGGGAGGCAAGGCGCATTTTATCCTGCTCCTGCACCGTTTTGATCTGGCGCACGCCGTCCACAATGGGCGAACTGTTCACATACCGGCTGCCGCAGCCCAGTTCCTGAAGACGCAGCAGAAAGCGGGCAGGCCAGTTTTTGTCAATGGCAACCGGCGCGTCGGCATCCAGAAAACGGCTGAGCAGTTCCACGCCATCCTGCGTATCATTATAATAGCAAACTTCCACACCAAGATCCCGTGTCTGTCGGAACAGGTCGTTCACCAGCAACTTATGAGCGCCGTTTTTGTTCAGATACAGGGCAAGCAGCCTTTCGCCGGGATGAATCCAGACGCCGGTGAGATAGAAAATCACCGCCGGGTCGGAAATAATCATCTGCGGGATACCCTCGGCATCCATGGCGGAAAGAATTGCGTTCAGTTTCTGTTGATCCATAGAAAGCACCTCCATTTTATGCGGTCATGCGCGACGCCACCCGGACACCGGGCGGCGTTGGCTGCAGTTTGCGTCTATCGTTCCTCCCGGAAGTAGGGAACGCCCAAACTTTCCGGAGGTTGATTTTCCCGCTTGTTACGCATACTGGTAATAATCAGTACCACAATGGTAACCAGATACGGGAGCATCTTGTACAGTTCCTTCACGGACAGATTGGTGCCCGTGGGAATGAACAGGTACAGAATATACAGTCCGCCAAAGAGGATGGAGGACAGGATTCCCACGTTGGGACGCCAGATTGTGAAAATCACCAGCGCAATGGCCAGCCAGCCCCGGTCGCCGAAGGCGTCGTTGCTCCAGACACCGCAGGCATAGTCCATGACGTAATACAATCCGCCCAGACCCGCGATCATGCTGCCCACGCAGGTGGCAACAAACTTGTAGCGGGTGATGTTGATGCCGGCAGCATCCGCCGTGGCAGGATTTTCGCCTACCGCCCGAAGCTGCAAACCCGTGCGGGTGTGCTTGAGAAAATAGGAGCAAATCAGTGCAATGGCAATGGCGAGATACGCCAGGACGCCATAGGACAGGAACAGTTTGCCAAACACGCCCAGCTTGTCCGCGATGGGCAGGCTCTTGCTGAAATAGCTGCTGGTAGCCGACAGGGCAATGGAAGGCACCTCGCTGCCGGTGAGCTTAATCAGGGAGCCGCCGAAGAAATTGCCGAAGCCCACGCCGAAGGTAGTCATGGCAAGGCCGGTCACATTCTGGTTTGCCCGCAGGGTCACCGTCAGGAAGCAGTACAGAAGTCCCATCAGCAAAGAGCCCAGCAGGCAGCACGCCATAGGGATCAGGACTGCCAGAAAGCCGTTCATGTGGCCGGACTGCTCGTAGAAGAACGCGCCGATGACACCGCAGATGCCGCCGACGTACATAATGCCGGGAATGCCCAGATTCAGGTTGCCGGATTTTTCCGTCAGAGTTTCTCCGGTGGCACCGAGAAGCAGCGGGATGCTCTGCACCACTGCCCGGGGAAAGAACGATACAAAGTCAAACATTTCCTTACGCCTCCTTCCGGGTCTGCTTCAGGAAGCTGAGACGATAGCTGATGAAGAACTCGCTTCCGATGATAAAGAACAGGATGATTCCGGTGAGAATATCGCCAAAGGAATGGTTCAATCCGTAGATGGTGGTAATCTCGCTGGCACCCCGGCTCAGGAACACCAGCAGGAAGCTGGTGAACACCATCACCAGAGGGTTGAACTTGGCCAGCCAGGCGACCATAACCGCGGTGAAGCCCCGTCCACCGGCGATGGTCGTGGTAATGGTGTGGTCGGTTCCGCCCACCAGCAGCAGTCCCGCAAGGCCGCACAGGCCGCCGGAAATCATCATGGTGCGCACAATCACTTTGCCCACCTTGATGCCCACATACCGGGCTGTCCGTTCGCTTTCGCCTACAACCGCGATTTCATAGCCCTGCTTGGAGCGGGTCAGGTAGAAATACATCACAACCGTGAGAACCGCAACCACCAGAATATTCAGCAGATATTTGTAGCTGCCGATCTGGGGCAGCCAGCCTGCCTGCGTGCTCTGATTGATAATGCCAATCTTGCCCGCGCCCTTGGGAACCTCCCAGACAATGACAAAGAAGGCTACCAGCTGCGTCGCCACATAGTTCATCATCAGGGTAAACAGTGTCTCGTTGGTATTCCACTTCGCCTTGCAGATGGCAGGAATACCGCCCCAGATGGCGCCTGCCGCACAGCTTGCCAGAATCATAATCACAATCAGCAGCCAGTTGGGAATTTTGTCGCCCAGCAGGATCATGCAGGCAGCCGTGGCAAGGCCGCCAATCAGGATCTGCCCTTCGCCGCCCACGTTCCAAAACCGCATTTTGAACGCCGGCGTAACCGCCAGGGAAACGCACAGCAGAATTGCTACATTCTGTCCCAGAATCCAGGCCTTCCGCTCCGTGCCGAAGGCGCCTGCGAACATGGTCTCGTAAACGCCCAGAGGATTCTCTCCGGTGAGTGCCGTGGTCACCACGGCGCAGACGATCAGCGCCAGTACAATGGCGATGCCCCGGATCGCCCACGCGCAGTACCAGGGCAGCGCAGACCGCTTGGAAATATGCAGAACGGGCATTGCCCTGTCTTGTTTATGCATTGGTTTTCCCTCCCAGACGCGTCATCATCATGCCAACCTCAGGCTTGGAAGCTCCCCGGCCTTCCACGATCCCGCTGACCTTTCCGCCGCACAGCACCAGAATCCGGTCGCACAGCTCCAGCAGCACATCCAGATCCTCTCCCACAAAGAGCACCGCCACGCCGGCTTGCTTCTGCTTGTTAATCAGGTCGTAAATCGTGTAGGAAGCGTTGATGTCCAGACCCCGCACGGCATAGGCCGTCAGCAGGACACTGGGAGCGGAGGCAATTTCCCGGCCGACCAGCACCTTCTGCACATTGCCGCCGGACAGACGCCGCACCGGCGTACTCACGCCCGGCGTATTCACGTCCAGTTCCTCTACCACCCGCTCCGCCAGATGGCGGGGATCCTTTCGGTCGGTGAAGAAGGATTTTCCCTTCCGGAAGGAGCGCAGCATCATGTTGTCCGTCAGATCCATGCTGCCAACCAGTCCCATGCCCAGACGATCCTCCGGCACGAAGGACAGGCACACGCCCATATCCGCAATGCTTAATGGATCCTTGCCGATCAGTTCCTCCCGGGTGCCGTCGTCTTCCACGTAGCAGATGCTGCCGGATTCCGTCTTCTGAAGTCCCGCAATGGCCTCCAGCAGCTCCTTCTGTCCGCAGCCGGAGATGCCGGCAATCCCCAAAATCTCGCCGCTGTTGGCCGTAAAGCTTACATCCTCCAGCTTCAGAGTACCCTCGGCATCCCGAACCGTCAGCCCCCTGACCTCAATTCGCGGCTTGGGATTCACGGGGTCGGGGCGGTCAATGTTCAGCGTAACCGGGCGGCCGACCATCATGTTGGTCATTTCCTGCGCGTTGGTATTCCTTGTGAGCATATCGCCCACAAACTGCCCGTGGCGCAAAATGGCAACCCGGTCGGACAACTCCTCCACCTCATGCATTTTGTGGGTGATGATGACGATTGCCTTCCCGTCGTCCCGCATATTCCGCAAAACGTTGAACAGCTTCTCCGTCTCCTGAGGTGTCAGCACAGCGGTGGGCTCGTCCAGAATCAGAATATCCGCGCCGCGATACAGCGCCTTCACAATTTCCACAGTCTGCTTCTGGGAAACGGACATATTGTAAATCTTCTGGTTGGGATCCACATCGAAGCCGTAGGCATCGCAGATGGATTTTACCTTCCGGGCAACCTTGTCCAGATTCAGCCGTCCCGGCTCCTTCAGACCCAGAACGATATTTTCCGCAGCCGTCAGCACGTCCACCAGCTTAAAATGCTGATGGATCATACCGATGCCATAGGCAAAGGCATCCTTGGGAGAGCGAATCATCACCTCTTGGTCGTTGATGAAAATCTGCCCTTCGTCCGGGAAATAAATCCCGGAAAGCATATTCATCAGGGTCGTCTTGCCGCTGCCGTTTTCTCCCAGAAGCGCCAGAATCTCGCCCTTGTAAATATCCAGCCACACCCGGTCATTGGCCAGAACCGTGCCGAACCGTTTGCTGATATTCCGCATTTTTACTGCGGCAGTCTTGTTCTCCAAAAAGGCTCACTCCTTTGTATAATATCTGTCCATTGCTGCAAAGGGCAACGCGGCGAAAAGCTCACTGCGCTGCCCTTTGCAGCAGAGAACGGGAAGCCCCGCAATGGGGCTTCCCTGTATCTGCTTATCTCAGAACGCGGTATCCAGCAGGTTGATGCCGTCGATCTTCAGGTCGAAATAAGGTGCGGAGCGCTTGACGGACTCATTGAAGTAGCCGTTCTCCACGACCTCAGTATCGGGGGTGTAATCCGGGTCGGTATCCACATCGGCCAGGTAGCTGTCCACGGGCTTGCCGTCCACGGTGAAGGTGGTGGTGTCAAAGACATGAATCTTGCCGGACTCGATGTCCGCCTTGACCTCGGCGATCTTATCGGCGGTACCGGCGGCAGCCGCCTGCTCGTTGACATCGGTCAGGACAACGGAGCCGGTGGCAATGGTGCCCGTCCAGTCGGCGGCAATGGCCTCGCCGTTCTTCACGCAGTTCACAACGTACTCATAGTAGGGCGCCCAGTTGATGCGGGAGGACACGATGAAGGTGTTGGGGCAGGCGGAAACAGTAGAACCGTTGTAGGAAACGTTGGGCACACCTTTGGTCTCGCAGGCAGTGGGAGCGCCCATGGAGTCGGCGTGCTGAGAGATCAGCTTGCAGCCATTTGCAATCAGCTTGTTGGCGCCTTCCTTCTCGGCGGTCTCGTCATACCAGGAGCCGGTGAAGGTCACGTCCATGGTCACGCTGGGGCAGACGGACTTGGCGCCCAGATAGAAGCTGGTGTAACCGGAGACGACCTCGGCGTAGGTGAATGCGCCCACATAGCCCATCTTGGCCTCGTCGGCAGTGAACTGGCCAGCCTCGATCATCTCGTTCAGCTTCATACCAGCGGCGACGCCGGCCAGATAACGGCCTTCATAGATGGCGGCGAAGGCATTGTGGTAGTTGCTCAGGCCGGCAGTGTGCGCCTTGGTGCCGGTGGCGTGGCAGAACTGCACCTCGGGGAACTCCTGGGCAGCCTGAATCATGTAGTCCTCATGGCCGAAGGAGTCGGCGAAGATGATGTTGCAGCCGGCATCGGCCAGCTCGCAGGCAGCGTCATAGCACTCCTGACCTTCGGGGATGTTGGTACGGAAGAGGTACTGATCCTCAGACAGACCCAGAGCAGCACAGGCTTCCTTGGCACCGTTCATGAAGTTCAGGTCGTAGGTGGAGTTTTCGTCGTGCAGGAAGATGAAGCCCAGCTTCACATCTGCGGTGGCAGGCGTCTTCGTCTTACCGCCGCAGGCAGCAAGGCTCAGAGCCAGAACCAGCGCCAGAACCAGAGAAAGAATCTTTTTCATGTTTCTTGTTCCTCCTAAAATAAAAATTGTGTATCTGCATGGTTGCCATCAAAGGACAACCATGCTATTTGGCGGCAGAGGGCATTCCCCTTTTGCGCTTTTTCCGGCGCTCCGGCAGCCTTCCACCGCGGAAACTATATATAAGAAGTTTCCAGAAAGTATGTTAATCCAAAATTCATAATTTGTCAACACGCCTAAACCCGTTGCCGTCTTTTTTTCAGTTTTCCACAAAAAATAGCTACTTTTTACAAGTTTTTTGGCTATCCTTCAAATCTGCTACCCGCCCTTGTTCGGGTTTTCGCGTCAGGTCAAATATCACCGTTTTGGTTTCCGCCCCATGGGGCGTCCTCCTGTCGGGATCCCGTTGCAACGGTCGGTTTCCTGCCGGATACTCTGCGCCGGAAAGATCTCAGTCCTTAACCCCAAGACCCCTTACCGCCATTGTTGCTGCTGCTTTTTCCGGGTCGCAAAAAATGATTGCAAAATTGGGAAAACTATGCTATGCCGTTTTCGGCCTGTGACGAAAACTGTTGGGAGGGAGCAGACCCAGGGCTGTGCCGGCAGCGGCGGCTGTCACTGATCCCATTGCCGGAAAAACAGATACCCCTGAGCTGTGAAGCCCAGGGGTTTTTGCTTTATTGTAACTCATTCCTGCCCCAGCCAGCGGGCAAGATCCTCGTCGGTGCCCAGCACCTGATGGGTGCCCTCCAGCGTATGCAGGGTGCCTGCGTGATAGTCAAGACCGGAGGTCGCGTAGTCGTAGCTTTCCGCGATGCGGGTCTTTTCCACTCTGGGGTTGGGGCTGGGAATGGCGGACAGCAGGCTGCGGGTATACGGATGCACGGGATGGGAGAAGATCTCCTCCGTGGTTCCGGTTTCCAGCAGATGTCCCAGATGCAGTACGCCGATCCGGTCGGAAATATACTTGACCATGGACAGATCATGAGCAATGAACAGATAAGCCGTACCGGTCTCCTGCTGAATGTCCTTCATCAGGTTCACCACCTGCGCCTGAATGGACACATCCAGCGCGGAAATGCACTCGTCGGCGATAATCAGCTTAGGATCCATAATCAGTGCCCGGGCGATGCCCACACGCTGACGCTGACCGCCGGAGAACTGGTGGGGATACCGGTCGGCGTGCTCGGGAGCCAGGCCTACCTTGGCAAGAATCCGATCGATTTTTTCCTTCCGTTCCGCGTGGCTGCTATACAGATGGTGGATATCCAAACCCTCGCCGATGATCTCTCCCACCTTCTTCCGGGGGTTCAGGCAGGCCATGGGATCCTGGAAAATCATCTGCATCTGGGTGCGCAGAGTCTGCGTGGCTTTCTTGTCCAGCTTGCCGCTGATGTCCCTGCCGTCGAACAGGATCTGTCCGGCGGTCGGCTCGTAAAGCCGGATGATGCTGCGGCCGATGGTGGACTTTCCGGAGCCGGATTCCCCCACCAGACCGTAGGTCTCACCGGGGTAGATGTCAAAACTCACATCGTCCACTGCCCGCACAGTGTAGCCGGAATTGACCTTGAAATACTGCTTGAGGTTTCTGACCTGCAAAAGAGGCTGTTTTTCATCCATATCACTTTGCCTCCTTCTTCATACGCTCGATCCGCGCTTTCAGCTCGGCGGGCATCTCCACCTTGGGCGCCCGGGGATCCAGCAGCCATGTGGCCGCATAGTGGGTTTCGGACAGTTTGAACATGGGCGGCTCCGCCCGATCATCAATGTTCAGGGCATACACGTTCCGGGGTGCGAAGGCGTCTCCGGGCACGGGATGCAGCAGGTTAGGAGGAGAACCGGGAATGGTGTACAGCCGATCATCGTCCGTATCCAGATCCGGCATGGCGCTGAGCAGACCCCAGGTGTATGGATGCGCCGGTTCATAATAGATTTCGTCGATGGTGCCGGTTTCCACGATCCGCCCGGCATACATGACGTTGACAAAATCCGCGACCTTTGCCACGACGCCAAGGTCATGGGTAATGTAAATTACAGAAATGTGGCGCTCCTTCTGGATTTTCTGGATCAGCTCCAGAATCTTGGCCTGAATGGTCACATCCAGCGCGGTGGTAGGCTCGTCGCAGATGAGCAGTTCCGGATCGCAGGCCAGCGCAATGGCGATCACCACACGCTGCCGCATACCGCCGGAGAGCTGGTGGGGATAGTTTTTCATCCGCTCCTCGGCGTCAGTGATGCCCACTTCCTTCAATAGCTCTACCGCTTTTTGATAGGCCTCGGCCTTGGGAGTCTTATAATGCCAGATCATGCCCTCCATGATCTGCTTGCCAATGGGCATGGTGGGATCCAGGCTGGTCATGGGATCCTGGAAAATCATGGCGATTCGCTTGCCGTTGATATGCTTACGGATGTCCTGCTTCTTCATCTTCAGGATGTCCACGGTTTCCGGAGTGCCGTCGTCATGGTGATAGGTAAATTCAATGCTGCCGCTGTCCACGGTGCCGTTCTTTGCCAGAATGCCCATGGCGGCCTTCACGGTGACGGACTTGCCGGAACCGGACTCGCCGACGATCGCCAGCGTCTCTCCCCGGTACAGATCCAGATTGACGCCCCGAATGGCGTGGACGGGGCCGGCGGTCGTGGTAAAGGTGATGCTGAGGTCACGCACAGTCAGTACTTTTTCACGTTCCATTGTACGCACCTCACATATCTTTCATCTTGGGATCGAAGGCTTCCCGCAGTCCGTCCGCCAGCATATTGAAGCTGAGCATCAGGATGGCAAGCACCGCGATGGGGGGAATAATCTGGTAGGGATGGGTGGTGAAGCTGTTGAAGGCATCGCTGATCAGGCTGCCCAGAGAGCACTGGGGCACGGGAATGCCCAGACCAACGAAGCTCAGGAAAGCCTCGGTAAAAATCGCGGTGGGGATGCTGAACATCAGCTGGGTGATGATCTGACCGATGATATTAGGCAGAACCGCGTTGAAAATAATCCGCATACTGCCCGCGCCCAGCGTCCGGCTGGCAAGGACAAATTCCTGCTCTTTTAATTTCAGCATTTCCGCCCGGGCGATGCGGCTCATGCCGATCCATTCCGTAATGACCAGCGTCAGCACGATGGTTCCGAAGCCGGGCTTCAGCACCATCAGAAGCAGGGTACAGATCACCAGCCGGGGGATGCCGTTGTTGATTTCCGCAAAACGCTGCATGGCGCTGTCAACCGCTCCGCCGAAGTAGCCGGAGATCAGGCCATAGGACATACCGAGGGTCATGTTGATGACGGCGGACACCAGCGCAATGCCGAGACTCACCCGGGTGCCCTGCCAGACCCGGGTCCAGATGTCCCGACCCAGCGTATCGGAGCCAAACCAGTAGTACACGTCGTCGGCGCCCTTTTTCTCATAGCCGTTTACAGTTTTCACGCCGGAGGAAGTGGTCATTTTCTCGTCGCCGTTGAAAATTCCCAACTTTTCCAGTCCGGGAACGCGGGGCGCGAAGTTCTTTTCGGACAGGTTCTGCTCCGCGTAGGAATACGGATTCATGCCGGGGCCAACGATGGCAAAGAAGGTGATAATCACGATCAACACCAGCGCCACCAGCGCGCCCTTGTTGCTGACAAACCGCTTGTATACATCCTTCCAGTAGCTCTGGGAGGCAAAGTTGCTGTCGATATTCACGCCGACCGTATCGTTTTTCAGCTGAAAATCGTCACTTTGGAAGGTATATTCCGGTACCTGCGGCTGGACGGCAGGCTTCTTTTTCCCAAACATCATTTCTTTTTGCCACCGTCCTTTGCCACCCGGATCCGGGGATCGATAACGCCGTAGAGAATGTCCACCACCAGCATGATGCCGATGTACATGGCGGAGTAGATAAAGCTAAGCGCAATGACCACATTATAGTCATTGGACTGGATTGCCGTAACCAGCAGGCTGCCCACGCCGGGAATGGAGAAGATCTTTTCCACCACCAAGCTGCCCGTCATCAGGTCAACAATCAGAGGCGCCAGCACGGTGATAATGGGAATCAAAGCATTCCGCAGGGCATGGCGGACAATCAGCCGCCAGCCGGTAATGCCCTTGCTTTCCGCAAGCAGCATAAAGTCGCTGTCCAGAATCTCCAGCATTTCCGTCCGGGTGAACCGGGCGATGCTGGCCATGGTGAACATAGAAAGGGCGATGCTGGGAAGCACCGAAGAGGCAAAGGGCGTCTTGTCCGCGTAGAGCATGGGGAATATCTTCAGCTTAAAGCCGAAGGCATAGCTCAAACCCAGTGCGAACACATAGCTGGGCACGGAAACGCCGATAACGCTGATCAAGGTACTGATGTTATCCCATATGGTATTATGCTTCAGTGCAGCGATAATGCCCAGAATCAGGCCTACCAGCGCGCCCAGTGCCACCGCCTGACCGCCTATTTTAATGGAGACCGGAAGACGGGTTTTAATCAGCTGACTGATGGGGGTATTTTTGCTGATGGTGTAGCTGACGCCGAAATCACCCCGGCACAGATTGGCAACGTACTTGCCGAACTGCACGATAATGGGCTTATCCAGACCGTACTTTTCGTAAAGAACCGCACGCTGATCATCCGACAGCTTTTCATCGTTAAAGGGGGAGCCGGGCATCAGCTGCAGCAGGATAAACAGCACCAGCGTAATGGCCAGCAGGGTAAATGCGGAAATCAAAACCCGCTTTAGTATATATTTTTTCAATGTTTGGTTTTCTCCTTTCCGGTTGCAAAGGGCGATGGCGGTACTCTGCGAAATGACAATACCGTCATCGCCCCCTGCAAAGGCAAAACGGGGACAGGCAGTACAGCAATGTCGTTGCGGGAAATTGCCACACCGGTGTGGGTGCTGGTTCGCAATGACATCCGTGATTGGAAAAGCGCAGCGGCCTTGAAATTCAAAGCCGCTGCGCCTTTGCATCGGTTATATTGCGGAAGATCCTCAGCCCTTCACAGCGTCCTTATAGACACGGTTCAGAGCCACGGGATGGAACTCGACACCCTCGACACCGGTCTTGATCATATTGGCGTTGGCCTTGGTGTACAGGGGGATGATGACAGCCTGATCCATGACGATCTTCTCTGCATCATACATGGCGTTCCAGCGGGCAGTGGCATCGGTGATGTAGGCGCCGGTGGTGCAGTCGGCAATGATGGCGTCGTACTGCGCGTCGCTCCACAGGCCGTAGTTGTTGTCACAGTCGGTGACCCACATACCCAGGTAGGTCATGGGATCGGCGTAGTCGGGACCCCAACGGGTCAGGCAGACCTCATAGTTGCCATCCTGAATGTCGGCAACACGCTGCTTCTTGGGCTCGACCTTGATATTCAGGGTCACGCCGGGCAGAGCCTTCTCCACCTGATCCTTGATAACGGCTGCCACGTTCTGAGTCTCGGTCTGATCCTCAACCAGCAGCTCGAATTCAAAGGTGTCAGTGCCCAGTTCAGCCTTGGCGGCCTCATAGTACTGGGCAGCCTTGTCCGCGTCGTCCGCGCAGACATCCTGGAACATCTCCTGGTCAGCAGAGAAGTCGGAGCCGTCGGGGCCGGCCGCGAACTGAGGAGGAACAGCAGTGTAGGTGGCAACGGAGCCATCCTTCACAACGTCGTCGACAATGGAAACACGGTTCACGGCGTTGCTCAGCGCCAGACGCATATTCTGGTTGTTCAGAGCGGGAACGTCGTGCATATTCAGCGTCAGGTACCACAGGTAGCCTGCACCGGTGATCATCAGCTCGGGATCGCCTTCCACCTGCTCGACCTGATCGCCGGACAGCATGACGATATCCAGATCGCCGTTCTGATAGCTCATGTAAGCCTGCTGGCTGTCCTTGATAACCTGATAGTTCAGTCCGTCCAGCTGAACCTTGTCAGCATCGTAGTAAGCGGGGTTCTTGGTCAGAGAGAAGCTCAGAGCAGCGGGCTCATAGCTGGTCAGGACAAAGGCGCCATTGCTCAGAGTGGTCTCGGGGCTGGTGCCGAAGGTGCCGTCTGCCAGACCCTCAAAGAAGGCCTGATTGACGGGGTAGAAGGTGGGGAAGTACATCAGGCTCAGGAAGTAGCTTACGGGAACCTCCAGAGTAACCTCCAGGGTCTTGCTGTCAACGGCCTTGACGCCCAGTTCGCTCTTGTCCATCTCGCCGGCGATGATAGCGGCGGCATTCTTGATCTGGCCGATGTCGCTGAGCATATAGCTGTACTCGGAAGCCAGCGCAGGATCCGCGGCACGCTGCCATGCGAAGACGAAGTCATCGGCGGTCACAGGCTCGCCGTTGGACCAGTTGGCATCCTCACGCAGATGGAAGGTGTAAACCGTTCCGTCATCGCTGACGTCCCAGCTCTCGGCAATGGCGGGGATGGCAGCGCCGTCGGCATCCATCTGGGTCAGGCCGTCGGTATAGTTGGCGATAACCTCAAAGCTGGTGCCGTCGGTGGCGACCTGAGGATCCAGGCTTTCCACCTCCACCTCGACCATCACGTTCAGAATCTTGTCGCCGTCGGAAGCGGCATCGGCGGGAGCCGCATCACCGGCAGCCGCAGGAGCGGCAGTGGCAGCGGGAGCGCTGGTATTCGAGCCGCCGCAGGCAGCCAGACCCAGCACCATGACCATTGCCAGAACCAGAGCAACAATTCGTTTCATGTTCATGTTTCATTTTCCTTTCCATAATAGTAGCCCTTTTTCTCACGGGTTCGGCAAAGTATCCGAAATCACACCAGAAAATCAGGTCACTTTGCTATGTGCCTTATTATAGTCACGGGAAGGAACCCTGTCAAACAGGAATTGATTCTGAAGGGAGGTCTGTCGGAAATTTCTATTAATTGCATAAAAACCGAAAAAGCCGCCCCGATATTTGTATAAAATTTGACGGCGTATTTTTCTCATATGATCGTTTGCAGCGGACAAACCTCCGCAGGCAGAGCACATTTTTGGCGTTTGTGCGCGGTAAATAAACAAAGAGCCGCCCACCGAGGAAAGCCGGTCGCAGCGGCCGCAGGCGCTTTCCTGCTTATCGTCAAAATGCACAGTGCCGGAAGGAGAATCCTCCGTCCCGGTAAAACGGATTTCCCGGAAAAGCGGAACCCCGCCATTGATATACGGCGCTGGATACGGTATAATACAGGAAAATCCTTCCGGAAAGTGAGAGAAGTGTCTCTATGGCAAAAAACTACAAAAAAACGTTGCTGGCCTGTTATCTTGGCTTTGTCACTCAGTCTATCGCGGCAAATTTCGCCCCGCTGCTGTTTCTCAAATTTCATAACGATTACGGCATCCCTCTGGGAAAAATCGCGCTGATTTCCACCGTGTTTTTTCTCACACAGCTGATTATGGATGTGCTGTGCGCCAAATTCGCGGATCAGATCGGCTATCGCACCTGCGTGGTGGCCTCCTCGCTGTGCTTTGCCGCGGGGCTCGCGGGACTGGCCTTTCTCCCCCAATGGTTCCGGGAACCTTTCATGGGGATTCTGCTCAGCGTGGTGATCTATGCCATTGGCAGCGGTCTGCTGGAGGTACTGGGCAGCCCCATTGTGGAGGCCTGCCCCTTTGAGCACAAGGAGGCGGTGATGAGTCTTCTGCACTCCTTCTACTGCTGGGGCTCGGTGGGCGTGATTGTGATCTCCACTGTCTTCTTTGCGGTGTTCGGAATTGACAGCTGGAGATGGCTGGCTTGTCTGTGGGCGCTGATACCATTATATAATGTCTATAATTTTGCCACCTGCCCCATTGAGCCGCTGGTGGAGGACGGAAAAGGCATGGGCATCGGCAGTCTGTTTCGGGTTCCGATGTTCTGGGCTGCGATCGTACTGATGGTGTGCGCCGGCGCATCCGAACTGACCATGGCACAGTGGGCATCCGCCTACGCCGAGTCTGCCATTGGTCTGAGCAAGACGGCGGGCGATTTGGCCGGTCCCTGCCTGTTCGCGGTTGCTCAGGGCATCAGCAGGGTTCTCTACGGAAAGTACGGTGACCGGATTGAACTGACCGGCTTTATGTTCGGCTCCGGCGTGCTGTGCCTTGTATGTTACCTGATGGCCTCCCTGTCGGGGATCCCCCTTGTCGGGCTTATCGGCTGCATCGTCTGCGGTTTTTCCGTAGGCATTATGTGGCCGGGAACCATCAGCATTTCCTCCCGGCAGCTGCCCGCCGGCGGAACGGCCATGTTCGCCCTGCTGGCCATGGCCGGGGACTTAGGCGGTGCCCTTGGCCCGAACCTGGTGGGCAACATCACGCAGATGGCCGGAGACAATCTGCAAAAGGGAATGTTGGCCGGAAGTATTTTCCCGTTGGTACTCATAATCGCCCTGCTGGCTCTGAAACGGTTTCCGAAGAGAGCCTGAATGCAGCACCGAGAGGTTCCGCACGCCCGGTGCCGCTCCGCCAGACTGGTTTTTCCAAACAGAAAACGGCGTGACCGAAGTCACGCCGTGCGATGCGCCCGCTGAGCGGGCGCATTTTCTTATTTCTTCAAAAGCTGCATCAGCGCATCCCGGATGGCGCCGATGGAATACAGGGAGCCAAAACACAGCACCACGCCGTCTTTCCCCGCCAGCTTCATGGCCAGATCAACGCCCGCCTCCACGGTATCGCAGGCGGTCGCCTGTGCCCCGGCGTCCCGGAGATACCGGGCAAGCAATCCAGCCTCCAGCTTTCTGGGATTCGGGGGCGTAATGCACACGAACTGCTCCACCAGCGGCATCACCGGCTGGTACATATCCGCATAGTCCTTATCCGCCAGCACGCCGGTGAGGGCGATCACCCTTCTGCCCGCCAGATAGTCCCGAATATTTTTTACCAGCGCCTCGATGCACTGGGGGTTGTGCCCGCCGTCAATGATGAACAGCGGATCCCGGGAGACAATATCGAACCGCCCCGGCCAACGCACATCCCGGATACCCTCCCGGATGTTCTCCTCGGAAATCTTCCAGCCCTCTTCGATCAGGGTATCGGCAATCGCCAGCACCACGGCGGCATTGTGGAGCTGATGGTCGCCCAGCAGGGGCAGCACCAGATCTGTTCTCGCGCCGCAGTCAAAAACCTGTCCCTCCAGGGTATGCCGCTTCAGACGCAACGAGTCGAAATCCGCCTTCTTCAGGCTGACATTTTTCTCCCGGCAAACCCGCTCGAACACCGCCTCCACGGAAGGGGCGCCCCGGTAAACCACCGCGTGGCCACCCTGCTTGAAAATGCCGGCCTTGGTCTGCGCGATTTTTTCCACGGTATCGCCCAGGTAGTCCGTGTGATCCAGACCGATGTTGGTAATCACCGCCACCTCCGGGGTTTCAATGACGTTGGTGGAGTCCAGCGCGCCGCCCATGCCTACCTCCAGCACTACAATATCGCATTTTTTGCGGTGGAAGTATTCAAAGGCGATGCAGGATACCAGCTCGAATTCCGTGGGAGATTCCGCCATGGAATCCGCCAGGGGCTTGACAAATTCCGTAACCTCCGCCAACTCTTCATCGGAGATCTCCACGCCGTCCACCTGCATCCGCTCGTGGAACCGGTAAATGTAAGGGGAAGTGTACAGACCCGTCCGGTAGCCCGCTTTGCGCAGGATGGAGGCGGTCATGGCTGCAGTGCTGCCCTTGCCGTTGGTTCCGGCAATGTGGACAAATTTCAGCTTCTTCTCCGGATTTCCCATCAATTTCAGCAAGGTCTGGGTACGCTCCAGTCCGGGGATACTCCCCTTCCAGCACACGGAGTGGATATACGCGATGGCCTGTTCTGCATTCATGCGGTTTCTTTTCCTTCTTTCTCCCGACCGGCTGCCGGCCAAATGCCCATACGCTCAAACACCCTCGTGCGCAGCAACAGATAGATCACCAGCACGTCCAGTACCAGCGTCACCGCGAACTGCACCGTGCGGGTGGAGAGGAAATAGATCAGGCTGGCCTGAAAGCTGCCCTTGCTGTTGTAAACGAAGGACAGCGCGGCACTCTGCCACAGAATCGAGCCAAGAACCACCGGCGGGGCAAACGCCGCCAGAAGCCGGGGCAGACTGCTCTTCTCACTCAGATACCGGCGGAACACGCCGCCAAAAATGCCATAGAGAATGGGCGGCAGGCAGAACAGCGGGTTATAGCCGTAGCCGGAAAACAGGCAACCCACAAAGTCTGCGCTGAAGCCCACCAAACCACCGGCCATGGGTCCGAACAGCATACCGGCAAGGAAGATCGGCACTGCTTCGATGGAGAACCGGGTGGTCACGTTGGGCATGGGGATGATCAGCCGGGCGAGCACTACGCTCAGGGCTGCCAGCAGGGCGCAATAGGCCAGATTTCGGGTGGTCATGATTTTGCTGTTTGTTGTTTTCACGGATATTCCTCCTTTTTATTTTGCGCGAAGGCGCCCTGTGTCGCCGCCATGAACGGTTCGGAAACGAAACACTCCCCAACGCCAACACGTTGGGGAGTGATAACAGATTCCGAATGACCCGTGGGGAAAGGCAGCAACAATCAGGAAAGTTTTTACCCTTCGCCCGACCGAGTATCGTTGCTACATAAAGGAGGGTAATCCCATATGCAACAGCGGGTGCGGTGATCTCATCGTGGAAACGCTTCCTTCGTCCTCCGGGCAAACTCCCCGTCCCGGTGGCACTTAACGCGAGATCTCCTACTCTGTTCACGACCTATTATACAGGTATTCGAAGAAAAGTAAATACCCTTTTCCATAATAATTGCATCAGTTCCCGTAAAAAATGCCGCCCGTCTGCAGCATACAGACAGGCGGTGCCTTTTTGTCCTTATAAAAGAGACAGAATTTCCTGTTTCGGGCAGGCGCCCACAGACCGGTTCACCATCTGCCCGTTCCGGAAAACCAGCAGAGTGGGAATGCTCATCACCTGGAACCGCGCCGCCAGTTCAATCTCCTCATCCACGTTGACCTTGCCCACCACGATATCCTTGCGCTCCTCGGCAATTTCATCCACGATGGGGCTTACCATCCGGCATGGGCCGCACCAGGGCGCCCAGAAGTCCAGCAGCACTTCCTTTTCCGCATTCAGAACCGTTTCCTGAAAATTGTCTTTTGTTACCGTAATCACAGACATTGTTTTGCCCTCCTTGGTCGTCTTATTATGGCCTGATTATACCCCGTGCATCCGCCCTTTTCCGTGATGAAATCACAGAAGGCTTTGACTTTTCCCTCCTGTTCTGCTACGATAGGGGGAAATTAAGCTTGGGAGGATCGCTATGGCGCAGATTGTAGAGATAACGGATTTTTCAGACCCGGCGCTGGATGTATACGCCCGGCTGACGGAAGCGCAGCTGCTGAACCGCTTTGAGCCGGCAAAGGGAATGTTCATTGCCGAAAGTCCCAAAGTGATTCATCGGGCGCTGGATGCCGGCTGTCAGCCGGTGTCCCTACTGATGGAGCGCAAGGACATCGACGGCTCTGCCCGGGAAATTCTTGCCCGGTGTCCGGAAATTCCGGTTTTTACCGCCGATGAAGACGTATTGTGTCGGCTGACCGGTTACCACCTGACCCGGGGCGTGCTGTGCGCCATGCGCCGCCCAAAGCTTCCCACCATGGAAGCCGTCTGTGCCAAGGCAAACCGAATTGTGATTCTGGAAAACGTGCAGAACCCCACCAACGTAGGGGCAATTTTTCGCTCCGCCGCCGCTCTGGGCATGGACGCGGTTCTGCTTACTCCCGGCTGCAGCAATCCCCTGTACCGCCGCAGCGCCCGGGTGAGCATGGGCACCGTATTCCAGATCCCCTGGGCTTACACCCCCGGGTGGCCGGAGGAAGGCACGGCGCAGCTGCGCAAGCTGGGCTTCAAAACCGCCGCTCTTGCCCTTAGTGACAACTCCGTATCCATCGACGACCCGGAGCTCATGGCAGAACAAAAAATCGCGCTGCTGCTGGGCAGCGAGGGCGACGGACTTGCCGAAACCACCATTGCGTGCTGTGACTACACCGTGAAAATCCCCATGGCGCACGGCGTGGATTCTTTGAATGTGGCAGCTGCCAGCGCCGTCGCCTTCTGGCAGTTGAGAAAGTGAGGAAAAGCTATGGAGTTTCTGCCAAAAACCATTCTTCTGAAGGACGGGCGTCAGGCGCTTCTGCGCAGTCCCCGGGCAGAGGATGCCGCGCCCATGCTGGACTATTTCAAAACCGTCTCCGGGGAAACGGAATACCTTCTGCGCTATCCGGAGGAGTGTACCATGAGCGAAGGGGAGGAAGCCGCCTTCCTGTCCGGCGCGCTGGAAAGCGATACCCAGCTGATGATCTGCTGCTTTGTAGAAGGCAGACTTGCGGGCAACTCCATGCTGAGCATGAACACCCGGCTGAAAATCCGCCATCGGGCAAGCGTTGCCATTGGTCTGCTCCGGGAATACTGGGGGCTGGGCATCGGAACGGCTCTGTTTCAGGAGCTGATTGCCATTGGTAAGGAGCGGGGTCTTGACCATCTGGAACTGGATTACATCGAGGGGAATCAGCGGGCAAGACGCCTGTACGAGAAAATGGGCTTTGTGCAGGCCGCCGAGGTGCCGGACGTATACCGTCTGAGGGACGGTTCCTTCCGCAAGAGCATTCTGATGATGAAAAAACTATAAGGAGAAAAAAGAGTATGGAACTGCAAAACGGCCGCCCCGCTGACTGCGCCGGACGGCTTCCCAAAGAAATCCGCTGCTATGACCTGCTGGACAGTCTGGGCATTGCCTATCAGCGCATTGACCACGCGCCAGCCATGACCATGGAAGCCTGTGAAGAAATCGACCGGACACTGAATGCGGTGATCTGCAAAAATCTGCTGCTGTGCAACCGGCAGCGCACCCGTTTTTATCTGCTGATGCTTCCCGGAGACAAGCATTTTAAGACCAGTATGCTGTCCAAGGAAATCGGCTCCTCCCGGCTAAGCTTTGCCAACGCCGAGGATATGGAAGCCCTGCTGGATCTCACGCCCGGCTCCGTCAGCGTGTTGGGGCTGATGAACGATACGGAGCACCGGGTGGAACTTCTGATGGATGAAGATGTGGTAACAGGGGAATATTTTGGCTGTCACCCCTGCATCAACACCTCCTCCCTGCGGCTGAAAATGTCGGATCTTCTGGAAAAAATTCTGCCTGCCATGGGACACGCGCCAAGGATGGTCACCCTGGAGGAGGAATAAAACGCGATATCCCCGGGGCGCAAAAAGGCAGACGCCGAACCCATCGGCGCCTGCCTGATTTCTCCAGAAAATCTATCCATAACAGAAGATATGTCCGCCGATCTGCCCCCAAATGCGGGCATTTTCCGGATATGTAGCAAAATACATCACATTCATGGGCAGTACGTAGGGTCCTTCCAGCGCATCGTCAATGGCGTCATACTGCGCCTGCCAGGCTTCCGCATCCTTCAGGAATGGGGTCGTGCGGAACTGTCCCTCCCCGTAGATCACCTCGGAAAGGGTATCCCCGAATTTGCCGGAAACGAGGCGGTTCAGCACCACCTCCGCAACCGCCTGCTGCCCCTCAGCCGATTCTCCCCGGGCTTCCAGCCAGATCAGCTTCGCCAGAAGCTGCTGCTCCTCCCAGGTCAGATCCACACCGGTATACCGCGGCTCCACTTCCGGCTTTTCCTCCACATAGATGAAAGGATCCTCCGGCATGGCGCTGACATCAAAGATCCAGCCGCCGTGATAGCCCAACAGAATATCTTTCTCCTCGAAGCCCTCTTCAAACGCGCGCTTCAAATCCCATTTCTCATAATTTGCACGGTTGGAATCGCACACCATGATCTTCCCGTCCTCATTCAGGCCGGTGAGGATAATAAAGTGCTGGGTCTCCGTAAAAATGGACAGATGGTTCATCAGCAGGATGGCAATGTCCCCTTCCTTCAGCGCAGCGAACACCTCCCGGATGTTCGTCGCCTTGCGCATGGGAAGGCGGAGCTGCTGGGCGCCGTACTCCAACCGCTGGACGTTGTTTTCGCCGTAGCCGCCAAAGTAACCGGCCAGTTCATCCGGAAGATAGGTGTGCCCCGTCAGATAGGTAGCCACCATCGCCAGGCAGGTAATGCTGCACCCGCTGGAGGCGATGGTTCCGGAGCCAAACCGCTTGTTGGGATAATCGTCCTGATAATAATGGGGGAATTCTCTGCCGGCTGCCGCAGTTTCCTCTTCCTCGTTCGCTTCTGTCTGCCCGGGAGCAGTCTCCTGCGTACTCTGAGGAATCTCCTCCGGATCCTCTGCGTCATCAGGTTGCGGGGGATCCGGCGAAACCGTGGGTTCCTGCAGTTCCGTCACGGCTGTGACTGTTTCTTCCGGTTCGGAAGGCTGGGTACTCTCATCCGCAGCATAAGCCGGCGCTGCCAGAGACAGCAAAAGCGCTGCTGCCGTCCATATTCCAAAGAGTTTGCGCAAATGCTGCATTCCGGTATCCCCTCCTTCCCATCGAATGGCGCGCCCAAGTTCCGGGCATGAATTGGTATAAGTATAGCATAGTTTTTTTCAAATGACCATACCCAAAATTCTTAAATTTTCTTGACGATTTTTCAAACAAGCCTTCTATTGAAACGTGCCCACATCTGCTGCGGTAATTTCAGGCAATCTCGAAATTGCCCCTTTACAAAAGGAAGAAGCTATGCTATAATTTGAAACGTTCTGGCCCGGTGGTGCAGTCGGTTAGCACGCCAGCCTGTCACGCTGGAGGTCGACGGTTCGAGTCCGTTCCGGGTCGCCAAGAAGAAGCCATCCGTTTGGATGGCTTCTTTTGCGTCCGAAAAAGGGATCATGCTAATTCCGGATTGAAAACTCTCATGGAATTCCGCGGATGAATTGTGCCCGAAAAGGCAGACGACGGTCTTGGGCTTTCCGCTCAGCAAGGAAGATAACGCATTCTGGCGCAATTCATGCCGGAAAGAATGAAAAGTATCAACCCTTTTGGCAAAAAAGAAGCAGATGCTTTCGCATCTGCTTCTTTTTATGGAGCGGGTGACGGGGCTCGAACCCGCTACCTCCACCTTGGCAAGGTGGCGCTCTACCAGATGAGCTACACCCGCAACGGGCAAGGCTTATTATAGCGGCTTTTCAGAATTTGTCAAGTCCTATTTTTCAAAGGCTCCGTTCTTTTCCCCGGGCACCGTCTCCGGAAACTCTGTGGACTGAACCACAGTCTCTCCGTCGCAGGCAGGATACGCGGAATAATCCCAGACGTATCCCCCCATCTCCTCGTCGGTCTGCTCCCGGTACTTACCGCTTTCGCTGCAGCGCAGCAGATCCACATGGTAATACTGCCCATTGTCCAGAATCATGTTCCATGTCCACGGTTCTCCGTCCCGGGTTCCCGTAATGCTCATGCAGGCAAGCCCGGCATCCCGGCACATGGCTGCATAGACCTGGGCAAAGGCACGACTGTCCCCGATTCCGTGGCGCAGAAGGCTGTAAGCCGGTGTGAGGGAAGTCTCCTGCTTATAGTCGAAGCGCTCCATCAAAAACGCGTAAAGCTGAGCATACTTCTGATGGTCGTCTCCGTCGCCGCTGACATACAGTACCGCAGAGTCAAACACCGGCTCTACCTGCGCCTGCATCCGCCGCAAAGCGTCCCGGCTGGTCTGATAGGAAAAAATCAATTCCACTATCCGGCTGTCTCCCGTGCCATACACCGCTTCCGTCACCTGCGGCGTTTCCATCACCGTATCCGGATGGACGCTGGCATAGTCCTGCACATACTGGGAAAAATCAAATTCCGCGTACGCATCAACCAGCATCACAATGGAGGACTCATAGCTTTCCAGAACATTTGCCACAATGGCACAGCTCTGCTCCATATTCGCCGCCCGGCGAATGCGCTGCAATTCCGTGGAATTGTGCCGGTAGGTAACCGTGACGGACACGGCAGGCAGCCCGCTACTGCTGCCGATCTCATACTGAATGTTCTCCACCGCATAGGCGCCGATGGGGTCATTCCGCATGGCAACTTTCGCAGCACGGCGAATTCCGTCCTCCAACGTATTTTCCGGGTAGTCCTCCACGTGGATCGCCGCTACCTCCGTGCCGGAAGCAATAATCTGCTTCAGCGCCTCCAGAAGTTCCCGGTAATTGGACGCGGTTATGGACTCGGCGTGGGATGTCTGTTTCTGCTCCTGATGCGGCGTAATGGAGACATAGCTGCCATTGAACCAGCCGCATCCGGTCAGGAGAAGGCACAGAGCCATTGCCGGAATCAGTCTCCGCTTCATCATACCCACTCCCCCTTTACAGCGCGTTGCGATGATAGCGGCTGAAGCCGTCACCCAAAACCTGGTGAGCCTCCTGAACAATCACGAAGGCAGCCGGGTCAATCTCCATAACCAGTTCCTTCAGTTCCGTGATCTGCTGTCGCTTCACGGCGGTCAGCACCACCATCGTCTCCTGATGGGTATAGCTGCCCTCTCCCCGCAGGAACGTTGCACCCCGATTCAGACGGTGGTCGATGGCTTCCGCAACCGCCTGATGCTGCCGGGTGATGATCAGCGCTACCTTGGAATAGTCAAACCGGTAGACCACCGCGTCCATCACCTGACCGCAGAGAAACACCGTCACGCCGGTATACAGTGCCTTATTCAGATCCTGAAAGACAATGCCGGTGATGACCGCCACCATGCCGTCAAAGCACATGGAAATCGTCCCGATGGGCACATCCCGGTAGCGCAGCTTCAGCAGCCGCACTACGATATCGGAGCCGCCGGTGGATGCGCCCGCGGCAAACACCGCTCCCAGCCCCAGTCCGCACAGCACACCGCCGTACAGCGCCCCCACCAGCGGTTCCGTCGCCGGCATGGGAATCAGGGCAAACACATCAATCAGCGCGGAGCTGGTCAGCATACCCACCAGTGAGCCAAGGAAGAACCGCTTGCCGATCTTCAATCCCGCGAACAGGAACAGCGGCAGATTAATCAGGATGGACAGACTGCCCACACTGCCGAATTTCAGCAGCTCCACTGCCACCAGCGCCAAACCGGAAATACCGCCGGTGCTGATTTCGTTGGGCAGCAGAAAGCAGGAAAAGCCCAACGCAAACACCGCGCTGCCCAGAATCGTAGCCGCCAGCCAGCCGTATTTTTTCCAAAATCTATGCATCATATCAAACCTCAAAGGACTGCTGCTTGTCGGGAGAATCCTCATCCTTCAGCAGCGCCCCGGCGGTGGGGATGGTTTTGGTGCGGTAGCGTCCGGGGTTGGCAATGCCGCTGGCTTCCAGCAGCAGCGCGTTGTGGAGCACGGCTTTCTTTTTCAGCGTCATCACCGCGACGCCCTGCGTGTTTCTGGTCGTCTTTGGCAGCAGCTGGGCGGTGGAAAAAATGGCAGCTCTGCCATCGGAGGAATACAGAGCAATCTGGGCATCCTCCTGAAGCGCCATAGCGGTTACCAGCGGGCTTTTATCCGAGTACGCGCCGGTGAGCTTCTTGCGGTTGGTTTTCGTCTCGTAAGCCGACAGTGGCACCTTGGCGGCCTTGCCGTTTTCAAAGAAGAACAGGACAAAGCCCTTGTAATCTCCGCAGAACAGCAGCGATACCATGTTTTCTCCCGCCTCAAAGCCCAGCTTCTGGGGCAGGTAGTCTCCCAGCAGGGAAGCCTTACCGTCGTCAAAGTCGGAGAGCCGGGATTTGTAGCACTGGAATTTGTCGGTGAACACCAGAAATTCCGCCTTATTGGTAGCTTCCTTCGTAAAGGACAGGCTGTCGCCCTCCTTGAACTTCTGCTCGCCGCTCATGCGCAGAGACTGCTGCGTGATCTTCTTGAGATACCCCTCTTTGGACACGAACACCGTCACCGGATAGTCGGGCACGGATTCCTCCTCGTCTTCCGGGGCGGACTCGGCGGCATCGTAGATAATCTCCGTCCGCCGGGGCTGTGCATACTTGTCGGAAACCGCTTGCAGCTCCTTGATAATGACATTTTTCAGCTTGCGCGGGCTGTTCAGGGTGTCCCGCATATCGGCAATCTCCTGCTCCAGCTGGGAGATGGCCTTGGTCTGCTTGAGGATGTATTCCTTGTTGATGTTGCGCAGCTTGATCTCAGCGACAAAGTTAGCCTGAATTTCATCGATGCCGAACTCAATCATCAGGTTGGGAACCACCTCACTGTCCATCTCCGTCTCCCGGATGACACGAATGGCCTTGTCGATGTCCAGCAGAATCTGCTCCAGACCCTTGAGAAGGTGCAGCCGTTCTTCCTTCTTGCCGATCTGGAAAAACAGCCGCCGCTTGATGCAGTCGGTGCGCCAGGCCGTCCACTCGTCCAGAATTTCCCCAACGCCCATAACCCGGGGCATTCCCGCAATCAGGATATTGAAGTTGCAGGGGAACGAGTCCTGCAGCGTGGTCATGCGGAACAGCTTCTGCATCAGCTTGTCCGGATCCACGCCCCGCTTTAAGTCGATGGTCAGCTTCAGACCGCCCAGGTCGGTTTCGTCCCGCATATCGGCGATTTCCTTGATTTTCCCCGCCTTGATCAGTTCCGCCACCTTGTCCATAATGACTTCCGTGGCGGTGGTGTAGGGAATTTCGGTAATCTCAATGAGATTGCCGTCTTTCACATAACGCCACTTGGCGCGAAGCTTGAAGCTGCCCCGGCCGGTGGTGTAGATTTCCCGGGTGGCCGCCTCGTCAAACAGCAGTTCGCCGCCGGTGGAAAAGTCCGGCCCCGGCAGAGTTTCCAGAATGTCATGGTCGGGATTTTTCATCAGGGCAATGGCGGTGTCGCAGACCTCCTTCAGATTGAAGGAACAGATGTTGGAGGCCATGCCCACGGCGATGCCCTGATTGGCGGACACCAGCACATTGGGGAAGGTGGTGGGAAGCAGAGCAGGCTCCTTCATGGTGGCATCGTAGTTGTCCACCATGTCCACGGTATCGCTGTCAATGTCCTTGAAAATCTCGCTGCAGATGGGGTCCAGCTTGGCTTCCGTATACCGGGAGGCGGCGTAGGCCATATCCCGGGAATAGACCTTGCCAAAGTTACCCTTGGAGTCCACGAAGGGGTGAAGCAGCGTCTCGTTGCCCCGGGCAAGACGCACCATGGTCTCGTAAATCGCCGAGTCGCCGTGGGGGTTCAGGCGCATGGTCTGACCGACAATATTCGCCGACTTGGTTCTGCCGCCGGACAGCAGTCCCATCTTGTACATGGTGTACAGGAGCTTCCGGTGGGAGGGCTTGAAGCCGTCGATCTCGGGGATTGCCCGGGAGACGATGACCGACATGGCGTAGGGCATATAGTTGATCTCCAAGGTCTCGGAGATCGCCTGCTCGGTGGTAGAGCCGTGAAGCCCCATCACCCCGTCGGTGTTTTCTTTTTTCTTTTCAGGTTCCTTATTTTTTCGTGCCATATTGCACTCCATACTGATAATGCCCTCCCCTTTGGGGAGGGTGGCCGAGCGCCAGCGAGGTCGGGAGAGGTGCTGCGGCATTTCGCCCGACCTCGCCAAAATGGGTAGGAATATACTGCCCTCTTCCGTCTCGCCTTCGGCGATCCACCTTCCCCTCTGGGGAAGGCTTTTTTATCCTCGGTATGGCTGTACATATCGCTCATGGCTCAGGGACGATGGTCGGGCATACGCGCCGGATACCAGTCCCAGCATGGCGAAGATGGTAACCACAGAGGAGCCGCCGTAGCTGATCAGCGGCAAGGTCAGGCCGATAACCGGCATGACGCCGATGCACATACCCACGTT
>JAXEAK010000014.1:0-10150 GCA_034094395.1 Faecousia sp.
TCCATAGTGCCATCGAGTCCTATATCGTCCACCATACACGAAAAATCCGAACTTGTTCCCCATCGGGAATGCGTTCGGATTTCTTGTTTCTATCAAAGATATCACATACTGAGCCTGTGCTCCCGGTTTTGCCTGCCGCAGAACCGGGGGCTTTGCATATTCGACGAAGCATTCCTCTTTCGCTACAATAGAAGTACCAACCAAAAGGAGGATTGCATATGGAAATTCAGTACATTCGCGTTGGAGACTACTATATCCCATTACGGGTATGAGCATTTGGGATATTCATTTGCCTCAATTCATCATTTCACTTTGCGTGGAAATTGCCTATATTCTGGTTACTTACGCAGTGTACACACGGTATCGCAAAAAGAATGCAGATGATGATTGATGGGCTGAAATATAATCAGGCTCATCGCTTTGCCGGAAAAAAACGGTCATTTGCGCAGCTTATTCCGGAGATGCGGAAGCCGGTGTGATCTGGCAGGCAGAATTGCAGACGGCATTTCCGGGAATGTCCATCGGGCTGGATCCCCTGCCCATCAGCATTTCCTGCCGCACAGGCGACGGTGCCCTGGGTGTCGGCATACATGACTTTCTACAATACAGAGCGGATGCAGAACGCTTTGGTGGAAAGGCACCGGCTGAATACCGTGCCGATGAGGCTCTCGCCAGCGATTCTCCTGAGCAGTATCCCATTCCCGCAAGCAAGAGAATCCAGAAACGCAAGGCAGCGTATGCTGCTTAAGCAGAACAGCTGCCACCTAGGCGGCGGCAGCTGCTTGCTATTTTTTTGTTTACCGGATCAGCCGTCAACCAGGGCAACGGCTACATCGTTGACATTGGTGCCCGTGGGGCCGGTGAAGATCAGCCCGCCGATCTGCTTCAGTGCATGGTAGGCGTCGTTTTCTTTAAGTACGTCAAATACGTCCAGTCCCGCGGCCTTCAGTGCACTGTTGGACTGACCGTCCACATAGCCGCCGGCGGCGTCTGTAGGACCGTCGGTTCCGTCGCTGCCGACACTGAATACGCACACACCGGGCAGCCCCTCCAGAGCAGGAGCCGCCGCCAGCGCCAGTTCCTGATTCCGGCCGCCCTTTCCTTGGCCGGTCAGCTGAACGACGGTTTCTCCGCCTGCGAGGAAAGCAAGCTTCTTCCCCTGCCCACAGTGGGTGCGCAGGATGGTGCCAAGGAAGCTGCCGGCCTCCTTAGCCTGGCAGCACAGCCGATCCGTCAGCAGAATTGGCTCATAGCCCATTTTTTCGCATTCCGCCGCTGCGGCGGCGCACAGTTCCCGCACGGAACCGGTAACCTGGGTAGTCACGTTGTCCAAATGCTTGGGGGTTTCTCTGTGCAGGCAGTCTCTTGCTTCCTCCGTCAGACGGAGCGTATACTTTTTGGCAATTGCTTCCGCCTGTTCGCAGGTACTGCTGTCCGGCACTGCTGGGCCGGAGGCGATCATGTCCAGAGGATCCCCAAGAATGTCCGACAAAACGATGGAGAACACCTTCGCCGGGGCGCAGCTTTCAGCGAACCGTCCGCCCTTCACCGCCGACAGACGCTTGCGGATGGTGTTGATTTCCACAATATCCGCACCGCAGGCCAGAAGCTGGCCGGTAATGTCCTGCAGTACCTCCGGCGATACCAACGGCTTTTCAAACAGAGCGCTTCCGCCGCCGGAGAGCAGGAACAGCACGGTGTCCTGTTCGGTCAGATTTGCTACCAGCTCCAATGCTGCCTGAGTCGCCGCAAAGGAATTGGCGTCAGGCACCGGATGCCCGGCTTCCCGGCAGTCAAAATTGCCGAGAGCACCCATAACGTGGCCGTATTTTGTCACCACCACGCCGCTGTCAATCCGGTCGCCGAGGCAATCCCGGGCGGCTTTTGCCATTTGCCAGGCGGCCTTACCCGCCGCTACCAGCACGACCCGTCCGGGAAAACGCACACCCTTCAGCGCTCTGGCGACCGCATCATCCGGCTGAACCGCGCGAATGGAGGCGGCTACAATCCGGTCTGCGCGTCCACGCATTGTTATATCCATAGTTACACCTCGATTTCAGTTTGAAAACGGGCAGGGCAGCCATGCCGCCCTGCCCGGAAAAATGCCCAGGTCAGAATATCAGGCTCATGATGAAGATGCCAACCATTGCGGACAAGCCGAGGATCAACGTCAGCAGCGTCTGGGTCTTGTAGCCCTGCTCGGGAGTCATCTGACCGAAGTTGGTCACGACCCAGAAGTAGGAGTCGTTGGCGTGGGAAACGGTCATGGCACCTGCGCCGATGGCCATGACGGCCAGAGCGGTCTTGACGGGCGTATCCAGACCCATAGCACCCAGCAACGGCGCCACAATACCGGCAGTGGTGGTGATGGCGACGGTGGAGGAGCCCTGTGCGGACTTGAGGATTGCCGCCAGCAGGAAGGGGAAGAAGATACCCACGGAGCCGAGGACGGCTGCGTGCTCGGTGATGTAATTCACCATGTCGCTGGAGGCGATGACCTTGCCCAGCACGCCGCCGGCGGCGGTGACGAACAGGATGGGGCCGGTGACCTTCAGGGTGTCATTGGTCAGCTGATAGAAGTTATCCATCTTATTGGCGGTAGCCAGCTGAATCACAGCGAAGATGGTGCCCACAGCCAGCGCGATCACGGGCTTGCCCAGGAAGTTGAACAGGTCGAAGGCAATGCCAGTCCAGCCGGCCATGGAGGCGATGGAACCCATGGCCATCAGTACGATGGGGACAATGATAGGAGCCAGAGCATTAAAGCCGCCGGGCAGCTTACCGTAGCTGGCGACCAGCTCTTCGTAGGTCTTTACAGTCTCTTCGGCGGAGCCGGTCTCGTCGGCACTCTTGACCTTCTTGCCGATGAACTTGGCAAAGAACAGGCCGGCGATCAGAGGCAGAATGGAGGCGGCGACGCCCATGCCCATGACTAGCAGCAGATTATTGCCGATGCCCAGAGTATTGGCGGCAGCGATGGGGCCGGGCGTGGGAGGAATGAACACGTGAGAGATGTACAGGCCAGCGGACAGGGCAACCGTCATGGCGACGCTGGAGGTCGCGGTACGGCGAACCATGGCACGGCGGATGGGATCCAGAATTACGAAGCCGCTGTCACAGAACACGGGGATGGAAACAACCCAGCCCATCAGTTCAATGGCCAGTTCCGGATTCTTCTGACCCACCAGTTTGACAACCATATCGGCCAGCTTCAGCGCGGCACCGGTCTGCTCCAGAATGGTGCCGATGAGGGCGCCCAGAATAATTACGATACCGATGGAACTGAAGGTTCCCGAGAAGCCCGCACCGATGACACTGGCAATGTCGCCCAACGGGATGCCCGCCAGAAGTGCCAGAATCAGGGAAACGCTCATGATGGACAGGAACGGATGAATCTTGTACTTAGAGATTGCGACGATCATTACCACAATTGCCAGAACAAATACAATTATCAGGGGTAGACCGGTCATGATGGATTCCTCCTCACAAAATATTGAGCAGAATGCACAGATAGAAGCTCTTTATATCCCGCTCTGTTGGTTATTATATTATAATGTTTCCGTCAAAAACACAATGTTTTTGGGAACGCAAAAACGAGCACAATCTTGTTCCCGGAAACAAAAAACGTCAAAATCCGAGTTCCCCTTCACCGCAGCTGAGATCCAGATAGATCAGCATGGCAAGATACAGTGGGGGTGCCTGACTTGGTTTGCGGGCATCCAGGCCGGTGGTTTCTGCCAGCCGCTTCAGGCGGTACTGCATGGTGTTTTTGTGAATGAACAGCCGTTGGGCAGCCTTCTGCAAAGAGCCTTCTGCAGCAAAAAACGCCTCCAGTAATTCCACATAGTGGGAAACCTCCTCCGCTGTGCATCCCCGGAAGATTTTCCGCAGATATTCCAGCTTACTCCCCCGGGACAGATCACCCAGCAGCAATTCGGTGCTCAGCGAGGTAAAACAGGTAATGGCAGAATCGCTATAGGCCGAGGTATGCCAGGCGCGGTTGGCCTGCAGGTAGGCAGAATGCACATCCCCGGCCTGTCCGTCGATCCCAAAAATCATGCTGACTCCCAGCCTCGTCTGTACGGTCTGGGAAATATCCCGGCAGAGATCCTCCAGAGCGGCGGTTTCCTGCCGCCGCAGCAGCAGAATCTGGCGGGCGGCGTTGCGAAGGATGATCCCGCCCTGCTCCTGAACCCGAGCGCTGACCAGACCTTCCACCTGCTCCAGCACTTTCTGTCCTTCCAGTGACCCGGTGTACTGCTCCCGGTTTTTTGCGGAGGCCACCACGCAGCGCCTTGGACTGCGGATATCAATTCCCAGGGCAAAGCCGCGTTCCGAGAGCGCCTGCGGGTTGCTCAGTCCGCTGCCCAGTATCCAGTCCTCCAGAAAACGGCTCCGCACCCGCTGATCCAGCTGGCGGTTATCCAGCGCCATCCGCTCGCGGATCAGAATTTCCGCCATTTTCTTGACAATCTGGCCGTACTTAATGACTTCGGTGTAGTCGCCGGTGATGCCGATGACACCCTGCACCTCGCCGTCTACCTCGATGGGCAGATTGATGCCCCGTCGAACGTTGGGCAGTTCCGCCTCCAACTCCGGCGTAATGTAGTATTCCGCCAGCCGGTTCTGAATAATGCGGTAGGCTCCGGTGTGAAAGTCGCCAATCCGGGAGGGGTCGTTGCTGGCAATGATGTGACCGGTTTCGTCCATCAGATTGATGTTCTGCCTGACAAGTTTACCGATTTCTTCCACAATCTGCTGGGCGCTGCTTTTGGATATCTTCATGTCTTTTCCCTCGGAACCTGCGTTCCATCAGAGTTTGTATCTATCAGATTTGCCGGGTGCGCCTCCAGATCATCCAGCACAAAATCCAGAAAGGTCTGGGACAATTCGGACATGGAAGTGTTCCGCTTACGCACCAGCAAATACCGGGCGCGATGGGACGGTTCCACAATCCGGCGGCATACGATGCCGGGCATCGGTTCCGGCGTGGTTTGGGGGAAAATGCTGATGCCCACATCCGCGTGCGCCATGGCAAGAACATCCACAAAATTGGAGTGTTCCCCGATGATATTCGGTTCCGCCCCGGCAAGCCGGAACCAGCTGCGGATCTCGTCAATGCGGGAGCGGCGGTGGGGGACGATCAGGGGCTGACCGGACAGTGCCTTCAGCGGCAGGGGTTCGTCCGGCTGGGCGGCCAGCGGATGGCGCTGAGACATGATCGCGCACCACGGCTCATCACCGATGGGAATGCCCTCCAGGTGCTCGCTGTCATAGGGTGCAGCAATGATGCCCAGTTCAATGTAGCCGCGCAGAATCTGGTCAATGACGTCGTCACTGCTGCCGTTGACAATCTCAAATCGCACCAGAGGATATTCCTCCCGGAAACCAGAAATCCAGCGGGCAGCCAGAAAGGGCGCCAGACCGGCTACACTGCCAAGGCACATGGTGCCGGACAGACCCATGGCCAGAGAGCTGACCTCCTCCCGGGTGCGCTCCGCCAGATCCAGCAGCTGGGATGCTCTGCGGTAGAGCAGCTTCCCGGCCTCCGTCAATTGCAGGGCTCTGCCGCCCCGGACGAAAAGCTGCGTACCCAATTCTTCTTCCAGTGCCTTGATCTGGTTGCTCAGGGGCGGCTGGCTCATGTTGAGCCGCTGGGCTGCCCGGGTAAAATTCAGTTCCTCGGCTACCACCGAAAAGTAATTCAGACTGCGAAGATCCATAGCAGGCACCTCACAAAATATACAAACCGCCGATCATTCCCGGCGCTCACCCGTCAGGTTGACCACCATGCCCACAGACACGACGGCACAGCCGATGACTGTGGGCATGGACAACCTGCCCTTCGTAAGATCAAACGCCATGCCCGCGCCGGTCTGACTGACGAAGACCAACAGCGACATTGTCAGCGCGGAGAGCCTGGGGGATGACAGGTTGCACAGGAAAATACCGCAGCAGCCTATGGCGCCGCAGAGGTATGTCCACACGGGTACGACCGCCGAAGGAAACGCCGCCTGCATGGGAAAGCCCAGCGCCGCAAAGATGGCTATGGCGGCTGCCAGTCCCGTGACGTAATTCATGTAGGTAGCATAGCCGGTGCCGGCGCGGATACCCAGCTGACCGTTCAGCTGCCGGGAAATGACCATGGCCACGCCGCGCAGCAGAGAGGCAAGTACAGCCAAAAGGCTGAAGTGCGCGCCGGCCTCCCCGGTCAGAAGGGCAATGGAGAGGACACCTGCCAGCATAATGGCGACAGCCGCCCATTTTCTCCCGGTAATTCGTCGCTTGTTTGCTCCCAGAATTCCCAGACTGTCCAAAGCCGCGGCAAAGACGATTTCTCCCATCAGCATCAACACATTGCTGTTGGTCATGCCTAGATGCACCACGCCGTAGTTGCACAGCGCCACATTTGCCACGCCGATCACACCGCCCAGATAGAAATACCAGGGCGCACGCCCGGTTCTTTTCCCCCATTTTGTGAAGAAAAACGGTGACAGCGCCAAAAAGCCGCTGAGATGTACCGTTACCGTAGAAAACCAGTTTCCGTAGCATTCCGTCAGATCTGCACAGAAGGCCGCCTGAATACTCATCAAAATACCGTAGACGGCGGCAAGAATTCCATAAACCATTGCTTACACTCCTGTTCTGCGGACTATGATATCCGGAAAAGCAGTGTCTGTCAATACGGAAAAGGCGGCTGTGCAGGGGGAAGACAGCAAAACCCCGCCATCCGCGAAACGCAAATGGCGGGGTCTATGAATGGCCTGTCTCTGTCATGATAATCCTCACACAATTGTTTTTGGGGAACGCAGACGATCAATGCTTAAATGTCTCGTAATACTCAGCCAGCAGGGCTTCGATCTTCTGAACGGTCTTCATAAAAAGCTCCTTTCCGCAGAAAATGGAATCGTCCTTTCCATCAATGCTTAAATGTCTCATAGTACGCATCCAGCAGTGCCTCAATCTTCTTAACGACCTTCATATCCGTTCCTCCTTTCTGTCCCGGCTTCTCACGACCGGTTGTTTTTCGTTCTGGCATTATAATAATACATATATAGTTAAATGTAAAATACCAAAAACTTGCCGTCTGATATATCTTTTTTGTATAGTAGAACCGCCTCCGAAATCCTCAAAATTTCAGAGGCGGTTTGGGGATTGGACAGTGCTCGTCAATTTCCCGGGAAATGCAGCTCAAGATGGTTTGTACGCACGTCCTCCAGCAGATTCCGGTCAGGGAAGCCGCACTGGACGCCCAGCTTGGTGGTGCTGTAAGCGGCAGCCCAGGAAGCGGAGGCAATTGCATCCGGCAGAGGAATGCCCTCGGAAAGCAGCGTTGCCAGACAGCCGGTAAATACGTCGCTGGTACCGGTCTGGTCGATGCTGGGATAATCATAGCTGGGATAGGAGCGGAAGCCCTCCCGCCCGGCATAGAAGCAGCCGGAAGCGCCAGAGGTAAAGATCACGTTCTTTACGCCCACGGACAGCAGATGCTCCGCGCAGACCTCCCGGGTGGAGAACTGCGGATAGAGCTTGGCGCGCTCCTCGTCCTTCATAATCAGAATGCAAAGATCCTGCAGAATGGAATCCGGCACGCAGATTCCATAGGAGGAATTGAGAATCATGGGAACGCCGTGCTTCCTGCAGAGGGTGCGCAGCTCCGCCACGCTCTCCATAGGGATATCTGTCTGGGCAAGGCAGATATCCGCTGCCTGCAGCAGCGCCTCGTTGCGGCGGATATAGTCGGGATCCAGCGCGGCATTGGCGCCGGGGTCGATCAGCACGGAGTTTTTCCCCTCGGGGTACAGGCTGATGTAGGCGGAACCGGTAGGCAGTTCCGGCAGGAAGGACACTCCATCCATTTTTACGCCTGCCTGAAGCAGGTTCTCGTAGGCAAAGCGTCCCCGGCGGTCAGAGCAGAGCAGCCCCAGCAGGTACACGTTGCCACCCAGCTTTCCCACGCCGTAGGCCTGATTGGCGCCCTTGCCGCCAACATAGTCCGCAATGTGAGAGGCGACCTGAGTCTTACCGATTCTGGGGAGCTCCGGCGCCCGCAGCAGAATGTCCGTATTGATATAGCCGGCTACCAGGATCTTCGGCTTCGTGTTCTTCCGCTGACGGACGCTGTCCCGCTGCACGATGTCACACGCAATACGCAATGAAGAGAAAGGCAGCGGAGTGTGGTTGATCTGGCTGAGCAGGCAGGCAAACACATCCCGCGCCACCTGCGCCACATCCGTGGCCGCGCAGGTCAGCGCCGGCGAACGGAAGGCCGCATCCGGGGCGTCCTCCATGGAGATCACGGAAATGTCCTCCGGGATTCGCAGGCCGTCCTTGGCGGCGGCGGAATAGACGGCGTGGGCGATGTCCGCGTCCTGACAGACGATACCGTTGAGGCCGGCGTCGCACATGGCACGGAAATTCTCCACAAAGTGTTCATCCTGAAGGACAATCAGATCCTGTCGGATGGGCAGCCCCTCCCCGTTGAGCGCGGTGCAGTAGCCCGCATAGATTACCTCCCGCAGAGCCTGAGTACAATCCGGGCGGAGAATCAGACCAATCTGATTGCAATTGTTGTCCAGCAGCAACCGGGTACAGGACTGACTGATCCGCTGGGAATCCCGGTACAGCTGCGCCAGATTTCCGGGTCTGGCAAAGTGATCCAGCACCACTACACCCATACCCTGATCGTGCATTTCCTTCAGTTGGGAAAGCTCCTGATCGCTGCCGGAGAAAATCACCACGCCGTCCGTATGGTTACGGGAAAAATTGTCCAGCGTGGCCATATCGGCCTCCGGGCTGCCACTGGACAGTGCCAACACCAGAGAGTAGCTGTTTTCCCGCGCCAGCTGCTGCATTTCCGAGGCAAAACGCACATAAAATGCAGAGTTGAAGGTGGGAATCACCAATCCCACGCTGTGGGTCTGGGAGAGAATGCGATCCCGGATTTTGGCATAGGGTACATATCCGTTTTCTTCGATGACCCGCAGCACCCGCTCCCGGGTTTCCTGACTGATATTATCGTCTTTGTGGTTGATGATGCGGGAAACCGTGGCGGCGGATACGTTGGCAGCTTTGGCAATGTCTCTGATAGTCATGCAAAACCTCCTGACTGGATTTCCCCTGGGGACAAGTGGCACAAATCCTGTTTTTGAATATTGTACTATTTCTACAAAATTTTTTCAATCCCAAAATAAGTTATTGACAGAAAAAATAACATGAGTATACTAGTGAGTAAGTAAACTTGTTTCGGTAAATGATTTACTCATCTCACCGAAATAGAAACAGGAGGTCTGTCATGAAGCAGGAGGCATTCCGCAGTCTCTTTCCCGAGCCGGATTTCGCCGAGATGACTGCCCGGCTTCGTCGTCCCACCGGGAAGGTGGATATCATTCTGGATACGGATACATATAACGAAATCGACGATCAGTTCGCATTGTCGTATCTGCTTCGCTCCGAGGAGAGCGTCACGGTGCGCGCCGTTACGGCGGCTCCCTTTTACCGGGATCCGAAAACCGGCATCAGCCGCTCCGACAGCCCCGCCGACGGCATGGAAAAGAGCTATCACGAAATTCTGAAAATTCTGCGCCTTGCCGGCAGAGAGGATCTGTGCAGCCATGTCTACCGCGGCTCGACCCGGTATCTTCCCGACGAGGTGACGCCGGTGGAATCCGAAGCTGCCCGGAAAATACTGGCGCTTTCCGCAGACTACAGTGAAGCCCATCCGCTTTACATTCTTGCCATCGGCGCCAGCACCAATGTTGCTTCCGCGCTGCTGATGGATCCCACGCTGACAAAGCGGTGCGTGGTGGTCTGGCTGGCCGGTCACGCTCATCACTGGAATGACTGCAGCGACTTCAACGTATCTCAGGACATCTCGGCTGCCCGGATTCTATTCGGGTGCGGCGTACCGCTGGTGCAGTTTCCCATGTTCGGCGTGGTGTCGGAATTCCGATTTTCCAAACCGGAGCTGGAATACTGGTTCCGGGGCAAAAGCCGGCTGAGCGACTATCTCATCGACAATACCTACGCCTATTGCAGCCAGAAATACGACTATGAGGGCTGGAGCAAGCCCCTGTGGGATCTGGCGGCGGTGTGCTGGGTTGTGCACGGTGATTTTCTTGAGAGCGCCTGCGTGCCCGCCCCGATCCCC
>JAXEAK010000015.1:0-13041 GCA_034094395.1 Faecousia sp.
CAACTTCCTCTACCTATTTCAATCCACGCTCCCCGTGTGGGGAGCGACTCCGGATCAGGAATAACGTCATTCAGCAAGTCTTATTTCAATCCACGCTCCCCGTGTGGGGAGCGACTTCGTTGCCATCTTCTATTCTCAAAAGATTCCGCATTTCAATCCACGCTCCCCGTGTGGGGAGCGACCGTTCCTGCAAATCAACAGTACCAGACTCAACAAATTTCAATCCACGCTCCCCGTGTGGGGAGCGACAGCAAAGATGCACAAATTCCCAGCGGCATCTTTGGCGAGAATATGGTATTTGAGAGAGAAAACTTCGGGAGAGCGGTGCAGTGCCGGTTCCGGAACCGGAAAAAACTGCGGTTTTTGGATCAGAAATCCGTGCGAACCTCCCCGGAAAGCCCTGTTTACTGGGACTTCGCAGTCATAGGATCAGGGTATCCTCCGGCAGATAGGTGTTCTTGCAGCCGAAATGCTCCACCTTTTTCTCATACTGGTTCCCCAGATAATAAAACCGGAGACTGTCTTTGTCCGGATCCATGATGGACAGCAGCTTTGCTTGCAGACTGCGGCACTGCGCCGCATCCAGCAGGCACTCGAACACCGAATTCTGCACCCGCTGGCCGTAGTCTACGCACTTTTTTGCAATTTGCCGCAGGCGTTTTCGCCCGGCTGCGTCTTCTGTATTCACGTCGTAAGTAATCAGTACCAGCATAGCGTCACTTCCATAAAAACGGCGGATAGGCATCCAGATCGCCCCGGAGGTGTCGGGCGAGCAGCAGTGCCTGCACATAGGGAATCATTCCCCAGCTCATTTTCTCATTGAGATAGGGATGGGTCAGAGTGTCCCGCTTCCGCTCCTGCCAGGCTTTCAGAAACCGCTTGCGCCCATCGTCGGTGAGAAGAACCGCCCCACTGTCCTGAGTCTGAAAGTCTTCCGGCCTGACCACCCGGTTGTTCACCAGCGTCAGCACAAAACGGTCGGCCATACACGGTCGCAGTTCCTCCATCAGATCCAGCGCCAGAGATTCCCGTCCCGGTCGATCCCGATGGAGAAAGCCCACATAGGAATCCAGTCCCACGCTTTCCAGCGCGCTGGCACAGTCATGTGCCAGCAGACTGTAGGCAAAGGACAGCATGGCGTTGACCCGGTCGAGCGGCGGCCGACGGTTGCGTCCGCGGAAGAAGAAATCCTCTTTCCGGTTCAGCAGCATAGGATCAAAAACGCCAAAATACGCCGCTGCACCCACGCCCTCCAAGCCCCGAAGCGCATCCAGATCGGTTACTTCCAGAACCAGCGGCAGCAGTTCCCGGATCTGCTTCGTTGCCGCTTCCAGCCCGCAGTTTTCCACTCGCGGAGCATGATCCCGCAACGTGCGCTGGATGCTTGCCGCGCCATTGCTGAGTTTCCCGAAGATCATGTTGCGGGCAACCTCGCAGCTTCTGCGCGGGTCATCGGCAATGCGGTACTGTTCCCGGCGCAGCAGCACGTTGCCGCTGCTTTCCCCACAAACCCGGGCAAGGAAGCGACCTCTGGGGGTGCAGAAGGCGAGCCCAATGCCCCGCTCAGCGCAAGCGCCCATCAGTGCGGGAGAAGCCCCGGAATAGGCGAAGCTGACAATGGTTTGCAGGGTATGCAGGGGATACCGGGCAATCACCTCTCCACCCCGGTTGGCCAGAACGTTTTCTCCTTCCAAAGACAGGTAAATGTCCTCAGAGGTGACAAACAGGGTATTCAGCAGCTGCTTCATGGCACTTCCTCCATTGCGGCTTTGAGATACGCGGATACGGAGCGATTTTTCATCAGCTTCGGCAGGCAAACTTCCTTCAGAGAACAGGCGTTGCAGGATTTCGTGGGCTTGACCTTGGGCGTGTAGCCCCGCTGATAGAGGTCGTGCATCTGGGTCAGCAAGTCCTTGACCTGTGAACGCAGCTCCGGGGTGAAGCTGACTCGCTCCCGCCGCCGAATTTCACCGTAATACAGCGCGCCCTCCGGGACATCGCAGCACAGCATGGTTTCCAGGCACATAGCCTGTCCGCACAATTGCAGGACATCTGCGTCGGTTTCCTTGGGAGATCCCCGCTTATACTCCACCGGGTAGGGCTGCCACAGTCCCTCCTTCCCGGCAATGGGAATACCGGTGCTTCCCCGGTGATATTCCAGCACATCGCATTGCCCGGAAACACCTAACTCCGGGGCATACACGCTGACACCCCGCTGAATCAGAACATCTCCCCGACTTTCGACTAATTCCCGGTCGTGGGCTTTTTCGTGCATCAGCGTTCCGTCCACTGTGCGGTAATTCTCGGCCCACTGATGCTCGATGTGAATCAGCGCCCACTGGCGGCGGCAGAAGGCGAAATGCTGCAGACCGGACAGCTGGAGGAAATCCTCCTCAGAATAGATCACCCCATGCGCGTACAGGTAACGCCCTCAGGCAGATTGGCTTCATCCACGCTGACCTGATAATCGGAATAGGCGCGGGGCGTGACCACGCCGGGATTCCGCTGCGCCTTTACCAGATCGAACAGCTTATAAGCCGGCGCGTTGCCCAGTTCGGAATCGTGGCGGAACACGATCAGCTCCCGGACGGACATCTTGCCCCGGGCGGCGGAGTGATCCATCTCGAACATATTGAGAATCGCCTGCCACAGCAGCTGCAGATCCGCTTCGGAGAAACCAGTGGTTTTCCGCGCCAGATTGGCAGAGACGTAGCCCTCCGCCCGGTACAGACCGTAGGGGACAATGTACTTCCGCCCCATTTCCGTGTCCTTCTTCTCCGCGTCCGCCTCGGTGGTAATGGCGACCCGGGTGATGGTGATTTCCTGCGGAAGGATGGGGTCAACGCTCCGGGCGAAACCCAGCTGCACAGGACCACGCACCTGACCGCAGTTCAGAGCCCCTTTGACGAAGGTGGTCATCACCGCGCCAAAGGTTCGGATATCAAAGAAATTCTGGCACATGAAGTCCCGGATTTTGACATCCAGATCGGAGTCCCTCTTCTTGGCTTCTTTCAGCTTTCCGGGGTCAACGCCGAGGTAAGCGCAGGCTTCCGCGTCACTGCGGTTCAGGGGCACGCCGTCCTTGACGTAGATCCGGTAGCCGGGCTCTCCCTCCTTCACGGTTTCCACATAGTTGCGGATCTTCCGCTTCAGGCACACGTCGGTCACCAGACCATAGCCCGTCTCCGGATCAATGCGGGGCATATTGCCCGCGTCCGGGTCACCGTTGGGGTTGCCGTTTTCCACGTCGAAAAAGATCACAAATTCATACCGGTTAGAAATGGCGCTCATATTATTTATCCTCCTTCTTTGTGTAGCGGAACCGTTTCTGATGATAGTAGCCCAGGTTAAAGGAGCCCTGTTCCGGCAGGGACAGACGTGTGGGATAGCTTTCCCCCAGAACATCTTTCAGCTTCCCAATCTGGCGGTCACAGGAGATACGCAGGCCGGTGTCCAGCTTGCGCAGGTGCTTCTGACACAGGTTGTCCAGGATCGGGAAGATAGTTGCCGGGGTGGCGGAAGCGGAATTGAAATACTTATCTTTGATGGTGGCGTTGATGCCGGGATTTGCACTTTCCTGCACTGCCTCATATACCGCAAACAGGCGCCCCAGCGTGTAGGGAATGTTGGTGCTGTTTTCATTCAGGCTCACGGTCAATACCTCCTTCGGGCACAGATCATTGGAATTTTTCAGATAATAGGCTTTCAGAATCGCCGCCCGCCCGGGGGTGATCTCCCGTTCTGCCCGGATGCGGAGCATGGTGGCTTCCAGCAGGGAGGCGGGATAGGCGGTGCCCTGGAAGATGGCGCGCGCCGTCGCACCGGCCATTGCCGGGGAGGGAGACTTATCCGTAGTGTTCAGATGAAGCATTGCCCACAGCGGCGTAATGGCAAATCGCTTGCCCACGATCTCCATGCGTTTGTGATGGTCGTTGACATTTTTCATCAGGCTGCCGAAGGAATCGCGGCAGAAGAACCGGACGGACAGGCGGGCGGCGTTGGGAGCAAGCCCCAGAATGTAGAAGGGACGGTTGGGATCCAACTTCAGCGCTTCACAGGGAAGCCCCTGAGACAAATTGTCCAGCGCGGAATGCAGATCCTTGTCACTCAGACCCTCCGGCAGTTCGTCGCCGAACAGGGACAGACCCGCGAACAGGCTGTACTGCGGCTGGGCGCCCTCTGCCCAGCAGAGCACGGTGGTGTCGCCGATGCGATGGACGTTGGGCTTGTCCGCCAGCAGGTAATTCAGGGCAGCGGTGTAGGCGAAGGAAGCATATTTGCCTACGGGAGCGTTCAGACTCTGTTCCTTGCCGTAGGAGCAGAAGGCGGGGGCGTTGAAGGAAATCAGCGCCGCGCCGCTGGACTGGGCACCGGCAACACCCTTGATCGCCGGATGCACCGGTTCTGCCACATCCCAATTGCCTGTGACGAGGCATTGCTGCTTCTCTCCCTGCGTATCGCCGTAGCTGGCCTCCCACGCCGAACGAATCGCCGGGTCGTCCTGGGCAAAAGCACCGTTTACCCGAAAAATCAGGTTCCCGCCCTTCATCAGTTCCTGCCAGCAGTCTGCGAGAGCGGGATGCGACTGGGCGTTTTCCGGCTGCCAGGTATCAAAGTAGGCGAGGATCGCCCTTGCGGCGGGGCTGTCCACGGAATCCAGCAGCCTGTGATGCAGTTCGCCGCAGGCGCGGAAGCAGCTGCGGCTGCGTTCTGGCTTGCCCTTTTCGTCTACGCCCAGAAGGTAGCTGGAATTGTCCCATAGAAAATTGGGTAGAATTCCCACTGTCCGGGTGACGGGGGAGGGCAGCTCCATGGGCGTGGGACGCAGCTGGGTTTTCTTTCCCACCAGTACTTCCGACAGCACAGGGACGACGGCTTCCAGTGCGCCGTCTGCATCCAGACACAGGGCATAGCTGATCTTCGCCGGACTCCAGCCGGGGCGGGCAATTTTTCCCTGTTGCGCCAGATCCTCGAACAGCCGGGTCAACGCTTGCAGAATCATGCCCGCACCTCCTCACTATACATGGGCGGCACATCCAGAACACCGTCCCGCAGCATTGCACGGAAGAAATGGGGCGTGATGTTCTCCGGATCGGTATAGTCCAGATCCAGCAGCATCCAGCCCAGATCCTTTTCTCCTCTCAACTCCTCCGGACAGGGCGGCAGCTGGGTACAGGGCTTGAAATGTGCCGGAAACTCCCGGACACCGAAGCAGGGCGGATGATAACACTGCCCCTTTTCCAGACGCCTGCGCATGATGTCCTGAAATTTGCCGGGGTTGTCCGTAGGTGTGGCGCGGGTGGTCATCTCGAAGTGGGCGTCGATGACATAGCGCACATCCCGAAGCACCATGGCGGCGCGCTGTTGAATACTGTCCGGAGTGGCGAGATACAATTCGCCGCCCTTTTCCATGACGGTCTGCGCCTTCCGGGCGCTGATGGTGTCCTTGACCTCGTTGCGCCGAATGTTGGTGAAGCGGATGGGAGCGCAGACATGGATGCGGTCAATGATCCACTTCATACCGGGATGCCAGTAGATGGCTTCCAGCAGTCCCCGGGCGGCGGAAGGCGTCATCATGTCATAACTGACTCGTTCCACCTTCATCTCCGGCCGGGAAAAACAGGCATAGTCACCCCAGACCTCAACGGAAATCGACATAGGCATACTCCTTTCTTGCGTGGTTTTTATGTTGGAATCGATCGGGCAGCTCGCCCTATTTGCCAATCCGGCCGACTCTGTTACCGTGACTCTGTGATTTTATCATATTCTGTACTGATATGCAATTTCAGTGAAAGGAATAGTTAAACAAAAAATCTTGACTTGTTTGTCGAATTATGACATACATATAAATATGTCGGGGGTAGACCCGCGGATTGAAACGGTGAAAAGAATAGTTTATACTGATATTCAATTAAAAACTTCAATTCGCGAGTATTAAATATGAAGATCGCAAGAAGACAGGGATTCATGAGTTCCTTTCCATAAATCATGAATACGATAACACTGCAAGGCGGTGTCTTCTTGATTAGAATTTTAACCAAGAAAGCAGGAGGGACGGAGCGAACGCTCCGTCCCTCCTGCTTTTCATACTAGCAGAAGATCCGTCCAATAAAGCGGGTACGATCAGATAAAATCCGCCCTTCCGGCGTCCGATTTCAGCGACAATCCCATTTCCGGGTCGTACAGCCGGAGATTGGTCAGGATAGCACTGCCGTCCGACAGCGGCAGAAGATCTCCGGAATTCAGCAGGTCACGGAAATGCTGCTCATAGATACTGACGCTGTACTGCCCTGCCCGGCGGTAGTCCTCCCGATTTGCCCGGCCTTCCGACAGGGGGCGGCAGGCCGATTCTCCGTCCCCCAGAGGAATGTAGACGGAAAAGGTGTCTTCCTCAATCAGATGAAAGGCCTCAGATACGGTTTTGAAGGGAAGCGACTGTTCCTGCAGGGTCTTCATCATTCCGGATTTGTCCATGTTCTCCCCAATCCACGAACGCAGCGCGGTAAAATACTGCCGCATGGTCGCCGGGTCACCGGGGTTGCCGCCCTGCTGCAGCGCCTCCCGGGCTGCCTGAAGATTGACCCGCTGCAAAACGGGGATCGGATGTTCATTTTGAAAATACGTCACAACGCTGGCACTCGCGTCCCGCTTTCCCTCCCGGTTGCAGCGGCCAGCGGCCTGAGCAATAGAGTCCAGTCCCGCGATTTCCCGGTAGACTGTGGGAAAATCCACATCCACACCGGCCTCAATCAGAGAGGTGGACACCACCCGGCAGGGAAGCCCTGCCTTCAGCCGCCCCCGAATCGTTTCCAGTACTGCCTTTCGATGGGCGGGGTACAGCAATGTGGACAGATGGAACCGCCCCTCCTCCGGAAGCAGCGAATAAAGGGTTTGCGCCGCTTTGCGTGTATTCACGATGCAAAGCACCTGCTTTTCCCGGCACAACTCGCCGGCAAGTGCCTCATCGGACAGCGTGCCGCCGTCCCGGTAGGTCACCCGGCGGAAATTGCGGAAATTCTCTGCCACATCCGGACATAACTCCGTAATTTGCTGATCCGGGCAGAACCGGTGGAACAGATCCCCCAGCACCGGCTGAGTGGCAGTGCAGAGCAAAACCGTAGCGCGGAATTGAGACACGAGGTTCGCCATGGCGCCAACGCAGGGAAGCAGATGACAGGTTGGGAGCATCTGGGCTTCGTCAAAGATTACCACGCTGTTCGCGAGATTGTGCAGCTTGCGGCACTGGGAGGAGCGGTTGGAATGGAGCGACTCAAAGAACTGCACCGCGGTGGTCACGATCACCGGAGCATCCCAGTTTTCCGCTGCCAGCCGCTGAAAGCGGTTGGCTTTATTCGTTTCGTCGTCATCATCGTAACGAACGCCGCTGTGGTGCTCCACCACGTTGCGTTCTCCCACAATCTCCCGGAACACCGCCGCATTCTGCTCGATGATGGAGGTATAGGGGATTACGTAAATGACCCGATCCATGCCGTTCTCCACGGCGTGTTTCAGGGCAAAGGCAAGGGAGGAAACGGTTTTTCCACCGCCGGTGGGGACGGTCAGCGAGTAGATGCCTCTGGGCTGCGACGCCTTTTCCAGGCATTGGGACAATATGGCGCAGCGATTTCGATTCAGTTCCGTGTTCCCGGGGAACCAGGGGGCAATGTAAGATCGCAGCCGCTCCAGTAGCACCGGCAGCGGGTCATAACCGCCCCGCTGGGGCGCTTTATTGGACATAAAGGCTTCCGTGTCCAGATAATCCGCATCCACCAGACAGGAATAGAGCATCCGCACCCACATGGACAGGGCGTATGGGTCGGTGATGGCCGGCTGTTTCCCCGGCTTGGGCAGTACGCCTGCCCAGTGATAGGCGGGAATGCCTCCCACCATGCCCTTTTTGATCCGCCCGGCGCAGGTAGGCATTCCCGGATAATCCGTTTTGGGATTTCCGAAATCCGGAAGACCGCCGTGGTGTCCCACCACACAGCAGGCCAGGGCATTTTCTCCCAGTTTCGCGCATTCCAGTGCGCCCGCCGTAGCGTGATCCACTTTGGCACCACCGTGCAGGCGCTTCTGGAAGGCCTCCGAGCATTTGCCGATGTCGTGGGCATAGCCCAGCAGCTTGCCCCGATCCTCTTCACCGAAGGGTTTGGCAAAGCTGCCGCATAGCTGGGCGGTGCTCTTCAGATGTTCCTCAACCGTTTGAACAGCGCCATCGTCGCGAATATGCGCGTAGTACATTGCGCCACCTCCTCTGCCTGTCAGATTACCATGGAAGCGGTCGAAAATCAAGGGGAAACCGTCTGCGGCTTTCGCGGCGAATCGTTTGCCCTGCCTATGCCGGGCTGAAATTGATACAGGATACTCCGTACTCCACCAAAAAAACCCGGCTCTGTGTCCTGTCACAGAGCCGGAGTGCGTTTTCAATATGGGGTTCCTTGCCGAAGAGACGACGCCTGTCAGGTGCCAAGGTAGGCGGCCTTCACGGCCTCGTTGCTTAGAAGTTCCGCGCCGGTGCCCGTCAGGGTAATACGGCCGGTTTCCATAACATAGCCGAGGCCGGCGGTCTTAAGCGCCATGTTGGCGTTCTGCTCGATCAGCAGCACTGTCACACCCTGCTTGTTAATCTCCTTGATGATGTCGAAAATACCCCGCACAATGATGGGAGCAAGACCCAGAGACGGTTCATCCATCATGATGACCTTAGGACGGCTCATCAACGCCCGCCCCACGGCCAGCATCTGCTGCTCACCGCCGGACAGGGTGCCGCCGGCCTGCCAGGAACGCTCCTTCAGCCGGGGGAACAGGTCAAAAACCCAGTTTAAGTCGTCGGTCAGATCGTCCTTGCGCAGATACGCGCCGATTTTCAGGTTTTCCAGCACCGTCATGTCCGGAAAAATCCGCCGTCCTTCCGGCACCAGCGTAATGCCCCGGGACACAATCAGGTTGCTGTCCTTGCCGGTGATATCCTCCCTCTGAAAGCAGATACTTCCGGCGCTGGGCTTGACCAGACCGGCGATGGCACGCAGGGTGGAGCTTTTGCCCGCGCCGTTGGCGCCGATCAGGGTCACAATTTCTCCCTCCGGCACATCCAGACTAATGCCCTTTACGGCTTCGATGCCACCGTAGTGCACCTGCAGATCCCGGATTTCCAGAATATTACTCATCCTCTGCCACCCCCAAATAGGCCTCGATGACCCGCTTGTTCTGCTGTACCTCTTTGGGTACGCCCCGGGCGATCTCGCTGCCGAAATCAATGACGTAAATATAGTCGGAAATCTTCATGACCAGATCCATATGGTGCTCGATCAGGAACACCGTCAGGTGGTGCTTATCCCGGACTTCCCGGATGTAATCTGCCAACTCCTGGGTTTCCTGGGGGTTCATGCCGGCTGCCGGCTCGTCCAGCAGCAGCAGTTTGGGATCCGTCGCCAACGCCCGGGCAATTTCCAGACGGCGCTGCAAACCGTAGGGCAGGCTGGTGGCGATATCGTCCTTGTATGGCTCCAGACCCTGCTCTTCCAGCAACGCCATGGTTTCTTCCCGCATCCGGGCTTCTTCTCTGGCATTGGTGCGGAAGGTGGCGGAAAACACATTCTGCTTGGCACGCATATGCTTGGCAACCAGCACGTTCTCGAATACCGTCATGCTTTTCCACAGCCGGATATTCTGGAAGGTGCGGGCGATGCCAAGCTGAACCACATGATCCGGCGAGGGATTCACCATGCGCTGATCTGCGAATTTCTCGGCGTCGCTGCCCAGATAATTTTTCTTCATCTTGCCGGTGGGGTGGCTGCGAATCATCGTCTCCCCCAGGAATTCCACCCGGCCATTGGTGGGCTGGTAGACGCCGGTGATGCAGTTGAAGGCGGTGGTTTTGCCTGCACCGTTGGGGCCGATCAGCGCGACGATCTTGCCCTCCGGCACGTCCAGAGACAAATCATTCACGGCAACCACGCCGCCGAACTGCATGGTTACATTTTCCATGCGGAGAACCATTTTTTCATCCATAGCTTTAGCCCTCCTTTTCTGCGGCGGCGGCCTTCTTTTTGGGCTTTAATTTCTTTAGCAGTCCTCCGATACCGGCCCAGCTCAGCTCCTTATCGCCCATGATGCCCTGAGAGAAGAACAGGACGATGATCATGATGACAACGGAGAAGACCACCATCCGGAAGCCGCTGCGCAGCAGAGGTACCTTGAACGAGCCAATGTAGGTCTCAGCGTCCAGGAACCGCAGCCACCATTCGGAGCAAGCCACATACAGGAAGGTGCCAATGACGGAACCGGAGATGGAGCCGATGCCGCCGATGACAACGATCAGCAGGATTTCGTAGGTCATGGTGGATGTGAAGGCCTTAGCCTGCGCGTTGGCCACATACATGGCGAACAGCGCGCCGCCTACGCCGGAGAAGAAGCTGGAGATCACGAAGGACAGCATCTTGTGCTTAAACAGATTGATGCCCATGGCCTCCGCCGCCACTTCGTCGTCCCGGATGGCCTTGAAGGCGCGGCCGTAGGAGGAATGAATCAGCAGCACAATGAGGGCAATACAGATAATTGCCACAAGAAAGGGGACGAAGGTGCTCAGCCGGAGCACGACCTCACCTACGGCGTTTTTAATGTTAAAGTCGGCAAAGGTGGGGAAATTCTTCAGCATATTGGCACCGTTGGTGATGGGACCAAGGGTCTGCCACTGGAACAGAGCGCGAAGAATTTCCGCAAAGCCCAGCGTGGCAATGGCGAGGTAGTCGCTCTTCAGACGCAGTACCGGCGTGCCAATGAGGGCGGCGAACAGTGCAGCTACCAGACCGGCCAGTATCAGTGCCACCAGCACGGCGCAGATCAGGCTCATGGCACCACCGAAGCCGGAAGCACCGAACAGCCCCTGAAACAGATCCACCAGAGAGAATTTCACGGCGGAGCCGCCGTAGAGGTAGTACACCTGTTCCTTGGCGGCCATGGGAACGGTGAGAATTGCGTAAGTATAGGCACCTAGCAGCATGAAGCCTGCCTGCCCCAGAGAGAACAAACCGGTGAAGCCATTAAGCAGGTTCATGGAAACGGCAACCAGAGAGTACACCGCGCCTTTTTTCAGAACGGTGAACAGCTGGCTGGTAGGAGAGAACACGGAAGGCATACCGGGAATCCAGGTGCTGATGTTTTCCAGTACAATGACCAGCAACAGCAGTACCATGATGGCAAGCATGGTACGCAGGGTTCCGGAGCGTTTTTCATTCTTTTGCAGCATGACTCTCACCCCCTTAAACCTTGTCGGTGGCTTTCTCGCCGAACAGGCCGGTTGGCTTGCAGGTGAGAATCACAATCAGCAGCGCGAACGTGAAGGCATCGGAGAATACGGACACATTCCAGGACGAGGGCAGACCCTTGATGATGGTTTCACAGATGCCGATGAGGAAAGCGCCGATCACCGCACCGGGGATGGAGCCGATCCCGCCAAACACCGCCGCGACAAAGGACTTGAGACCGGGCATGGCTCCGGCGGTGGGTGTAATGGCCGGATAGGTGGTGAAATACAGAATTGAGCCGATGACCGCCAGCGCCGAGCCGATGACAAAGGTCATGGAAATGACGTTGTTGATCTTAATGCCCATCAGACGGCTGGTTTCAAAATCCTTGGAAACCGCCCGCATGGCCATACCGATTTTGGTGTGGTTAATCAAAGTGGTCAGCAGTACGATCAGCACCAGCACCAGCACAGGGGTGATGATCACTACCAGCTTGGTGGAAGCGCCGCAAATATTCACGGTTTTGTTCAGGAAATCAATGGAAGGATATGTCATGGGCTGGCCACCGGTGACGTAGGTCGCGGTGTTCTGCAGCAGATAGCTGACGCCGATGGCGGAAATCATGACGGACATTCTGGGGGCGCTACGCAGGGGCTTGTAGGCCGCCCGTTCAATAAAGAAGCCCAGCCCGATGGTCAGCGCGATCACAATGGGAATGGCGACATACATGGGCAGGACGGCGGAAATATAAATGCCCAAAAGGCCTGCGACCATGAAAACATCGCCGTGGGCGAAATTAATCAGACGCAGGATGCCATAAACCATGGTATAACCGATGGCGATGAGCGCCAGCTGACCGCCTAGGGAGATGCCGCTTAAGAGAATTGATACAATATATTCTACGGATAGCAGTTGTTCCATCGGGAACCTCCTGTCTGTGTTCTTACTCCGCTGAAGCCTCCCACTGGGAGGGAGCAGGCAAAAATCTCTGGTGCCGTGTTGTCCAGGGTTGGTACACTCCTTCCCCCAGCCTGATCGGGCTGATACCTTGCTCAGAAAGGAAAGGCGAAATACGACGGTTGGCGGGGGTAAAATACCCCCGCCAGAATTCGTCGAATGCGGTGAAAGCTTAGCTTGCGGAGCCGGTCTGGACGGTTTCCAGAGCCCAGGCGCCGTCAGCCGTGTTGGCAGTCTTGATATAAGCGGTGTCGCGGACGGCGTCGCCGACCTCGTCAAAGGCGATGGAACCGGATACGCCGGTGTAGGTGACGGAGGGCAGAATCTTCATCAGAGCCGCCTTGTCGCCGCTGTCCGCCTTCTTCATGGCCTCCAGCGCTACAAAGTAAGCGTCGTAGCCCATGGCGGTGACGGCGGAGATGGTGTCGTTGCCGCCGTTGGCAGCCAGTGCCTCAGAATTGTCGTTGATGTACTTCTTGATGCCGGCGTCGAACTCGGGAGAGCCGCCCTCCTGATAGAAGGTGGAGACGTACAGCTGCAGGTCGGTGCCGGCGATGGCTTCCAGGACCATGTTGTCGTCCAGGGTGTCGGAGCCCAAGAAGGGAGCCTCAATGCCCAGGGAAGCGGCCTGCTTGATGATCTGAACGGCGTAGGCAATGGAGACGGGGGTAAAGATGACATCCGCGCCCTCGCTCTTGGCCTTGTTCAGGTAGGAGCCGAAGTCGGAGTTGCCGGTGGGGAAGGAGTCGGTGATGACCTTGCCGCCAGCAGCCTCGAAGACCTGGGTGAAGAAGGCGATCAGGCCCTGGTCGTACTCGTTGCCGCTCTCGCCCAGGCA
>JAXEAK010000016.1:0-28013 GCA_034094395.1 Faecousia sp.
GGAAACGCCTGGCGTTTCCTGTCCTCTGTCATTGCGGAAACCACCGGTGAGAAGATAACAGTCCGTCTTCCGCAGGTCAAGCCAAATGAGCGTCCATTCCTCACACCGGATCAGATTCCTACCTTTGTGGAAGCCGTCCATGGAATGCCGGTAGAGATTCCCGCCCTGCTGGCTCTGTCCAGCCTGCGCCGGTCGGAACTGCTGGATCTGAAATGGGAGCAAATAGATTTGAAAAACGGGGTAATAACTGTCTCAGGCTCTGCTGTATACGGTGAGGGCGGCGTCCTCGTTCGCAAGAAGGAGAATAAGAACCGAAACTCCACCCGGCTTGTCCCAATCATTCCTCCCCTCAGATCCGCTCTGGAAGCCGCACAGAGAAAGTCCGACTACGTGGTCACCATGTCCCCGGCAGGAATGTACCAGCAGATCAACCGAATCTGTGAGCAAAATGGACTTCCGAAGGTAGGAATCCACGGCCTTCGCCACAGCTTCGCCTCCTTGGCTTACCATCTGAACGTCCCGGAAAAGGTAGCCATGGAGATAGGCGGATGGTCAAACGACCAGACCATGCGAAAAATCTATACACATATTTCCCAGCAGGACGTAGCCGCTCACGCCAAAACCTTCACCGCATTTTTTGGCAATCAATGCAAGAATGCTAACAAAACTGCTAACGAAAACGAAAAAGTGACTGATAATCAATAACTTTTGGCACATAAAATACTCAGTTCGAATCCCACTCTCTCCGCCATAGGAAAGCGCTTAGTTTGGTGAGAACTAAGCGTTTTTTGTTTTTACCACAGCCTGCAGCGCTCTCCGGAATGCGGTTGGCTCCCGGGTTTTCTTGGCCTTTCGCTTTTCCGCGGGGAAAAATTTTGATCCGCCCTTGATTTTGCGGCAAAAACAAAATACAATAGATGCTATATTTCGCGGAAAGGTTGAAACACATATGAACAAGATTGTGATTCCCGAAGGATACCACGCCAAACTGGATGCCTACGACACCCAGCGCGCCATCGCCTACATTAAGGAAACCTTTCAGGAGGAATTCTCAAAAGCCCTGAACTTAAAGCGCGTCTCCGCTCCCCTGTTCGTCACGGAAAACTCCGGCCTGAACGATAACCTGAACGGCTATGAGCGTCCGGTGTCCTTCGACATCCCCGCCGTGGGCGCGGAGGCACAGGTGGTGCACTCTCTGGCAAAATGGAAGCGTCTGGCGCTGAAGCGATACCACTTTACCGTGGGCAACGGCCTGTACACCGATATGAACGCCATCCGCCGGGATGAAGAACTGGACAATGTCCACTCCATCTATGTGGATCAGTGGGACTGGGAGAAGGTCATTACCCGGGAAAACCGGAATCTGGATTACCTGAAGCTGATCGTCCGCGCCATTGTCCGGGCAATCTGCGACACCAACGACCGCCTGCACGTCCGCTTCCCGCAGCTGAACGCCGTGCTGAGCCGGGACGTTTCTTTTATCACCTCTCAGGAGCTGGAAGACCGGTATCCCGAACTGGGGTGCAGCGCCAAGCGGGAGAATGCCTATGTAAGCGAGCACAAAACCGCCTGCATTCTGCAGATTGGCAGGAAGCTTCGCTCCGGGAAGCCTCACGACGGGCGGGCGCCGGACTACGACGACTGGGATCTGAACGGCGACATTTTCTTCTGGGACGATACCCTGAACCGTGCGCTGGAGATTTCCTCCATGGGCATCCGGGTAGATGCCCAGTCGCTGGATCGGCAGCTGACTGAAGCCGGCTGTGACGGCCGCCGGGCACTGCCCTTCCACCAGATGCTGCTGAATAACGAACTGCCCCTGACCATCGGCGGCGGCATCGGTCAGTCGAGGCTTGCCATGCTGATGATGGGCTGCGCCCACATCGGCGAGGTGCAGTCCAGCGTGTGGGATCAGGCCACGGTGGACGCCTGCGAAAAGGCTGGAATCCGGCTGCTGTAGCAAAGGAAAATCGGGGCTGGCAGAAACCAGCCCCGATTTAAGACATCACCGCATAACGGGGCAAAAGATCTGCCGAAGCCCGCAGCTCCCATTGTGCGGTATTGCCTTAATAGGTAAAGAACTTATAGAATGCAGGATGGGTATTCAGCAGCTGCTGCAAATGGGTGCGGGTATGAGTTCCGGGGTCGTGAATGGAAAAGCCCGCCGCCGTCAGCGTGCTGCCGCCGGAATAGCCCGTCACTACCACCCAGTGCTGGGAGCCATTGGCGTTTCGCACGCCCAGCAGCACCGGTTTTCCCTGAGCCAGCTTGGCATAGATCCGCTCCAGATAACCGGACGGCTCCGTGCTGACGCTGTAGTGGCTTGGCCAGTACAGGTCTCCGGAAGGCGTATAGCGCAGCTGTCGGGACATGGCATCCGGGTAAATCGTGACCCCTTGCCGTGCAGATTCCATCATGGCAACCGCTGTTGTAGCGCAGCCAATCTGGGAGAAGGGCTTCCCGGAATTTCCCACGGGCTTATCCGCCCAGCGCTTGTCCGTCTGCTTGAAATCCGGCACAGGCAGAGAAATTGGGGCATAATACCCGGAAAGGTACTGAGCACTGACATAACCGGTCTTTGTCCCGTGGTACAGGACTCGGCTCCAGCCGCCGCTGCTGTCAAGCTGCACAACCCGCTCCCCAGCGTACAGGGATGCCGCTTTCGCATACCCGGTTCCCGGGCCGTTGCGGACATTCAGACTTCCGGAGCGGATCGTTACCGCTGCCTCCGTCCCCTGCACCACCGTAATGTAATCCTTGTGGCAGTAGCCGTACTTTCCCTTCCCGTACTCCACCTTCCACCAGTCGCCGCTGCGGGAAATCAGGGTGACATAGCTTCCCTTTTTCAGGGACACCGCAACGCTGGCTCCTGTGGAGGGCTGGGAACGGACATTCAGTGAGCCGCCGGACGTTGTAACCGCGCCCGCCTTAACACCGGATGCCGCGCTTGCGTTGGGCGCAAGTGCCAGCAGCAGAAGCGTCAGAAAAAAAACAGGCAAAATTCTTCGGATCATAACCACCTCGCAGTGTATTTCTTGCATATATGCCTCAGAATTGTAACATATTTGTTACCATTTGGGAACAGGCCAAATTCTGGAACGAAAAAAAAGTGAAAAGCGAAAATAATACTTGACTTTTGGGCGGTCTTCGTGTATGATATGCGAGTCGGCACAAGAGCCTACAGCGCATGGAGAAGTCGCGTAGCTGGCCGAGCGCGCACGATTGGAAATCGTGTATACCCCAAAAGGGTATCGAGGGTTCAAATCCCTCCTTCTCCGCCATAAGAAAGTTCCCGAAACGCCAAAATTTTGGCTGTTTCGGGAACTTTTTTGTCTCTTTCACTATTTACATCGTTTCGCTGTTTCCCGGAATCGTGCGTTCTGTTTTATCCTCGTCTCCTGGAAAACCGCACAGCCGTGTTCGAGAAGCTTTCCCGGAAAGCAGCAGGACGTCCTTTTTGCAGGATGCCGTCAAGAAAATTGCAAAAAATCGTGATTTAAGATAAAATATGGATTGACATTTTGGGCAAATTGCGCTAAAGTACAGGCAGCGGCAAGGGTGTCGTCCTGCATGGAAATACCCTTGCCGTCATTTGTTATGTAAAGAAGGAATCCACATGACCCAACAGGAATTGACACTGCGCAATCTGGGACAGAGCCTGGATGATCTGGCCAATCTGGATCCCAGGGGCTACGGCGTCTGCAAAATTCTCTACGCTGCCTCCCGCGCCTACGCCGGCGGACCCACCAGCATGAACGCGGCGCAGCAGCTGGTGAAAACCGTAAATAGCGGAGATATTGTCTACATAATGACCGGTTTTGTCCTGCGTCCCTTTAAAAAGGCAGAGATGGACGGCATTGTCAGCTCCGCTCTTCTGTGCAGAGCACTGGTTCTCGCCTTTGACGCGAAACCGGTGATCGTCTGTCCCAAAGCGAACTACGAAGCAGTCAGGCAGCTGTCGGCTTGTGTGGGGCTTCATCTCATGGAGGATATGCAGCAGCTGCACGAAATTCCTGTCTCCATGGGCGTGATCTGTTTTACCGGCGACGCTGCGCTGGCGTCTGCCCAGGCCGATGAGATGATTGCAAGAGATCATCCCGCCGCGGTCATCAGCATTGAGTGCCCGGGCGCCAATGCTCTGGGGGTTTACCACAATGCCACCGGTTTGGATGTCACGGAATTGGAGGCCAAGCAGGATATCCTTTTTGAAAAGCTGCAGGCCATGGGCGTCCTGAATATTGCCATCGGCGATCTGGGAAACGAAATCGGCATGGGCGCGATTCGGGACACGCTGGAAGCCTACATCCCCTATGCCGGGAAAAATGGCTGCCGGTGTGGCTGCGGCGGCGGCATTGCCGTGCGTACCCACGCGGATCACCTCATCACTGCCACGGTTTCCGACTGGGGCTGCTATGCCATGATCGCCGCGCTGGCCTATCTGAAGGGAAATCCGGAAATCATGCACACCCCGGAGCTGGAGAAATCCGCTTTGGAAACCGCCTGTCGCAGCGGTATGATTGATATGTACGGATGGCTGATCCCCGCGATTGACGGCTTCGGCGAGGAAATCAACGTGCCCATTGTGGCGCTTATGCGCGAACTGGTGAAAAGCGCCCTGCACCTGAAGGGTACCTGCGCCACCTGGTTTGAAAAGGTGGAGCAGCTGCACTATTTCGACGAGCACTGAAGCCTATGGAAGAGGTAACGTTTCTGCCCTGCGGCGACTGCGCGGTGACCGTGGCCTTCCGGCAGGAGATTCGGGAGGATACGAACCGGAAAATTCGTTATCTTGCCGCAAAAATTCAGCAGGCCGGGATTCACGGCGTTCAGGAAACCGTCCCGACCTTTTGCAGCCTCACCGTCTACTTCGATCCTCTGGTACTTCCCCGCCGAAGACTGGAAAAGCGCATCACCCATCTGCTTTCCTCCTACCGGGACTGCGCCGCGGAAGTAAAGCGGGTGTTCCGGATTCCCGTGTGTTATGAGGGCGCCTACGCGCCGGATATGGAGAGCGTATGCCGCCTGACGGGGCTAAGTCCGGAGGAAGTAATCGCCCGGCACTCCGGTGTGGATTATCTGATCTATATGCTGGGTTTTCTTCCGGGTTTCCCCTATCTCGGCGGTATGGATCCCAGGCTGGAGGTTCCCCGGCTGGATACGCCCCGAACAAGGATCCCGCCGGGAGCCGTGGGCATCGGCGGGAAGCAGACCGGCGTCTATCCCCTCACCTCCCCGGGTGGCTGGCAGCTGATCGGCCGAACCCCGGCAATTCTCTATGATCCCGGCAGGGATAGGCCGATCGTATATCAGACGGGCGACTACATCCGCTTCTACCCCATCTCTCAGCCGGAATATGTCCGTCTGGAAAGCAGCGGGGACGCCAACATTCAGGAGGAACGGGTATGAATATGACGATTCTCTCCCCGGGGCCGCTCTCTACCATTCAGGATGTAGGCCGTTTTGGCGCCATGGGGATGGGCTTCTCCCCCGGCGGCGTCATGGATAGCCGCTCCATGCAGCTTGCCAATCTGCTGGTGGGCAACGCTGCCGGTGTTGGAGTCGTGGAGATGACCATGGCGGGACTCACCGCCCGGTTTGACTGTGACTGCGTGATTGCTCTGACCGGTGCGGATATGTGTGCAAGGCTGGAAGAGCAAATGGTCAAGCGCTATCAGGCGATTTCCGTCCATGCCGGCGACACGCTCAGGATGCAGACCGCGCAGCACGGGATGCGGGCATATCTGGCTGTGGCGGGAGGCTTTGACCTTCCCACGGTCATGGGAAGTATGTCCACCAATCTCAAATGCAGGCTGGGCGGCTTTCACGGCAGAAAGCTTCAGCGCGGGGATGTGTTGCCCCTGAATCAGAGCCTGTCGCTGAACGAACCCGGGAAACGTCTTCCCATCCCGGAGGAATACCAGGAGGAAGTTAAATTGCGGGTACTGCTGGGTCCTCAGGAGGATGCTTTTACCCGGCAGGGGCTTTTTACCTTTCTCAACGAGACGTACACCGTAACGGATCAGGCCGACCGGATGGGCATTCGGCTGTCCGGCGCCAAAATCGACAGCAAATCCGGAGTGGATATTATTTCCGACGGAATTGCCACCGGCTCCATTCAGATTCCCGCGTCCGGTACGCCCATCATCATGATGGCTGACCGACAAACCACCGGAGGCTATGCCAAAATCGCCACAGTGATCTCCGCGGATCTTCCCATTGCCGCTCAGGTACGACCCGGAACCCAAATTCGGTTCGCACAGGTGACCGAGCAGGAGGCCGTCCGTCTCCGCCGGGAAGCTGTCCGACAGATGCGGCAGTGGGAATACGAAATGCTCTATTGCTCGAAATGACGCTTGATATGGGAGGAGAAACCATGGACTATTCCAAATATAAGCCGGAACAGGTTCGCCAGCTGATTCGGCAGGGCAAACTCACAGGCCAGACCTCGGGAATGTGCGACGGCTATGCACAGGGGAATCTCTTGGTTCTGCCGAGAGCACAGGCCTATGACTTTCTGCTGTTCACCCAGCGCAATCCCAAATCCTGCCCCATTCTGGAGGTGGGCGATGTAGGCAGCCGTCTGGTGAAAAAAATGGCGAACAATGCAGACATTGCCACTGACATTCCCAAATACCGGGTGTGGGAGTATGGTGTCCTCACCGGGGAATACACCGACATCTCCCGATTTTGGCGGGAGGATTTCGTATATTTTCTCATCGGCTGCTCCTTCTCCTTTGAAGGGGAGCTGCTTGCCGCGGGCGTGCCGGTTCGGCACATTGAGGAGGGCAAAAACGTGCCCATGTACCTGACCAACATTGACTGCGAGGAAGCGGGCATTTTCCACGGGAAGCTGGTGGTCAGTATGCGCCCCATGCCGGCGGATCAGGTGATTCGGGCAGTGAGCATTACCGCCTCCATGCCCCGGGTGCACGGCGCGCCCATCCATATCGGCGATCCGGGGAAAATTGGCATCGATGACCTCTCCAAACCGGATTTCGGCGATGCCGTTACCATCCGGGAGGGAGAAATCCCCGTGTTCTGGTGCTGCGGCGTGACACCCCAGTCCGTGGTCATGAGCGCCAAGCCCCCCATTGCCATTTCTCATGCGCCGGGACATATGTTCATCACCGATGTGAAAAATTCTCTGCTGAAGGACTGATTACCATGTATGCAATTGATTTGAACAGCGATCTGGGGGAGAGCTACGGTGCCTACCGGATGGGTATGGACGCCGAGATCATCCCGCTGATTTCCTCCGCCAACGTAGCCTGCGGTTTTCATGTGGGAGACTTCAACACCATGGCAGAAACGGCACAGATGTGCCGGAAAAGCGGCATTTCCATTGGTGCCCACCCGGGCTTCCCGGATTTGCAGGGCTTTGGCCGGAGAAATATGGCTCTCTCCCCTGCCGACGTGCAGAACCTGATCATCTATCAGGTGGGTGCGCTGGATGCTTTCTGCAAAAGCGCCGGGCTGAAGCTGCAGCACGTCAAGCCCCATGGGGCACTATACAATATGGCGGCAAAAAGCCCGGAGCTTTCCAGAGCCATCTGTCAGGGAATCTACGCCTTTAACCCGACCCTGATTCTACTGGGGCTGTCCGGCAGTGAAATGCTTCGTCAGGCTAGAGAAATCGGCCTGCCCTGCGCGGCGGAGGTATTTGCCGACCGTGCCTACGAAGAAGACGGCACACTGGTAGCACGATCCAAGCCCGGCGCCATGATTACCGACGAGGACGAGGCTGTCCGCCGGGTCATTGGCATGATCCGCAATCACCGGGTTACGTCGATTACCGGGAAGGAAATCGAGATTTGCCCGGATTCCGTGTGCGTCCACGGCGACAGTGAAAAGGCTCTGCTGTTTGTCAAAAAAATCAGAGCCGCGCTGGAGCAGGAGGGCATCGCCATTCTGCCGCTTCACGAGATCCTGCGCCCGTGACTGCCTGATACCCAAAAACAGCCATTGCTCTCCCGTTCCCGGGAAAACAATGGCTGTTTTTTCGTTATACCAGCTCCAGAAGGCCGGACAAGTCCTCCGCTACACCGGTGTCCGCGGAAGCAATGGCTTCCCGGAGGGCGTCCCGGGTGAAGCGGCAGCCGGTCAGTGTCTGCTCCAGCTTGGGCGCCATTGACCAGTCCATGGCATCGGAATAGACCTTCGCCTGCTGCACCACGCCCTGCTCCACCTGCATGGCAATCTGGACGCCGCCCCAGGCGAAGCGATCCTCCCACTCCAGCGTGAAGGGAATCTTCTGCCCGTAGAGCCAGTCCCAGCTGCCGTTTCTCCGGCGCAGGGAGTCAATCCGGTCGGCATCCAGTGCATCATCGGAGATCCGTCCCAGAGACAGGGCATAAACATGGGCAAACGCCTCCGCCATGGCCGCCTTCAGGCTGGAAATGGTGATGTCCGGATTCAGTTCCTTCAGATTCACCACCCGGGAACGGACGGAATCCACGCCCTTGGACTTTAGCTTTGCCTTGGAAGGGTTGAGATAGCGCCCCATGTTCTGCATATCCACATCCACCAGCAGCGTACCGTGATGATAGGCCTGAGTGCCGTTGCGGTAGAAAGCGTTTCCGGAGAACTTTCTTCCCTCTGCCAGTACGTCATTGCGGCCGGATTTTTCCGCCGGAATGCCAAAGCTGCGGGCGGCCTCCTGAATGACGGAAAACTGACGATCCAGATCATAATCCGCCTGAGGAACCAGAAAGGTAAAATTCAGATTGCCAAGATCATGGAATACCGCTCCGCCTCCGGACAGGCGGCGGGCAAGATGCCCGCCCTCCTGCTCCAGCAGCGTCGTTCTGCATTCCTTCCAGGCGTTCTGATTCCTGCCGATTACCACCGTGTGCTGATTCTGCCACAGGTAAAGAATGCAGGTGTTTTCCTCCACATTTTCCAGCAGATATTGTTCCACGGCAAGATTGTAGTAGGGATCATAACTGGCGCTCTCATAGAGCGCGATTCTTTCGATCATGGCTGATACCGCAAAACGGGATTCCGGGAGGCCTGCACCTCGTCCGGACGGCCAATCTGGGCATGGTGAGGAGAAGCGTGCATATAATCCGCATCCTCCTGCGCCAGCGCATAGAGCTTGCGGAACACCTCCGCCGCCCAGTCCAGCGTCTCCCGGCTCTCGGTCTCCGTGGGCTCCAGCATCAGCGCCTCATGGACAATCATTGGGAAGTACATCGTAGGCGGATGCATCCCGTAGTCAATCAGCGTCTTGGCAACATCCAGCGCGGAGACACCGGTTTTCTTCTTGAATTCACTCAGATCCAGCACGAATTCGTGCATACAGATTCGGTCAAAGGCAGGGGTAAAGGTACCCTTGATCTTCGCCATCAGGTAGTTGGCGTTGAGAACCGCGTTCTGAGCGGCCTCCGGGATGCCCTCCCGTCCCAGAGACAGGATGTAGGTCAACGCCTTGACCACCACCAGGAAGTTGCCGGCAAAGCCCCGCACCTGAATATGCTCTCCGCCGTCCATCAGGGCGGACTTCGGCAGGAACTGCTTCAGGTATGCTTTGCAGCCCACGGCGCCCGCGCCAGGGCCGCCGCCGCCGTGGGGCGTGGCGAAGGTCTTATGAAGGTTCAGGTGGACGCAGTCAAAGCCCATATCGCCGGGTCGCACCACGCCCATCACCGCGTTCAGGTTGGCGCCGTCATAGTAGCACAGGCCGCCTGCTTCGTGAACCAGACGGGTAATCTCCAGAATGTGCTCGTCAAAGATACCTACCGTATTGGGGTTGGTCAGCATCAGGCCTGCGGTGTCCTCCCCCAGAACCGCCTCCAGCGCATCCAGATCCACGCAGCCGTCGGGCGCGGAAGGAATGTTCACCACCTGAAATCCGCACATGGCGGCGGTAGCGGGGTTCGTGCCGTGGGCGGAGTCCGGAATGATAATCTTCTTCCGCTTTGTATCCCCCCGGGACTGGTGGTACTGCTTAATGAGCAGCACGCCGGTGAACTCGCCGTGGGCGCCGGCGGCAGGCTGGAAGGTCATATCGTCCATGCCGGTAATCTCGCACAGATCCCTCCGGATGGTATCCAGCACCTCCTGGCAGCCGGTGGTAGTATGCTTTGGCGCCAGAGGGTGAATGCCGGTGAAGCCGGGCAGCGCCGCCATCTCTTCATCGATCCGGGGATTGTACTTCATGGTGCAGGAACCCAGCGGGTAGAAGCCGCAGTTGACACCGTGAACGTTCTTGTTCAGTTCCGTGTAATGGCGGCTCAGGTCGGTCTCACTGACCTCGGGCAGCTTGGGTGCGCTCCCGCGCGCCAGTCCCTCTGGCATGGGAACCTCCTCCACATCGCACTTTGGGAGATACGCCATCCCCCGGCCGGGGACGCTCTTTTCAAAAATCAGCTTCATGCCGACAGCACCTCCTTAACAATGGCAACTGCCCGATCCAGTTCCGCTTTGGAAACCTTCTCCGTGGCGCACCACAGCACGCCCTCCGCCACGGGCAGTCCACCCAGAATATCCGCCTTTTCCAGCGCATCCAGCACGGCGTCCGCCTTTGGCATCACGGTTACGAACTCATGGAAGAATTCGCCGGGATAGGCAAGGGAAACCCCGGGAATGCCGCACAGCTGCCGCGCCAGATAATGGGCTTTCGCCATGGATTGCTTTGCTGCCTGTGCCATGCCCTCAGACCCCATGGCAGCCATATACACACCGGCCGTCAGGGCACACAAGGCCTCATTGGAGCAAATGTTGGAGCTGGCCTTTTCGCGACGGATGTGCTGCTCCCGCGCCTGCAGGGACAAAACATAGGCTCGATTTCCCTCGGAATCCACGGTCTGACCCACGATTCTGCCGGGCAGCTTGCGCATCAGCTTCGTGGTGGAAGCCATAAAGCCCAGATACGGGCCGCCATAGCTCAGGGGCATACCGAGAGGCTGCCCCTCCCCCACCGCTATGTCCGCGCCGCAGTCCTTCGGCGTTTTCATAATGGCAAGGGCGATGGGGTTGCAGCCCATGATGTACAATGCGCCGCCTTCGTGGGTAATCCTTCCAATTTCATCTGAATCTTCAAACAGGCCGAAGAAATTGGGCTGCTGAATATAGACCGACGCCACATCGGCGGTCAGCATTTCCTTCAGGGCATCCAGATCGGTTTTGCCGTCCTTCATGGGAATGACCCGCAGCGCATCGCCGGTACCGAAGCAGTACGTCCGGACGGTCTGAATGACATCGGGGTGGGCGGCGGCGGAGATCAGCGTCACCCGGCGCTTCCGATCCCGGCACATGGCGGCGGCTTCGGCAGCGGCGGTTGCGCCGTCGTAGACGGAAGCGTTGGAAACATCCATGCCGGTCAACTCACAGATGTCCGTCTGATATTCAAAAATCGACTGCAGAATACCCTGACTCATTTCCGCCTGATAGGGCGTATAGGCGGTGAGGAACTCCTCCTTCGTGGGAATGTACTTGACAATGCTGGGGATATAGTGGTCGTAAGCGCCTGCGCCCCGGAGAACGGTGGGAAACACATGGTTCTTGGCCGCCATGGCGCTTAACCTGCTGCGCACCTCCATCTCGCTCATCCCGTCGGAGAGGTTCAGGCCGTTCTCGAGATACATCTGGGCAGGAACATCCCGGTAAAGCTCCCGGTAGTCGCTGACACCCACGGTGTGCAGCATTTCCTGCCGCTCCTCCGGAGTGGAGGGAACATAGCTTGCCATGGTTACCCCTCCTCGGCGCAGAAAGCCTCATAAGCGTCGGCAGCCAGCAGTTCCTCTTCTCCGGTAATGCCTTCCACCTTGATGATCCAGGAACCGTAGGGATCGGAATTCAGATTTTCGGGAGCGTCCTCCAGCTCGTCGTTGACGGCGCAGACCACGCCGGTAACCGGGCAGATCAGGTCGGAGACTGCCTTGACGGATTCCACGTCACCAAAGGTCTCCCCTGCGATAACCTCATCGCCCACGGCAGGCAGATTGACGAACACCACGTCGCCCAGCGCGTCCTGGGCAAAGTCGGAAATGCCGATAACGGCCACGCCGTCCTCCATCTTGACCCACTCATGAGTCCTGGAATACTTCAATTCAGTCGGATAATTCATACTGTTACCTCCAAAAAAGATTTGTTTTCTTTGGCACCACCCAACAATGGGGCAAGGAGTTTCGGCAAGAGATTATGACGCAAGCGGAAGTATGGAAAATGCGAAAATACCGGACGTTTTTCATACTGCACGGTTGGGGCAAAAGATCCGCCGAAGTCCGCAGCTCCCATTGTTCGGTGTTGCCCTTATTTATTCAGGACAGGACGGCCGAAGGGCGGCAGATCCTGACGCATATGACGGGAAACGAGGCCGGCTTTCAGCCGCTTGCCACGAATGTTCACTTCCAGAACGTCCTCCTTGGTGACGGCGCTGGAAAGATAGGCAAAGCCGATGGCACGCTTGCCGGTGGTATCCAGAATATTTCCCTCGTCATCGAAATTGTAGTAAGGAACCATGGTGCCGGAGGTAATCCAGCCGACGCGCTCGCCGCCGCAGTAAATATCCATGCCGGCACGCATGACGCCCCGATCCTTCAGTTCAATCTGCGCCACCTTCTTCGGTGTACCGTTTTCCTTCTGCGCCAGCAGGATCTGCTTTGCTACAAAGTCGCCCTTTTCCTCCGCAAAGCTGACGGCGAATTTTGCCAGAGGCACAGCGAAAATGGGCATTTCCGCGCCGCTGTGATCTTCGCCCATCTCGTGTCCGTACAGGGGAAGTCCCGCTTCCAGCCGCAGGGTATCCCGGGCGCCCAGAGCAGTGGGCTTTGCTCCAAGCTCAATCAGGCGATTCCACAGCCACACGACTTCTTTTGCGTCGATGAACAGCTCCCAGCCGACGGGGTCGCCGGTGTAACCGGTTCTGGAAATCCGCACGGTGCGGCCTTCCATGGTCAGCTCATTCAGGTCATTCTTTTTCGGGCCGGTAAGAAAATCGCTGCCGGACAGCTCCTTCAGAATACGTTCGCTGTCAGGCCCCTGCACGGCGATGGAGGAATAGGTATCGGTGATATTGGTAATACGGCAGTCATAGTCCGGAAGGTACTTTGCAAAATGCTGCAGATCCTTGTCCGTATTGGAGGCGTTGACCACCAGCATATAATTCTCTTCCGTAAACCGGTACAGATAGGCGTCATCCACCGCGCCGCCGGTTTCATCGGGAATGATGCAGTACTGCGCCCGTCCGGGAACCAGCGCGGCGGCGTTGCTGGATAAGACCTTCTGGAGAAATGCCAGCGCGTCGGGGCCGTCCACAATCAACCGTCCCATATGGGACACGTCAAAGATGCCGCAGTGCCGCCGGTCATACAAATGCTCGGCAACGATTCCTGCCGGATACTGGATGGGCATTTCCCATCCGCCGAAATCCACCATGGTGGCGCCTGCCGCCACATGGGCTTCATAAAGAGGGGTTCGCTTCAATTCACTCATACTTTACTCCTTTTCTGAGAATCCTTCCATTCCCGCTGCTTTCAGAATCGCGGGTACGTTTCGTTCCGCGCCAATGGCCATGATGTGAACACCGGCGCACAAACCTTCTTCTTTCATCCGGGATATCAGCTGCGCGGCCATTTCGCAGCCCAGTTTTCCCGGCAGACCCTTCACGCCGGTACGCTTTCCTTCCTCCGCGGCAGCCTCCAAAGCGTTGATCTGCGCCTGGGGAACTGCAATGCCTGGAACTTTTTCATTCATGAATCTAGCCATACCCGCGGATTTCAGCGGAATGATTCCCGCCATAACGGGGACGGAAATACCCGCCTTCTCCACCGCGTCCAGAAAGCGCTTCAGGCTCTCCGTATCGAAAATACCCTGCGTCTGGATATAACCGGCACCGGCGTCTACCTTCTGACGAAGCTTGGCAATTTGCAGAATCTGCGGCTCATAGACCGGCGTTACCGCAGCGCCCTTGAAAAATTTAGGCACTGCACCGGAAAGCGGATTGCCGCCGCAGTCGCAGCCGGTCTGCTCCATCTTCGACAGCATTCTTAAGATTCCTACGGAATCCAGATCATACACAGGCTTGGCGTCCCGGCAGTCCCCCACCGCAGGATGGTCGCCCGTCAGCGCCAGCATGGTATCGATTCCGAAGGACGCGGCGGAAAGCAGATCCGCCAGAATCGCCATCCGGTTCCGATCCCGGCCGGTCACCTGCAAAATCGGCTCCAATCCCGCCTGCTTCAGATGAATGCACAGTCCCAAAGAGGAGGCCTTCAGGCTGGCGGACTGCATATCGGTGACGTTGATGCCGTGCACCTTCCCCTTCAGCCATGCGGCCGTTTCCAGCTGGGCAGAAAAATCACAGCCCTTTGGCGGTGCCATTTCCGCCGTGACGGCAAAGCCGCCCTTTTCCAATACCCTTTGCAGCAGACTCATTTTTTCACCTCCCGCAGATTGATATGCCCGGGATGGGTCACGCTCCCGTAGCCCTTATCCGCACGGGGCGCAAACAGCTTGTCAAGCCGGCCGATTTCCTCCAGCCGGCGATAAATCTGAATCCAGGCGCAGTCATTTTCCGGGTTCACCTCGCACTTTCCGTTTTTCTGACCGCCGCAGGGGCCGTTGACCAGTCCCTTGGCGCAGCGGGTAACCGGGCAAATCCCGCCGGTCTCTCCCAGCACACACTCGCCGCACATCCGGCAGTATTCGTGGAAAATGCCCACCCGTTCCACCTGACCCAGGAACATGGTGTTGTTGGCGGGATAGACAGGAAGCGGAACGTTATCTGCTACGGTCTGAACGCCGTCGCCGCAGGCCATACCCACCACGGCTTCTGCGCCGCAGGTTCTCAAAACCTTGGTGTCCTTCTTCACCAGCAGCTTATGGCAGCATTCCTCCGGCAGAACCATGGCAACAACTTCCATTCCGTGTTCTTCCAGCGTGGCCTTCATCTCCTGCATCTCTTTCTCGCCGCCGGTCTGACAGGAAGCGGCACAGCTTGCACAGCCTACAATCGCCACCTTTTTCACCCCCTGAAGCATGGCCAGCAGCTCTTCCAGCGGCTTTTTCCGGGTAATAATCATGGGTTATCGGCTCCTTTCCTATATGGGAAAAGCGCAAAATGCCGTATTGGCATTTTGCGCTTCTGCTGAATTACCTGAGAGATTCCCGGACAAGTCCGGTTGCACCTTCGGCGTGCGAAAACTCGCACTCTACAGAGTTTCGTCATGGTTCAGTCCATTTGCCTGAGAGTTTCTGCATTCCCCTTCGGCGTCCGTCATCCGGAGCTCTCCTGAACCAGTCATCCGATTGTATGAAATTGGGATCGCTGGATATTTCTTCTGTCTGGCATCCCTTTCTCTACCTACATTATGACAGTCTCGCGCGCATTTTGCACGACAAAAATGAAAAACTTTTTCAGCCCTGCAGCGTGGTGCAACCGGTATCATCGTAGAATTCCCGCAGCACTTCCTCCTGAATGGCCTTCAGCGTTGCAGGATCCTTGCCGCCCACGGGCTGGCCGTTCAGCTCACCCGCGTGGAGACAGAAGTTGGAGGAAGATGTCACAATAATTTCATCCGCATTCTTCAGGAACTCAAAGGTGAAGGGTTTTTCCATGACAGGAATGCCCAGCCGGTAGCAGGCCTGAATCATATGGGTCTTGGCGATGCCCCGGAGAATGAACTCATCGTTGGGATGGGAATAGAAAACGCCATCCTTCAGCACGGAAACGTTGGAATGGGCACATTCCGTGACAATTTCGCCCCGGTGGAATACCGTCTCGCCGTAGCCTGCGCACTTGGCGCGCTGCGCCGTCATGACACTGGGCAGCAGGTTCAGGGTCTTGATGTTGCAGTGGTAGAACCGGGTATCCTCCTCATCGTTCAGTCGGATGGGCACATCGGGGTCATTCAGCGTCTGGGGACGGATCAGCACCCACAGCTTGCCGGGAATATCCGGTGCGTATACATGGTTGCGCTCCTCAACGCCCCGGGTCACCTGCCAGTAGACAAAATTAACCTTGCTGTCTACCTTCTGAAGCAGTTCGGTGAGCAGCTTGCCCAGCTCCTCCTTCGCCATGGGAATCCGGATATCCAGCAGCCGTGCGCTGGTGTAAAACCGGTCGAGATGATCCTGCAGCAGATATACCTTGCCGTTGGCGCCTACGGTGGCGTCATAGCAGCCGTCGCCGAAGAAATGCACCCGGTCATTAAAGGGAACCATCAATTCCGAAGGGGCGCCGATTTTTCCGTCATAATATGCCAGTGCTTCCATGTTTCTACACTCCTTATTCTATAAGGACGGGCGCGGTTACGTGTTCCGCCGCGGGCGTCGATCTATTTTGACGCTTTTACGCCGAATTTGAGTTCAACGACTTTTTTGATGATCTCCACGCAGTTATCCAGCCCCAGAGCCGCCGTGTCGAGGCACAGGTCATAGTTGGAAATCTGCTTCCATGGGCGGCCGGTATGGTACTTGTAATAGCTTTCCCGGTAGCGATCCAGACGGTCAATATAGTGGGAAGCCTCCCAACGGCTGATGCCCTGACGCTCCACCTCCCGGTCTACCCGGGCGGCATAGGGCGCATCAATGTAGACCTTCAGCACATTGGGCTTGTCCCGCAGCACGAAGTCCGCCGCCCGTCCAATACAGACATAGCTTTCGCAGTCCAGCAGCTCCCGGAGAACCTTGGACTGGTAATTAAAGAGGTTCTGATCGCTGGTAAAATTGCCGCTTTCCGGTGGAATCATCTTCCCGTCGTAGACGTGCTTCGACACCTTATACAGCAATGTCTTGCGGGTATTCTCGTCCGCGCGGGCAAACACCTTCTCGCTGATTCCGCTGTCGTCGGAGGCAAGCCGCAGCAGCTTGCGGTCATAGACATCGATCCCATAGTCCGCAGCAAGCTTCTTACCGATGTAGCTGCCGCCGCCGGAACCGCAGGTTCGGGTAATGGCAATTGCAAAATTCGTCTGAGACATATCCACCCCTCCTTACTGTCCAAGATAGGCTTTCTTGACCCGGGGATCATTAATAAGCTCCGCCGCGTCTCCCTCGATACTGATGGAGCCGGTCTCCAACACATAGGCACGATCCGAAATGGAAAGCGCCATTTTGGCGTTCTGCTCCACCAGAAGCACCGTAATCCCCTGCTTGTTTACTTCTCTGATGATATCAAAGATCTCCTTAACCAGCAGCGGAGACAGACCCATGGACGGCTCGTCCATCAGGATCATTCGGGGCTTGCCCATCAGCGCCCGTCCCACAGCCAGCATCTGCTGCTCGCCGCCGGAAAGCGTGCCCGCCAGCTGACGGCGGCGCTCACTCAGGCGGGGAAAGCGGGCGTAGACATCCTCCATCGTCTGTGCCATTCCGGCACGATCCGCAAAGGCGCCCATTTCCAGATTTTCCGCCACTGTCATCTGGGGGAAGATATGCCGTCCCTCCGGCACGTGCGCCAGCTTCAGGCTGATGATCTTACTGGGGGGAGTCTTCAGCAGGTCATGACCGTCAAAGATAACGGAACCGGAAGCGGCCTTCTCAAGACCCGTAATGTTGCGAAGCGTAGTGGTCTTGCCGGCACCGTTGGCACCGATCAGGGACACGATCTCCCCGTCGTTCACCGTCAGGGAAATTCCATTCAACGCGTGCACCGCACCGTAATTCACGTGCAGATCCTTCACTTCAAGCATCCGCGTTCGCCTCCTGTTCTACGTTGTCTTTGCCAAGGTACGCCTCGATAACCTTGGGATGGTTGGCAATCTCCTCGGGAGTGCCGGAAGCGATGGTGGTTCCGAAATCCAGCACCTGAATCCGCTCGCAGATGTTCATGACCAGACTCATATCGTGCTCGATCAGCAGCACGGAGATCTTGAATTCCCCGCGGATGTAGTTGATAATCTCCAGCAGCTCCTCGGTTTCCGTGGGATTCATGCCGGCGGCAGGCTCATCCAGAAGCAGCAGCTTCATATTGGTCGCCAGTGCCCGGGCAATCTCCAGCCGGCGCTGCTGACCGTAGGGCAGGTTGTCCGCCTGCAGATCCTCCTTGCCGGAAAGGTGCACAACCTCCAGCAGCTTCTTTGCCCGCTTCGTGGCGGCCTGCTCCTGTTCCCAATAGGATTTTGTACGGAAAATCGTCGGAAGCATCCCATAGGGAAGCTCCTCCAGCATCGCCGCCTTGACATTTTCCAGAACCGTCATTTTCTTAAACAGGCGGATATTCTGGAAGGTACGGGCAATGCCGGCGTGCACAATCTGATGGGTCTTCTTGCCGTTCATCCGCTCCCCATTCAAATAGAAGGAGCCTTCCGTGGGCTTGTACACGCCGGTGATCAGATTGAACACCGTGGTTTTTCCAGCGCCGTTGGGGCCGATCAGGCCAACCAGCTCCGACTGGCCAATCTCCAGATTGAAATCGTCCACAGCCTTCAGGCCGCCGAACTGGATGCCCAGATGCTGGCACTTCAAAACAGGAACGGTCTGCGTTTCCACTGCCATACTCTCACGCCCCTTCCTTAATTTCCGCTTTTGCACCGCGCCGGAAAAGCTTTTCCAACATACGGGTCAGGCTGAATTCCCAACGGCCAAAGATTCCGCCGGGACGGAACAGCATGACCAGCACCAGCACCACCGAGTAGGCCAGCATCCGGTAGGTGGAGAAATCCCGCATGGCCTCCGGCAGGACGCTCAGGAACGCCGCGCCGATGATGGAGCCGGTAAGCGAACCGGTACCGCCGATGATGACCTCGGACAATAGCTCTGCCGAATAGGCGAAATTAAAGTTGGTAGGGATCATAGCGGTCATATAGTGGGCATAGATGCTGCCGCCGATGCCCGCGAAGAAAGCGGAAATGGCAAAGGTCATGACCTTATAGAAGGTCACGTTGATGCCGGAAGCGGAAGCCGCAATGTAGTCCTCCCGGATGGCGCGGATGGTGCGCCCGAATTTACTTCTGACAAACAGGAACATGATGGAAACGCAGACCACCATGACCCAGAAGGCTCTGGGGAACGTGGAAAGCTTTAAGATGCCGCTCATGGTCTTGCCGCCGCCGGTGATGGAGAAATTGCAGAAGCACACCCGGATGATTTCCGCAAAGGCCATGGTGACAATGGCCAGATAGTCGCCCCGAAGCCGTAGCGCCGGAATGCCTACCAGAACGCCCATGATGCCAGCGGCAAGGCCGCCGGCCAGCAGAGCCACCAAAAACAGCCCCAGATCCGGCAGCCCCTTACCGGTGAGCAATCCGGATACAATGGCGGATGCATAAGCGCCCACCGATACAAAGCCGGCGTGACCCAGAGAGAACTCTCCCATAAAGCCGACCACCAGATTCAGGGAAGCCACCATAATAATGGTATAGCAGGCTGTGGTGCAGATGCCCTGAATATAGGTTGTGGAGGTTCCAAATACACCAGCGGAGAACAGCAGGCTCAGCACGCCGAAAACCAGCGCCACGCCCACAGCGTTCAGCAGGTAGGAAATCTTTACTTTCTTGCCCATGTTTCCTTCCTCCTTACACCTTTTCTCCCACGTTCTTGCCCAGAATGCCGGAAGGCTTGACCAACAGAATCACAATCAGGGTTCCGTAAGTAACCGCCTCATACCAGCCCGGGGCGAAGAGCTTGACAAATATTTCAATCAGACCCACCAGAATACCACCCAGCATGGCGCCGGGGATAACGCCGATGCCGCCCAAAACCGCAGCGATGAATGCCTTCATGCCCATCATGGAGCCCATGTCGTTGGTGACCCGGGGATAGGTGGAGCAATACATCAGTGCGGCCACGGCAGCCAGACCGGAGCCGATGGCAAAAGTGAGGGTGATAATTTTATCCACGTTAATGCCTACCAGAGTGGAGGCGTCCTTGTCCTGGGGAACGGCACGCATGGCCTTGCCCAGATTGGTTTTCTTTACGAAAAACTGCATTGCCAGCATGATAATCAGACCAATGGAGATGGTCAAAAGCACATTCAGCGGCAAAGCTACCGTGCCCACCCGAATTGTGGGCAAAGAGAAAATCGCCTGTACGTTGTGAGGCTTGGCACCAAAGAGCACCATTGCCAGATTTTCCAGGAAAATACTCATGGCCAGCGCGGTGATCAGCGCGGACATGGAACCGGCCTTGCGCACGGGCTTATAGGCCAGAATCTCCACCAGCACACCCACCAGAGCGCAAACAACGATGGCGACGATCACTGCCATCCAGGCGGGCATTCCGGCATTCACCATAAGCGGAATGGTATAAAACAGGGTGTAGGCGCCGATCATGATGAAGTCACCGTGGGCAAAGTTGATCATCCGGATGATACCGTAAACCATGGTGTAGCCCAAAGCGATCAGCGCATAGATGGCACCCTGGTTCAGGCCGTTGATTAAGCCCTGGACAAATAGGGATGCTGTCATAATCCAATTCACCTTCCTTAAATATGGATACGCGCGGCAGCGGAACACTGCCGCGCGCATTTCCGTTATCTTAGGGAACCTCTGCATTCGCAGGAGGCAAACGATCTGCCGAGTCAGCCGCAGACGGCGGATCCTGAGGCTCCCCTACTGTCGTTACTTCGCGCTGGAGACCAGATTGCCGTCGGCATCCAGAGTCTCGCTCCACTTGACCTCACCGTCAACGTAGGTGTTGAAGACGATGCTCTTGACGGCGTCACCGTTTTCATCCAGCTTAATGTCGCCGCCCACACCGGTGAAGCTCATGCCCTTCATTCCGGCAATCAGACTGGCGGTATCCGTGCCGCCGCCGTTCTTGGCAGCCTGCACCAGCATATACATGGCGTCATAGTACAGAGCCGCACAGGCGTTCAGGCTCTCGGTGCCGTACTTGGCGGTGAACTTCTCCACGAAGTTCACAACCGCGGGAGCGGTATCCTCGCTGGAGTAGTGGTTGGTGAAGTAGCAGTTATCGAACTTGTCCTCGAGACCCGTGGTATCGGAGCCGTCCCAGCCGTCACCGCCCATGATGATGCCGGTAAAGCCGGCGTTCCGGGCTGCGCCAACAAACAGAGGTACGGTATCCAGGAAGCAGGGGTAGTACAGGAACTCTGCGCCGGAAGCCACAGCCTGTGCAGTCTGAGAGCTGAAGTCGGTATCGGTGGTCATACACTCGCCCACATAGGCAACCTCAATACCGCTGGCCTCACAGTTTTCGACAAAGGCGTCCTTCAGGCCGTTGGAGTAATCGTCATCCTTCGCATAGATCACGGCGACCTTGCTCAGACCCTTGCTCTTGACAAACAGGGCTGCCATCTTGCCCTGATAGGGATCAATAAAGCAGTTACGGAAGATCGTGTCGCCCTTCAGAGTAACAGCGGAGTTGGTAGCGCCGGTAGCCAGCAGCAGCATACCGTCCTTGGCGGCCTGCTCAGCCATGGGCAGAGTCACAGAGGAGAAGAAGCTGCCCACCAGAGCCTCGGGGCCGTCCGCCATCACCTTGTTGTAGGCGTTCATGGCCTGCTTGGCATCCTTGGCATCATCAGCGATCTTGCCGCCGTTCACGACTTCAATCTTGTATTCGGAATCACTGGAATTGATTTCCTCCACAGCCATATCCACGGCATTCTGGGCGCCCTCGCCGTAAATGGCGGAGCCGCCGGTCATGGCACAGATTACGCCCACGCGGATTACCTTATCCTCGGCACCGGCGGCAGCGGTCGCGGCAGGGGCGGCGGCGCTGTCAGCGGCGGGAGCGGCAGCAGCGGTCTGGGCGCTGGAGGAACAGCCTGCCATCATGCTGGTCAACAGGACGACAGCCAACACCATAGAAAGTACCATTCTTACCTTTTTCATACAAAACCCTCATTTCATCAGGATTCACCAAAACAATCGCACCCCACCTGTCATGACTTGGGCCCCATGAGAAAGATGCCGGTAACAAAAAATGGAGTCACACTGCTCCTAAGCAGGTGACTCCATTGCCCCGTTCGTTGTTTTGATGGCTTCATTATGGCACGCGGTTTTGCTTTTGCAAGTATTTTTCTGCGTTTTTCATCATTTTGTTGCTGTCGTAATTTCATGTCCTTTATGCCGGCCTATATTTTGTGCATATTCACAGATTTTTGCGTATTTTATTGGAATGCTGCCCAAATTTCGAGGTTCCTTCCCTGTCGTTTCCGGTCATGGGGAAATGGGGAAAAGCGTGCTATGCATAATTTACAAATAAAACTTGCAAATTACTTTGGAACATGGTATAAGAAACCGTAGTGCCCTTCCCCTGACGGCTTCGGAAAGGGCAGTTGCGGAAAAGAGGGAGGCACAAATGAAGAAATCTCTGCTGTATGGGCTGCTGGCTTCCATGTTCTTCGCCCTGACCTTTATTCTGAACAGAAGCATGAATCTGGGCGGCGGCTACTGGGTATGGAGCGCATCCTTGCGCTACCTTTTCATGCTGCCAATTCTGTGGCTGATCGTCAGCTGGCAAAAAGCTGACCGGGCTGTCTTTCGGGATATCCGCAAGCATCCCGCTCAGTGGCTGCTGTGGAGCACCGTGGGATTCGGGCTGTTTTATCTCCCCCTGTCCATGGCCTCCTGCTACGGAGAATCCTGGTTTGTTTCGGCGACCTGGCAGATCACCATTGTAGCCGGCGTTCTGCTGACGCCCCTGTTCGGCGGCAAAATTCCTGTGAAGAATCTTCTCTACTCCGTTGTCATCCTGCTGGGAATCTTCCTGCTTCAGGTTTCCCACCTGAAGGATACGCAAACCGCCGGCTCCCTTACAGCTCTGGCGCTCATCCTGATTGCCGGTTTTTCCTATCCTCTGGGTAACCGGAAAATGATGACTGTGTGTCCTCCTGAGTTTTCCACCGTGCAGCGGGTTTTCGGAATGACGCTGTGCAGTATGCCCTTCTGGCTGATCTGCGCCTGCCAGGCAATTCTGACCCACGGCCTGCCAAGTGCCGGACAGGTTGTGCAGTCCGCGTCCGTTGCCGTTTTTTCCGGCGTCATTGCAACGCTTCTGTTCTTTGAAGCGACCAATCGGGTCAGGCACAATCCCAGGCAGCTGGCGGTCATTGAGGCGACTCAGGCCGGAGAAGTGCTGTTTACGCTGCTGGGCGGTGTGCTGTTTCTCCATGATCCGCTGCCCTCCGCCACCGGTTTGCTGGGAATCGGCATTGTGATCGCCGGAATGGTGATGAACAGTCTTTCGGGCTGAATCGGCATTCCCCGGCGCTTTGGCCGGACACTTGACACCCCCACGGCTCCGATGGAGGTGCTTTTTCGCCCGAATAAGTTTACATAACGTTTTTCTGCGTTCTGACTTTGCACACGCACGCTATGCATCTACAAAAAATACAAAAATGGGTTGAAATTTGGTATCCAGAAGAGGTATAATCTTTTATTACTGCAAGCATTCAGGTGCCGGAACGGAGGTGAATGACCGGTCATGAACATACAGTCTGCGGCTACAGAACTTGCGCCCCAGCAGGGCGGCTTTGGGGTATGTTTTCTATATCTTGCCGTCGTCGGCGCTGTCTCGTTTCTGATCGGACGCATTCTTCCGAAAAGCTGGTTCTGCGCCGACCGGTTCCCCTTTCGCAGCTTTCGCTGCGAGCAGGAGGGGCGGATTTATCTGGGCATTCAAATCAAAAAATGGCAGAAGAAGGTTCCGGATATGAGCCGCCTGTTCCGCCGGCTGATGCCCCCGAAAAAACTGACAAAGGAGACGCTGGAAGCGCTGCCGCTGCTCATTCAGGAGACCTGCGTGGCTGAGTTAACCCACTGGCTGCTGGCTTTTGTCGGATTCTACTGCGTCAGACTGTGGCGCGGGTGGGGTGGTTTAGTCATGTCCATCCTGTTTTTTCTGGGGAACATTCCCTTTATCCTGATTCAGCGCTATAATCGGCCAAGGCTTCAAAGGCTGCTGTGCCGGCAGCAAGGCAGCAGCCCCCTGGCCGGTGACTGGGAATATGAGGAAGGCGAAGTGTAAACACCATACCCCGAGTGCGTCTGTATGCGGCAGCAATCTACCAAAGGAAATGAACAACAGAGAATGAAAACACTGATTTTAAGCTGCAACACCGGTCAGGGGCACAACTCCTGCGCGCAGGCATTGCAGGAATACTACCAACAACAGGGAGACATATGTGATATTGCGGATGCCCTGGAATTTATCTCCGAATCCTTTTCCCGTTTTCTGTCCTGGGGACATGTGACCATGTACCGGCATTTTCCCCGGCTGTTCCGGATCGGTTACCGGTACTCGGAAAAGCACCCTGCCCTGTTTCGGGAGAAATCCGGGATTTATAAGCTTCTGACCCTGGGTACGGAACGGATCTATCAGTACATCCTGTCCGGCGGCTATGATTGCGTAATCTGCACCCATGTGTTTTCCGGACTGATGATGACGGACGTGCTCAAAAAGCACCCCATGACCATTGCGACCTGCCTGCTGGCAACGGATTACACCTGCAGTCCCTGCGTGAAGGACAGCACGATGGATCTTTACTTCATTCCCTCCCCTTCCCTGTCCTGTGACTTTGAATGCGCCACAATTCGGGACAGTCAGCTTCGCAGCGTGGGCATTCCGCTTCGGCAGGATTTCTACCAGGCTGTGGACAAGGCGTCCGCGAAAAAGCATTTTCAGGTGCCGGAGGCACACACCCACCTGCTGATTATGTGCGGCAGCATGGGCTGCGGTCCCATTCAAAAGCTGGCGCAGGGTCTGTCCGGAAAAGTCGCCCACGATGTGGACATTTCCATAGTCTGCGGAACAAACCGCCGGCTGGAGAAGAAGCTGCGGCGGAAATTTGCCGGGAATGCCCGGATGCACATTTGGGGGTACGTTCAGGAAATGTCCCTGCTGATGGACGCCGCGGATCTGTGCCTGACCAAGCCCGGCGGCATCAGCGTCACGGAGGCCGCGCTGAAGAATCTTCCCATGGTGTTGATCGACGCGGTTGCTGGGTGTGAGGAATTCAACCGGATTTTTTATGTCCGGAACGGAGGCGCAAAGACCGGCGAAAACAGCCGGGAGCTGGAAAAGCTGACGCTGGAGCTATTATCCCGTCCGGAGCAGCTTGACAGAATGCGCAGCCGGCTGGGCGAGCTGCCAAAAGGAAACGCCTGCGCACTGATCTATCGTCAAATGAAGGAATTGTTGGAGAAAAAAGTCTATGAAAATTGTCCCTCCGGTTGTTGATTACAGGAAACTGCGGCTGAATAATCTGAATACGGAAGAATTTCGGCATTTGAAGCTGCTCCTGTTCTGGCCCATATACGGGTTTCTGTTTCTGTTTGTAGAGCGCATCTACGTGGTTGACTATTATTACCCCATGCACTGTCCGCTGGACGACCTGATCCCTTTCAACGAGTTCTTCCTGATTCCCTATCTGTTCTGGTTCGTGTATCTGGTGGGCATCCACGTGTATACGCTTCTGTATGATTTGGACGCCTTCCGGCGCATGATGAAGTACATCATCTTTACATATTCGATTACCATCCTGATTTATCTGGTCTTTCCCACCTGTCAGGAGCTGCGGCCTGTCCGGTTCGAGCGGGACAATCTGCTGACCCGATTCCTTGCGGGTTTTTACCAGTTTGATACCAACACAAACGTCTGCCCATCCATTCACGTCATTGGGTCGCTGGCGGTTATGGAAGCGGCACTGTATACGAAAACCATCCGCTCCAGAGTCTGGAAATGGGGATTCGTAATTGCGGCGACTTTGATCTGTGTCTCCACGGTGTTTTTGAAGCAGCATTCCGTACTGGATCTGCTGGCGGCACTTCCGCTTTGTCTTGTGGCGCATTTTCTGTTCTACCGGAAAGCGGTTCCGTGTGGGAAATAACCCGGAACAAGCAGACATTCTGCCAGTGGCACCGCAGCGCCAATCTGCGGCCTTCCCTGCAACCAGCAATTAAGGAGGACAACTGATGATGCGCACACTGTTTTATATAGTCCTTGGATATCTGTCAGGCAGCGTGCTCTATGCCAGAGTGTTTTCGGAATGGCTGGGGAAAGACGACCTCCTCGTGAAAAGCAAAGACGGCAACCCCGGAACAGCAAACGCATTCCAGTACGGCGGCTTCTGGTGCGGGGTCTGCACCCTTCTGGGGGACGTTCTGAAGGGGTTCTTTCCCGTTTGGCTGTTTTTCCGCGGAGTGGAGTATGTGCCGACACCGGCGCTGATATTCGTTCTGGCGGCACCGGTCCTGGGGCACAGCTATCCCATCTTTTACCATTTCCGGGGCGGTAAAGGCATTGCCGTCACCTTTGGGTGCCTGCTTGGCCTGATGCCGCTCTGGCAGCCCTTTGCCTTCCTTGTCGGGGCGTTCCTGCTGTTTTCTCTGATCGTCCGGGTCACGCCCCACTTCCATCGTACCATTGTTTCCTATCTATTTACCCTGATCTGTCTGTTTCTCTCCTCCCAGCCTCCGGAAGTAGCTATCGCCTTCCTGCTGATCACCTGCGTGGTCTGCCTGCGTCTGCACGCCAGCACAGAGCCAAGGGAAGCAATTCAGATTCGGTTGTTCTCGAGGACAAAATAACTCTCTCAGCCAGTTCCGGTATGCCAGTCGTTTGCCCCATCCTGAATATGGAACTGGATGAAAAAGGACGAAGCCAATGAAGATACTGATTTTATCCTGCGGAACCGGCGGCGGCCACAATTCCGCCGCAGCCGCAGTCCAGGAGGAGTTTCTGCGCTGCGGTCATTCCGTCACCATGCTGAACCCCTTTGATTTATGCGGCGGAAAGGTATCCCGTCGAGTGGACAACGCCTATATTTCCATCGCGCAAAACGCCCCAAAGGCCTTTGGCGCCATCTACGCCGTGGGAAATGCGTACCGGCGGCTGCCCTGGCGTTCCCCGGTGTACTTTGCAAACGGCTGCGCCGCAGACGAGCTTGCCGCCTACCTGCGCCGCAATCCTGTGGATGCCATTGTGATGACGCATCTGTTTCCCGCGGAGATGCTCACCCATCTTCGCAACCACGGCGTCCAGATTCCCAAGACCATCCTGATTGCCACGGACTACACCTGTATTCCCTTTGCGGAAGAGTGCGCCTGCGACGCGTATATCATTCCTGCCAAGCAGCTGACCGCAGAATTTACCGGTTTTGGCATACCGGAAGAGCGGATTTTCCCCCTGGGCATCCCCGTACGGAGCAGCTTCCGCACCGCCATGACCCGGGAGCAGGCCAAGACGGCGCTTCATCTGGCGGCGGAGAAACGATATCTGCTGGTATCCGGCGGAAGCATCGGCGCGGGGAAGCTGGAAAAAAACATCGGCATTCTCTGTCAGATTACAAAGGGAACGGATTTTCGTGTGATTGTCGTATGCGGCAGCAATATTTCCGTATACCGCCATCTGCAAAAGCACTATGGTACCCAGGTACAGCTTCTGGGCAAGACGGAGGATATGGCCACGTATCTTCGCGCCTGTGACCTGTATTTCACCAAGCCCGGAGGTCTGTCCACCACGGAAGCTGCCGTGATGGAAGCGCCGCTGGCGCTGCTGCCACCCATCCCGGGGTGCGAAACCCGGAATCGCCGGTTTTTCGTCCGCAACGGTATGGGAATTCCTGCGCAGCCCACCGCAAAGGAACTGCAAAAAATTCTCTGTTCCCTGGACGATCCCCATAAGTGGGAGGAGATGGGCGTGTACCAGCGGAATATCATCCCCAAAGATGCCGCCCAAAAAATCTGTGAGCTGGTAACCAAGCTGGCCGCAAGGCAGTGATCCTGATTCTCATTTACCAAAAAGGTCATGCGACACCCCGGCGGTAACGCCTGATAATGCCGCATCAAAGCAAAGAAACCACTGAACTCGGAAACAATAACGCCAAATTAACGCCAAGCCATTTTGAGGGTCTTTCAAACCGCCCCGAAAGGCGCGAAAAACCGCCGTTTTCGTGGTGAAAACGGCGGTTTTTGTGGAGCTAGTGACCTGACTCGAGCAGGCGACCTTCTCATTACGAGGGAAACCCCGCCTGTTTTACACCGTTTCATAGATGTTCTATTCGTTACAAAAACAAGGGAAATTCTATTGTTTTTGATTTCTAAATGTTCTGATTTTCACATATCGGTTTTTCGCGTTTCATAGCGTTTCAACGATTTGTTGAA
>JAXEAK010000017.1:0-4542 GCA_034094395.1 Faecousia sp.
GGTGTGGGCGGTTCCCGGCCTGCTGGTCACCGAATGGGCGAGGATTGTTTAGAGAAGCCCCGCGCAATGGGAGGCTTCGCGTTTGCGGAGTCTGGAGCTTAATACCGTAAAAGGCCGGGGTGCTGTTCGCACTCCGGCCTAAACTGTCGCTGCCGTAGGATTACTGTTTGCTCTTGTTCTTTCTCAGAAGCACCACGCTCTGAATCACCAGGAACAGGCAGATCATGGCGGCGACGGTGATATTCGTCCACCACGCCTCGTCCAGCCCCAGAGACGACACGATGTTCTTGATGGTATTCAGGGACAGCACGCCGAAGAAGGTGCCGATCACATTGCCAACACCGCCGGTAAGCATGGTGCCGCCGATGATGGAGGAAGCAATGGCGTTCATCTCCGCGCCGCTGGCGTGGCTGGGGGAACCGGAGCCAACGTGGAGGAAGTACACAAAGCCGCCGATACCGGCCAGAGTGCTGCACAGCAGATGCGCCAGAAACTTGGTGCGCCGGACATTGATGCCCAGCATATTGGCGGAGGTCATATTACCGCCCACCGCGTAGAAATTCCGTCCCAGCTTCCCCCAGCGCAGCAGGATGAACAGGGCAATCACGATCACAATGGCCACAACCACCCCCGGCTCCACGTAAGCCGGCACATACTTGCCCAGCTTGTTGACACTGCCCATGCCCGGCACGTAGATCCGGGTAGCCTTCAGCGTCAGGAACTGCTCGTTCTGCACGTTGAACTGGGTAGAATTGACAATGGTGGTCATGCCCTTGGCAAAGAACATACCTGCCAGCGTCACGATAAAGGGCTGGATCTCCAGATAGGCCACCAGATAGCCCTGCACCAGGCCAAAGGCCACGCCGATGCCCAGCGCCAGCAGCATGGCGGTAATCACGCTGCCGTTGTGGTAGTCCAGATGCACGGCGCAGCTCATGCACACCAGCGCGGTCAGGGTGCCCACGGAAATGTCAATGCCGCCGGTGATCATGACGATGCTCATGCCGCAGGACAGGATAATCAGCGCCGCATTGTCATTGAGGATGTTGAAGAAGGCCTGGGGCTTGCGGAAGCCGGCGCCCAGCAGCAGCACCGCGCTGAGATACATCACAACGAACACGATCATGGTAATGGTCAGCAGCAGGTTGGTGTCGGACATATTGCGTAGAGGCGTAAGACGTCCGTTTTTCACTGCGGTTTTCGGTGCCATATCAGTTCGCCTCCTTTGCAGCTTTGCCGGAGAACAGCCGCTTCCACAGCTTTGCGGTTTTCTCCCGGACAACCGGCGCGCTCATGACCACCAGCATGATGACCACCACTGCCTTGTAGGCAGGCAGGGCATCGGAAGCCACGTTAAATTTATACAGTGTGGTGGTGAGGAACTGGATGACATATGCGCCCAGAATGGAAGCCGCCATATTGAACTTGCCTCCGCTGAGGGCATTGCCGCCCAGCGCAACCGCCAGAATCGCGTCCATTTCGATGTCTTTTGCAATGACGGAGTAGTTGATGGTGGAGATCCGGCTGACCTTGATCAGCGCGGCGACCGCCACGCACAGCCCCAGAATCACGTAGGTCAGGAATTTGACGAAGGCGGGATTGATGCCGTTGAGGCGGGAGGAATGGGCATTGATGCCGACGGACTGGGTGTACAGTCCCAGCGTAGTGTACTTCAGCACCAGCGCAATGACAATCATGCAGGCAACCGCAATGAACACCGGAGTGGGGATGGGAATGCCCGGAATGAAGTTTCCGAAGTAACCGAATCGGGGATCGTTGATGATGGGCAGCTCATTATTGTTGATCCAGGCGGCAATGGAACGTCCGGCAGTGAACAGGATCAAAGTCGCGACCATAGGCTGAATCTTAAAATACGCCACCAGCACGCCGTTAAACGCGCCAAACAGCATGGCCACGCCGCAGGCCACCAGAAAGGCCACAATGATGGGCGCCTGCATGGCTTCCGGCCGCGCCTCGTCGCCGCACAGAACCCGCAGAATCACGGAGCCGGCTATGGCGATGGCCGCACCGACGGAGATGTCCTGTCCGCCGGAAGCGGAGGTAACCAGCGTCATACCGATGGCGAGAATCACCAGTTCGGAAGCGTTATTCAAAATGGTAATCAGGTATCCGGACAGCACGGGGTCGCCGTTGCTGTTCTGTCCCATGGTGATCCTGAAGAAGCCGGGGTCGGCAATGAGGTTGAACACCACCAGAATCAGCAGCGCCGCCAGAGGAATGAAAATCTGCTGCCGAACCAGACGCTTCAGCCAGGAACCCACCGGCTTTACGGGTGTATCCAGTTTTTCCATATCAGTTCTCACCTCCGGCAATGGTAGCCATAATCTTGGTCTGATTCAGGTCGCTGCCGGACAACTCGCCTACCACCCTGCGGTCACGCATAACAACCAGTCGGGAGCAGGTACGCAGCATCTCGTCAATTTCCGAGGAGATGAAGGTAACGCTCTTGCCCTCGGATGCCAGCTTCAGCACCAGCTTCTGAATCTCAATCTTGGTGCCCACGTCGATGCCGCGGGTCGGCTCGTCCAGAATCAGGTACTTGGGATGGGTCAGCAGCCAGCGCGCCAGAATCACCTTCTGCTGATTGCCGCCGGACAGCTGCTTAATGGGCGTGTCCGCCGAGGCGGTCTTGATCTCCAGCAGCCGGATGTACTCATCGGCGAAGGCCTCCGCCTGCGCCCGGGAAATGGGCTTGAGGAAGCCCTTCATCACCTGCAGCGCCAGAATGATATTGTCCCGGACGGACAAATCGCCCACGATCCCGTCTCGCTTCCGGTCTTCCGGCAGATACCCGATGCCCAGCTTCATGGCGTCCAGAGGCTTGTTGATGGTCACCTTTTCGCCGTCCATCATCACCGTGCCGCCGGTCTTCCGGTCGGCGCCGAAGATGGCGCGGACACATTCGCTTCGTCCGGATCCGAGCAGGCCGGTGAAGCCGTTGACCTCGCCCTTCTGAATGTGGAAGTCGAAGGGCTTGATTCCCTCCGCACTGGACAGCCCCTGCACCTGAAGCACCGGTGTGCCGGTGTCCACCTGCGCGGTGTCCTCCTCCCGGCGGATGGAGGCCATGTCATCCAGCTCCTTGCCCAGCATCTTGGAAACCAGCTGAACCCGGGGCAGATCCTCAATGACATATTCGCCCACCAGCTGGCCGTCCCGGAGCACGGTGATCCGGTCGCAGACCTCGTAGACCTGATCCAGGAAGTGGGTGACGAAAATGATGCCAACGCCCTTTTTCCGCAGATCCCGCATCAGAGAAAACAGTTTGGCCACCTCCTGCTCATCCAGAGAAGAGGTCGGCTCGTCCAGAATCAGAACCTTGCAGTCCATGTCCACCGCCCGGGCAATGGCCACCATCTGCTGTACGGCAATGGAGCAGCTGCCCAGCTGCTGGGTGGGTCTTGCGGGAATCCCCAGTCCCTCCAGCAGCTTCGCTGCGCCCTCGTTCATTTTTCTCCAGTTGGTCAGGCAGCCCGGGGTTCTGCCGATATACATATTCTCCGCCACCGTCAGGTTGGGGCAGAGGGTGATTTCCTGATAAACGGTGCTGATACCCGCGTTCTGGGCATCCTGTGGGGATCGGATGGACACCGCACCATCGTGTCCCTTTATGTAGATTTCACCGCCGTCTTTTTCATAGACGCCGGTCAAAACCTTAATCAGGGTGGATTTCCCCGCGCCGTTTTCGCCCATCAGCGCGTGAATCTCCCCCTCCCGCAGCGTAAAGTCCACATCCTGCAGAGCCTTGACGCCGGGGAAATATTTGCAAATGCCGCGCATTTCCAATACAGCGCTCTCTTGCATAGCCGTTCTCCTCCATATGCAGGGATCATTCTTTCCCGTACCGTAAAGGCACGCGGTGCGGCAGGATGCGCCGAACCGCGTGCCCAGGGTATCACTTAGTCAGTCAGTTTCCGAAGTAGTCGGAAATCAGATGCCGTAGGTGTCCACATCCGCCTGCGTGATGGTCTTCGCATCGAAGCCCTTCTCGTCCATGATGACGACCTTCTCGGCGGGAGCCTGACCGGCTTCCAGACCCTTGATGATCTCGGTGATGTAGCCAGCCTGGAAGGGGTTGCACTGACCGTCGTAGTTCCAGTTGCCCTTCAGCAGCTCTTCCAGAGCCCACTTGTTGCAGTCGAAGCCCATGACGATCACGTCGCCGTCCACACCGTGGGTAATGCCGGCAGCATCCAGAGCGGCAACGGCGCCCTTGGCCATGTCGTCGTTCTCCGCGTAGATGACGTTGAATTCCTTACCGGAGTCGATGACGGCCTGCACAATCTGCTGTGCGTTCTCGGCGTTCCACTCAGCGGTCTGCTGGGTGACGATATTCCAGTTGTCGTTGGCGGCGACCATCTCGTCCAGCGCGCCGGAACGGCCGATCTGAGCGGCGGAGCCCATGACACCCTGAATGTGGATCACATTGTAGACGTCCTTATTCTGGGAAGCCAGCCAGTCAACAGCGGTCTTGCCTTCCTTGGCCATGTCGGAGACGATGGAAGCGACGTACAGGCTCTC
>JAXEAK010000018.1:0-12368 GCA_034094395.1 Faecousia sp.
AGCTTTTGCATATAAGCTGAAAATGGACGCCCTGAGCCATCAGGGAACTTCTCGCCAACTTGGCGAGAAGTGGAGCGTCAGTCAGCTTAGTGAAGCCGGGACAGATAGTGAGCGACAGATTCACAGGTACATCCGTCTGACAGAATTGATTCCCCAAATTCTCAGCATGGTGGATGCCGGAAAAATCGCCCTGACTCCTGCGGTAGAGCTGTCCTATCTGACCCAACAGGAGCAGCAGGATTTGCTGGAAACCATGGAGAGCGAAGACTGCACCCCGTCTCTCTCCCAAGCCATCCAGATGAAAAAGCTGAGCCAGTCCGGGGAATTGAATATGGACAAAATCTTTGAAATTCTCCGGGAACCTAAGGCCAACCAGCAGGAAAAAATCAGCTTCCGGGTGGATGATTTGCGGCAGTTCTTTCCCAAATCTTACAGCACCGTGCGGATTCAGGAAACCATCCTGAAGCTGCTGTCCGACTATCAGAAAAAACGCAAACGGGAACAGTCCCGATAAGCGGCACATTTGCAGGAGGACAGCATATTGCGTAAAATGAGTACAGAGTATACCCCCGATCATTACTTCGCCGCGCTGAAACTGATTGAGCAGCTTCATAAGGATGGCGAAATCTCCGCAGAAATGTTCCGCAACATTTTGAGGGACTATGCGGATATCGTGGATCTTTCCAAATTTACAATTTTAGACGAAAAGGAGGGAGCAGCGTGATTCCCTATTCCATGGAGTATTTGAAACGCAAAATTGTCATCTATGCCCGGGTTTCCACGGAACATGAAGCCCAGATTTCGGCTTTGGAAAACCAGTTAGATTGGTACAAGCCTCTGCTGGATTTGCACCCGGAATGGACTTTGGTGGAACGGTATATTGATGAAGGCATTACCGGTACATCCGCCGAGAAACGGCCAGAGTTTATGCGGATGATGGAAGATGCAAAAAAGCACAGGTTTGACATGATCCTAACCCGCGAGGTATCCCGGTTCGCCAGAAACACGGTGGATACTTTGCAGTATACCCGAATGCTGAAAGAGCATGGTGTGGAGGTGTACTTCATAAACGACGGCATCAAAACCTTTGACGGTGATGGTGAGCTTCGGCTCACCATCATGGCAACGCTGGCGCAGGACGAAAGCCGTAAGACTTCCGTCCGCGTCAAGAGCGGACAGCAGACCTCTATGAATAACGGTGTGTACTATGGTAACGGCAATATTCTGGGGTATGACCGAGTTGAGCAGATTCTGCCGGATAAAACAAAGGAAGTGGACTTTGTCATCAATCCGGAGCAGGCAGAAACTGTCCGGCTGATATTTGATCTGTATCTGGATGGCTGGGGTCTGAGCAAGATTAAGGATGAACTGGAACGCAGAGGTCGAAAAACTTCTCAGGGCATGAATAGCTGGCATCCCACTGTAATTTCCCACATTCTCAAAAACACATTCTATTGTGGAATCCTGACCTACCACAAAGAATACACACCTGACTATCTGAAGCAGAAGAAAGTAAAAAATTACGGGGAGATGGAACTCACGCAGGTACAGGGAAGACATGAACCTATTGTAACCGAAGAAGAATTTGAAAGGGTGCAGCGTATCATGGCACAGAAACGGACAGAATGTAAAAATTTGAATGAAGGTCCCAGAGCAAAGGGAAAGAAACCCAGGACAACCGTGTGGGGAAAGCTCCTGATCTGCGAGTGCGGTCATACCTTTAATACCCGCCGATGGGATCGGGCGGACAGGCAGCCCGGCAATGCCTATCAGTGTTATGCCTCTGTGCGCACAGGTTCCTATGAGAGCCGAAAGAAGAAAGGTCTTCCTCTGGAAGGCATCTGCCGCTCTCCCATGATTCCCGAATGGAGGCTGCAGATGATGGCGAATCTGATTTTTCGGGATTATCTTGCAGAAAAGGACAAGGTATTGGCTCTTGCAAATTCCATTCTGGAAAGTTATAACGAAGAAAGCACCGAAAAGCGGAGTGCAGAAGCACTGATTGCAGCCAAGCAGCGTGAGTTGGCTCGCCTCTCGAAGAAAATGGACAACTACATCGAGATGCGGGCCGAGGGGGATCTGAGCCGGGAACTGTTCCGAACAAAGTGCGCCGAACTGGAACCTCAGATGCAGCAGCTTCAAAAAGAAATTGAAATGCTTTCCCAGCAGGTAAAGCCCAAACCCATCGCCAACTACAAAGAAAAGCTGACCGTTCTTCAATATGCGCTGGAGCGTTATACCCACATTGACGAAGGGCAGAATGTGCCGGAATCGGTGATTGAAGCCTTTGTTGCGAAAATCGTTGTACATCCGGACAGCTTTGACTGGTATCTGCGGTTCAATGACGATCCGGACAAGCCGCTGCGCTGCACCCTGGAAGGAAAACGCAAGCAGGCCACAAAAATCATGGTTTCGGGGGGAAATTCCCCCACCATGGATTGTAGCGACACAGGCTGCGATCAAGGACAGCAAAAATTAACAGAATAAGCAATTGCTCCCCGGTTCGCAGGAACCGGGGAGCGTCTTTGCTGTTTTCTTATGTTTTCCGGATGAATTTCTCATGGCACCGGGGACAGGTGATGGAGATTTTTCCCTTGCCCCGGGGCACCCGAACCATCTGGCGGCATTTGGGGCAGTCAAAATAGCGGTTCTGCCGATCCTTCAGCCGACCGGTGAACTGCAGAAACTTCCGGTTTTCCTGATAGCGCTTATAGGTGTTCCGGGACAGACTGCGCCAGATCGCCCAAATCATCAGCCCGTAGCTCAGCACAAACAGCAGCAGATTCACCGGCGGGTACCGGACAAACACAGACAGCAGACTTGCGGCCAGACCCGCGCAAAGAATCACCATATTCAGCTTATCCGTTCCGTAGCGTCCCGCCATAAACCGGCGCAGGCCCGCACCCAGCCGTGCGGTAAACTGCCGGAACCAACTGCCAATGCTGTTCATAAGAAAATCACCTTTGCCAAGAAATTAAATCTTGAGCATATTATATTGCAAAGCAGGCAGAATGCAACACGATACGGGGAAAGTTTACGGATTGTTTAAGATTTCCTTAAGCGGAATTACCCTCTTGGCGAACGGGGGAAAATATGTTATACTGTGTCGAGGAAATTCCTGTGAAAGGGGGGCGGAGCGCGTGGGCTCTCTGAAGCTGCCGGAGAAACCAAAGACCCGGGAGGACTACCCGGATGAGGAAACCATGCTGAACGCTCTGCGTAAGCGCCGGCGTCTGCGCCCGGAGCACGTCATGGGTATTCTCGCTGTGCTTGCAGGGATCGTGCTGGCAGCGGTGTTGATTGCCAGTCTGCCCTACATGACCCGGGATGAGGATCCGGAATCTCTGAAAGATTTCCATGCCGAGGCGGAATCCACCCCTGCGGAGGCTCCTATTCTGGAGCCGACCATTCCCGAGGAAGAGCCGGAAAATCCGACGATTCCGCCGGATCGCAACCCTTACGGACGCTTTGACTTCCAGTACAACCGCCACAATTACCTGCTGCTGCAGAATGTGGACAGCTTCCCCGGCGTGGATGTATCCGCCCATCAGGGAGATATCGACTGGCAGGCGGTGAAGCGCTCCGGTATCGATTTTGCCATCATCCGCCTGGGTTACCGGGGTTACGGCAGCGGCAAGCTGGTGGAGGACGAATATGCCAGGCAGAATTTGCAGAACGCGAAGGACGCCGGGCTGAAAATCGGCGCCTATTTCTTCTCTCAGGCACTGGATATCCGGGAGACCGACGAGGAAATCCAGTTCATTCTGGATATGCTGGCGGACGTGACGCTGGATATGCCCATCGTGCTGGACTGGGAAATTCCCGCCGAGGATGCCAGAACCAGAAATATGGATCAGCGGACGCTGACGGACATTCAGCTGCACTTCTGCGGACAGATGGAAAAGATGGGCTTCCAGCCTATGATCTACTTTAACTGGCACCAGTCGGAAAACCTGTACTGCCTGAGCGAGCTGGAGGAATATCCCTTCTGGCTGGCACTGTATCAGGATCGCATGACCTACCCCTGGAAGGTGGAAATGTGGCAGTGGACAAACACCGGCAGGGTGCCCGGCATTAACGGAAACGTGGATATCAACGTATACATGCCCCATTAAACAAAAAATGTCATTGCGGGTCAGGGTTGCTGGCTCACAATGACATTTCTCTTTTATCCAAGACAGCTGCCGCAGGGGGAGAAGCCTGCGTCAATGGCCTCCTGATAGGAGCCGAATTCTACCCGGTTTTTCTCCGAGGGCAGATTGGCGCAGTCCGGGGTATGGAACTTTTTGGAATTTTTATTTCCGATGAACACCTGCTCCGCCGCTTCCGCGTTTTCCGGATTGGCGGACTGCTTGTCCCAGGTGAAGGTGACCTCTTTGCCGTCGGAAACGGCCTGAACGGTTCCCAGTTCGTCGGTGCGCAAGATGGTAACGCCAGCCTGCTTCAGACGGGACAGCGGCTCCGCGTGGGGATGGCCGTAGTCATTGTCCTTTCCCACGCTGATCACCCCGTACGCCGGGCTGACCGCGTTGAGGAAACGGTAGCCGGTGGAAGTATTGGAGCCGTGATGCCCTACCTTCAGCACATCCGTCTGCCAGTCCGTCTTCCCTTCCCAGTAGTCCAGCATATCGTTTTCCGCATCCGTTTCCATATCCCCCGTGAAGAGGAAGCCGGTTTCACCGTAATCAACGCGCAGGACGATGGAGGCATCGTTGGTCTGCGCATAGGCTTTCACCGGCCCCAGCACGGTGACAACGGCTTCCCCCAGAGAGAATTGATCTCCCGGCGCGGGAATGGTAATTTCCAGCCCCTGCTGGTCGGTATAGTAGACGAATTTATCGAAAATTTTGGAGGAATAGGTCTTCGTGGGGGCGTACACCGCCTTCGTCGGATACACCGCCAGCACCGCCGGCAATCCGCCTACATGATCCTCATGGGCGTGGGTGCACACCACGGCAGAAAGCTCCTGCACGCCCTGCTGCTCCAGAAAGGACACCACCAGCTGGCTGTCATCCCGATTCCCGCCGTCGATGAGCAGATATTCCCCGCCGCATTCCAGCAGGGCGCAGTCCGCCTGCCCCACATCCAGAAACCAGACGGTCAGACCGTCCCCGGCAGGGACTACGGAGGAACGAACCTCCCCGCAGCCGCTGAGCAGCAGTCCAAGGGCGAGGAGCAGGGCAAAAAGTCTCTTTTTCATAGGTTACCTCCTGTCAAAGCCCGCGGCTGCGCCGAGCAGGGCTTCCTTTTCGTTGGGCAGCCGCTCCTCCAGCACCTGCTCCAGCAGGGCGTTCAGGCACGCGCCGATGGCCTTCCCCTGAAAGCCAATGGCAATCAGGTCGTTTCCGTTCACTGCCAGATCCTTCAGACTCAGGCAGGCGTCCTCCTGCCGCAATTTTTCCAGCAGAGCGCGAACCGCAGCAAACGTATCCTGCCCGTCATCCTCGCCGGTGCCCTTGCTGCCCATGTCCGCCTGCTGCAGGGAAAGCAGCGCTTCCACCATAGGAAAGCCCAGTCTGGATACCTGCCGGCGCAAAAGCTTCCTGTCCGGCTGGAGCCGGGTCATGTGCTTTTCTATTAGAGTCACCGCCTCTTCCCGCAGGGCGGTCGGGGCTTTCAGCCGGCGCAGAACGGTGTCCGCGATCCGGGCACTGTCCTTGGCGTGACCGTAAAAATGTCCCCGCCCCGTGGCGTCCCGGGTAAAGGTCGTCACCTTTCCGGTGTCGTGAAGCAGCGCCGCCCACCGCAGAGGCAGTTCCGCCGGGACGCCTTCCACCACATGAGCCGTGTGGGTAATCAGATCATAGGCGTGGTGGGGACTGTGCTGGTCGAAGCCGATCATGGGGGACAGTTCCGGAATCACCGCTGCCAAAATGGGGGCAAACCGGGTGATGTCCTCCGCTTTTGTCACAAGAAGAAGTTTACATAATTCGTCATATACCCGTTCCCGGGCAAGATTTTCCATGAGATGCATCTGGGAAAGCATGGCCTGCAGGGTATGTTCTTCCGGCGTCAGGCCGTAGCAGGCAGCAAAGCGGACACCCCGGAGAATCCGAAGAGAATCCTCCCGGAATCGGGTTTCCGGTTCTCCCACTGCCCGGAGGATGTGGTTTTTTAAATCCTCCCGCCCGCCGAAGGGATCGGCAAAGCCCCGGGTGGGGGAATAGGCCATGGCGTTGACGGTGTAATCCCGCCGGGCAAGATCCCACTCCACATCCGGTACAAATTTCACCCAGTCCGGATGCCGGTTGTCCCGGTAGCCGCCCTCGGTGCGGAAGGTGGTGATTTCCACCGGCCCGCCCGGCGTCAGCACGGTGACGGTTCCGTGCTTTTCCCCTGCCAGAACCAGACGGTAGTCCCGAAAGACCTGCTCCGTCTGCGGGGGCGTTGCGCTGGTGCACAGGTCATAGTCGTGGGGTGTCAGTCCCAGACAGGCGTCCCGGACGCATCCGCCCACGGCGTAGGCGGCGAAGCCCGCATTTTCCAACAGGTTTATACAATTAAGAATGAATTCCGGTAAAAACATCACATTATTCCGCCTTCTCTGGTTTTGGGCTGTACAGGCTGGTCAGCGCCCACAGGACGCACAGCAGATACTGAGGCCGGGTCTTTGCCGTCAGGGCGGCGCTCAGGCACAAAAAGCCCGCCGCCAGCGCCGTAAAGCGCCGCATCCGGGGCTTGTCCAGCCCAACGTCAGCAGCGGTGCGATAGTAGGCCAGCAGCGCCATGGCTATGGTGGCCAGCAGGTCAAACAGGTAGCTTTGCAGCTGGGGTTGTCCGCTCCAGCCCCGGTAATTGTCCAGCATTTGCACCAGATAGAACAGGCAGGGCGCCAGCCGGGTCAGGAAATGGGGCTTCCTCTGCTGATAGTCGCAGATTGCCGTCCACACAAGGCACACCGCCGCCACAGCGCCGGACAGCCTCCATAGCGTCCCCAGCACGCCGGGCATTTCCCCGGGGTATCGCGCGACCGTCCAGCCGATGCCTACGGCGCCCGCCAGTTGCCCCAAAGCGGCAACGCAGGGTATGGAAGGCAGGGCTTCGTTCTTCCAAGCCAGCACCGCAAGCAGCGCCAGCGACAGCGCCGTGAGGAGATACACGCTCCCTTCCAGCACGGTGCCGGTCTTCAGCAGTCCCGTATCATCCACCGCCGTGCGGTACAGAAGGCTCCGCAGGCACAGGCAGAGGGCACCCGGGAGCAGGGCGGTCAGGGGCAGATACTTTGTTCGCTTCACGGCGCATTCCTCCAAGATTGTTGATATCCGCATTATAGCAGTTGATTGTCCCAATTTCCAGCCCCGGACGAAAAAACTCTTTGGTGAGTATTCTGCCTTGTTTTGCCGCCAAAAACAGAGTATAATACCCATATTATCTGAGTTGGGGGAATTTTATGCTGTTAAAATCCATCGCCGGGGCGTCGCTTATCCTGTCCTGCGTGCTGTTTGTCTGCATGGACTGGGCACTTTGGACGCTGCCGGTACTGTTTGCGGGGATTTTTCTGGGGCTGTTTCTGCTGGCACTGGTCTTTCTGTGCATTGTGTGCGGAATCGTAGACCTGAAAAAGCCGCAGGAGGAGGACAGCCCGTTCTACCGGGCGGTTATGCACGTCTACATCGAGGCGCTGATTCAGCTGGTGCGGGTGCGGATTCGCACAAAGGGTCTGGAAAACACCCCCAGGGATGGGCGCTTTCTGCTGGTGTGTAACCACCTGTTTGTGGCGGATCCGGGCATCGTGCTCCACTGCTTCCGCAAAAGTCAGCTGGCGTTCCTGACCAAAAAGGAAAATTACAAGCTGCCCTTCATCGGCGCTTTCATGCACAAGATTCTCTGCCAGCCCATCGATCGGGACAACGACCGGCAGGCACTGAAGTCCATCCTCAAGTGCATTCAGCTCATCAAAGAGGACAAGGTATCCGTGTGCGCCTTCCCCGAGGGCTACACCAGCAAGGACGGAAAACTCCATCCCTTCCGCCCGGGGGTATTCAAAATCGCTCAGAAAACCAATGTGCCCATTGTGGTGTGCACCATTCAGAACACCCGGCAGATCTTCAAAAATCTGAAGCACCTGCGCCACACCGACGTGGAACTGCATCTGGTGGAGGTCATCCCGCCGGAAACCTACGCCGGCATGAATACCGTGGCCTTGAGCGATATGGTTTATGAGAAAATGATCGCCGATCTGGGGGAGGATTTCCGGTATGCGGAATGACCCCCGGTTTCCCCTTGGGGGAGCCGAGTTCTCTGCGGCTGCCGCAAAATCGCCTTTTCCCTCTTGATTTACGGGAAAATCCCCTGTATAATAAACGTTCAAGACAAAAATAACCAGAAAACTTGGAGGAAATACCATGAAGAACAGTGAAAAGACTCTGGACATGATCGTTACCCTCTGCAAGAATCGGGGCTTCGTCTATGCCGGCTCCGAGATCTACGGCGGTCTTGCCAACGCCTGGGACTACGGCCCTCTGGGCGTGGAGTTCAAGAACAACGTGAAGAAGGCCTGGCTGAAGAAATTCGTGCAGGAATCCGACTATAACGTGGGCCTGGACGCCGCCATCCTGATGAACCCCACCACCTGGGTCACCACCGGCCACGTTGGCAACTTCTCCGATCCTTTGGTCGACTGCAAGGGCTGCGGCTCCCGGCAGAGAGCGGACAAGCTCATCGAGACCGCCGAGTCCGGCAAGGGCGTGAATGTGGACGCCATGAGTTTTGAGGAGATGGACGCCTTCATCGCTGCCCATGAGGATGTGGTCTGCCCCACCTGCGGCAAGCATAATTTTACCCCCATCCGTAAGTTTAACCTGATGTTCAAGACCCAGATCGGCGTCACCGAGGACACCTCTTCCACCGTGTATCTGCGTCCGGAAACTGCTCAGGGCATTTTTGTGAACTTTGCCAACATCCAGCGTACCACCCGCAAGAAGCTTCCCTTCGGCGTCTGTCAGGTGGGCAAGGCCTTCCGCAACGAGATCACTCCGGGCAACTTCACCTTCCGCACCCGGGAATTCGAGCAGATGGAGTGCGAATTCTTCTGCCAGCCCGGCACCGATCTGGAGTGGTTCGCCTACTGGAAGGACTTCTGCAAGAACTGGCTGATCTCTCTGGGCATCAAGGAAGACTCCCTGAGGCTGCGGGATCACGAGCCTGCGGAACTGGCCTTCTACTCCCGTGCTACCACCGACATCGAGTACCAGTTCCCCTTCGGCAACGGCTGGGGCGAGCTGTGGGGCATTGCCGACCGCACCAATTATGACCTTGGCCGCCATCAGGAGGCTTCCGGCAAGAGCCTGGAATACTACGATCAGGAAAAGAACGAGCACTATATCCCCTACGTTATTGAGCCTTCTCTGGGCTGCGACCGGGTGGCGCTGGCCTTCCTGTGCGAAGCTTACGACGAGGAGCAGGTGGGCGTGGACAAGAAGGGCAACCCCGACATCCGTACCGTGCTACATCTGCATCCCTTCCTCGCCCCCTTCAAGGCCGCCGTGCTGCCTCTGTCCAAGAAGCTCAGCCCCAAGGCCGAGGAAATCTACAAGATGCTGAAGAAGGACTTCATGGTGGACTTCGACGATGCCGGCTCCATCGGCAAGCGTTACCGCCGGGAGGACGAGATCGGCACGCCGCTGTGCATCACCGTGGACTTCCAGACCGTGGGTGACGAGAACACCCCTGCCGACAACTGCGTCACCGTCCGTGACCGGGACACCATGGAGCAGGTTCGGATTCCCATCAGCGAGCTGAAGGACTACATCGCAAAGAAGTGCGAATTCTAAGGCGACAGAGCCGCCGCTGACAGCGCGTGCATAAGGCGTTCTGTAATCGTTACACCATTGGGTACGCTGGATATCGGCGGCCGGAGTCAGTATTGCAGGGGCGGGTCAATGACCCGCCCTTTTGCATATCTGCCACGTCCTGCGCATAGGGTAAAGAGCAAAGGAGGGAGCGCCATGGCAGAGGAGCACTTGCCCCACAAGCTCCAGATGAACGAACGCAGAAACCTGACCATGACCGGCGTGACGGAAGTGGTCAGCTTTGATGAAAGCACCGTGGTTCTGCAGACCTCGCTGGGGCTTCTGGTGGTTCAGGGGCAGCAGCTTCAGCTGAAAAATCTGTCGCTGGAGGGCGGGCAGGTGGCCGTGGACGGCTCCATCAGCGCCCTTTCCTATGAGGAACCCCGGCAGAGCGGCTGGCGCAGGCTCTTCCGATGACTCCGGCAGTCGCGGCATACCGCATGGCCTGCGCTCTGACGCTTGGAGCGGCGCTGGGGGTCATCTACGGCTTTCTCCGGCCGCTTCGCCCCCGGCATACCCTGCTCTCCGACGGAATTTTCCTGATCTCAGCAGCGCTTGCGTGGATCTACTTAAGCTTCGGGGTCTGCGCCGGGGACATCCGCGCCGGCTTCAGCTTCGCGCTTCTAACCGGAGGACTGGTCTGGGAGAGCACTGTGGGGCGCTGGCTGCGCCCGGTTTTCAGCGGCTTTTGGCGGTGTTTTGCCGCAGCGCTTCGGCTTGTGTGGCTTCCGGTGAAAAAATTTTTCGATTTTCCAAAAATTTTGTTTGCATCTGCAAAAAAATGGGTTACAATAAAGCAAACCCATATTCAGCAGCGCCGGCAGCGGCGCAGAGGTACTACCCATGAAAGAATTCAAGACCGGAAAGGTAAAAGTAAAGCTGCGCTCCGCGCCCAACGCGCTGAAGGTGGCACTAATCGTGCTGATCCTGTGTTCCATCGCAGCGCTGGTCGCCCTGCGGTGGGTGCACAACGGCATTCAGGCCGAGACCCTGACCAAGCAGGAGCAGGCGGCGGCCATGGAGGGCGAAAATGCCGATCTGAAGGACAAAATCGCGAACATCGGCTCCGTGCAGAGCATTCAGCAGATTGCCCGGGAGGAACTGGGCCTTGTGAATCCGGACACCGTGCTGATCCATCCGGAATAAAATCAATTGCCAATTAAAACGTCATTCAGGCAGGGAATGCCATCACATATGGAGGAAGCAGAGCATATATGGAGTTAACCGTAGGAACCGTACTGGAAGGCAAAGTCAAGTCCATCACCAATTTCGGCGCGTTTGTGTCCCTGCCGGACAACAAGACCGGCATGGTACATATTTCTGAGGTAGCCAACGCCTACGTCAGCGATATTCATCAGCACCTGACAGAGGGGCAGGACGTAAAGGTCATGGTCATCGGCACCGACAACGGAAAGATCAACCTGTCCATCAAGCGCCTGGAGCCAAAACGGGATTCCGGAAAGCCGGGCTACCGCAATTCTGCGCCCCGCCGGGATCAGAGCCGGGACGGCGGCCGTCCTCAGCAGCAGCGTACACCGGTGCAGCCCGCCGCGCCCAAAACCGCTGACCAGCTGTTTGAGGAAAAGCTGAAGGCCTTCATGACGGAATCCGACAGCAAGCTCTCCGGCATCAAGCAGTACGCCGACCATCGCAACAACAGCCGCCCCAGAAGGCGGGGATAATGCGGACGGTGGTCATTACCGGCGGTTCCCGGGGCATCGGCGCTGCAGCCGTGGCGCAGTTTGCTGCCCGGGGAGACCGGGTGTATTTCCTGTACGAGAAAAACCACGAAGCCGCCCGGTCTGTGGCGGAGAAAACGGGAGCTGTGCCCATTTGCTGTGACGTCGCCGACGGCGCGGCGGTGCAGGCCGCCTTTTCCCGGATTCCGGAGGTGGACACGCTGGTGTGCAACGCCGGGATCTGCTGGTATGGCCTTCTGTCCGATATGGCTGAAACCCAGTGGGACAGACTGTTCGACGTAAACGTGAAGGGCATTTACCACTGCGTCAACGCCGCCATGCCCGCCTTTCTCCGGACGCACCGGGGCAGTATCGTCACCGTATCCAGTATGTGGGGACAGGTGGGCGCCTCCTGCGAGGCGGCGTATTCCGCCACCAAGGGCGCAGTGATTGCCCTGACCAAGGCGCTGGCCAAGGAGTTGGGCCCCAGCGGCATCCGGGTCAACTGCGTTGCCCCCGGGGTGATCCTGACGGATATGTGCGCCAACGTGGAGCCGCAGGTTCTGGCAGAGCTGGCGCAGGAGACCCCTCTGGGACGCAATGGCACGCCTGAGGATGTGGCGAGGATGATCGTGGCTCTGGCCGATGCGGAATTTGTCACCGGACAGGTTCTGGGCGTCAGCGGCGGATATGTTATGTAAACTTTACTGAGGAGGATGTCTGCAATGAAAATTTCCATTGGCTGTGACCACGGCGCCTTGGCGCTGAAGAATAAGATGGTTGCCCATCTGGTAGCGCTGGGCTACGATGTGAAGGACTGCGGCACCTATACCGCCGACAGCTGTGACTATCCCGATTTTGCCGCCGCCGCGGCGAAGGCGGTCGCCAGCGGCGAGTG
>JAXEAK010000019.1:0-5029 GCA_034094395.1 Faecousia sp.
TCCTGGCGGGTTAACGCGTCGTGTTTTTAATTTTTAATCAAACACAAAAAACTCCGGCGCCTGCAACTGGGCAGGAGCCGACAGCGTGTAGAAAAAGCTTCGCAGAATTTGCCGCAACAGCGGCAAACAAAATAAAATCCATTTTCTGCCGGGGCGTGTACCTGGCAGAAAATACATCTCAGGCTGCAAGTGTGCGCATTGTGCGCTGCAGACGCACAATGCGTGCGCGCGGCAGACTGCAAAATCCTGTCGGAAAGCCCCGAAGGGGATTTTCGACAGTCTGACGGCTCCTGCCAAAGGGCAGGAGCCGAAATATCAGTTGTCAAAATCCTCGTCCGGCTCTCCGTCGCCGTCGGCATCGGTGGTGGTAATCTCACCGAAGCGAACCCGGCGCTGAATCTTCATCTCCTCCACCTGACGGTGAATCAGTTCCTTGACCATTACAGGATCCTTGATATTCTTCAGCACCAGCGTCGGTCTGGTCTTATCCGAGGACATCACCGTCACGGTGCCCACTCCGAACAGCCGCTGCCACAGGCTGCGCCGGGTGTCAATGTCCCGGACGCGATACAGAAGCACCTCATCATCCCGGATGTTCAGAAAGCCCTCCGATATGAACAGACGATCCTCCGACAGCTTGTAGCGCGTAAAGCTCAGAGGCAGCCCCAGGCGGCGTCTTCGATCCTTCCACAGATATTCAATCGTAATGGACATAGCAATCCCCTCCCCGGTCTTTTCTTATTTTATTCCGAAAAGCCGGGAAAGTCAAGGGATTTTCCCGGAGTCAGGCCAGACGCTGCGCCAGAAGCTGGGTGACCTCGGCACAGCGGTGCGCCGCAATGCGTTCAAAGGTGGGATAGTCCATCTGGGCGCTGTCGTCCGCCTTGTCGGAAATCGCCCGGAGAATCACAAAGGGCACGCCGTTGCGGTAAGCCGTCTGGGCAATGGCCGCGCCCTCCATCTCCGTGCACAGGCCGCCCGTTGCGGCAAGAATGGCCGCCTTCACGCTTTTTTCCGCCACAAACCGGTCGCCGCTGGCAATTCTGCCCAGCACCGCGTGCCCCGGGTTCACCGTCTGGGCAGCGGAAAAGGCCAGTTTTTTCAGTGTTTCGTCCGCCGGGAAGGCCGTGACCTCCATGCCGGGCACCCGGCCAAAGGGATAGCCGAAATGCACGCAGTCAAAGTCATGGTACATGGCGTCCTCGCTCACCACCAGATCGCCAATGTCCAGCTTCGCGCTAAGGGAACCGGCAATGCCCGTGTTCACCAGATGGGTGATGCCGAAACAGTCGCACAGAATCTGGGCGCACAGCGCCGCGTTCACCTTGCCCACGCCGCACTGCACCACCACCACCGGCAGTCCCGACAGGGTTCCGGCATGAAATTCGCTGCCCGCCACGGTACGAACCGTCCGATTCTCCATCGCATGCAGCAGGATCTCCACTTCCACCTGCATGGCGCCGATAATGCCGAGTTTTGTCATAATTGCCTCCTTATACCAGCATCAGGATTCTCCCGGATACACCAGCCGGGATTCGTCAATGGTTTCCAGCAATGCGGCGTACCGCGCGCCCCAGTAATTCGCCATGGGCAGATTCATGTCCAGGTAGTTGCCGCAATCTTTCGCGCTGGCTCCCGGCACCTCGCCCCGGTAGTCCCGGATGAACCGGAAGCAGTCCCGTACCAGAGGAACAATCTCTCTGGATTCATAATCCCCGGAAAGCAGCAGATAAAACCCTGTCCGGCAGCCCATGGGGCCAAAATACAGCACCCGATCCTTCCACTGCGGATCATTCCGCAGGTAGGTTGCGCCCAGATGCTCGATGGTATGCACCTCGGCAGTGTTCATCACCGGCTCCTCATTGGGGCTGGTCAGCCGCAGGTCGAAGGTGGTAACGGTTTCCGCGCCCACCCTGTCTTTCCGGGAGACGTACAGCCCCGGCTGGAGCCGGATGTGATCAATGGTAAAGCTGGTAATTTTCTCCATAATTCTTCCCTTCCCTTCCCTGCATTGGTTTGGATTTCTGGAAATTGTACCATATTTGTGCCTTTTTTGCAAGAACCACAGTCCGCTCCTCCCAACGGCTTCCGGTTTTTTTTGCAATTGTGCCAAATGTTCTTGCTTTTTTCAACTGACAATGGTAGAATATCAATGACTATACCATGAAGGTAGGGATGTACCAATGGCCAGGAAAGATTTTGACATTGATTTCAACTTCGATGAAGCTTACGGCTATGACGCCAACTCTGACGACGCGGCGTTTGACGATAAGGCAGCTCCCCGGGACGAGGCTTTTTCCTCCCCCCAGGATTCGGCTGACGACGGCAATTTTGATTTTGACGGGGATCTGGACGATTTTCTGAACATGGGTTTGGAGCCGGAAGAACCGCAGCAGACGCAGGACCGGCAGCCCGAGCCGGAGGAGGATGACTGGGTGCCGGAGGATGCGGACGCGCAGTCTCCGGATACCTACGCAGAGGAAGACGCTTCCTATGACGACCCGGAGCAATACCAGCAGGATGGATCGGAGTCCTACGACTACGAAGAGGATGACCCGGAAGCCGGGCAGGATGAGGAAGCGCCGGAATCCGACACCCAGCGCAAAACCCGCAAGCCCCGCAAGCACGTGAAGCTGCCAAAGCTGAAAATGCCCAATGTATTCGGCAGATTTTTCGATCTGTACTTCGGCCCCCTGCTTCACAAGGAGCTGCAGGAGGAACCGGTGGATCCCGACAATCCCCGCCGCCGCCGCAGAAAGAGCCGCTCCCAGATCTTCAAGGAGGTTTACCTGCCTCCCCTGCTGACCTGCGTGTGCCTGATTCTTGTACTGACCTTTGTCATTGGCTCGCTGTCCAATATGATTGACCGCAGAAGAATCGAGAAGCAGAATCAGCAGAGCCAGCTGGATGCCTCCATCAGTGCGGAGCAGCAGCAGGCTGCCCAGAGCGAGTTGATCGTCAAGGAGGCCGAGGAGCTGGCCGCCGGATACAACTATGACGAGGCCATCGCCAAGCTGGAGTCCATCGGCGACCTGACCAAGTACCCGGAAATTGCCGCCAAGCGTGCGGAGTTTGAAACCGCCAAGAACTCTCTGGTGGAATATAAGGATCCCACCCTGATTCCCAACCTGAGCTTCCATGTGCTGATTGAGGACATGACCCGCGCCAAGCAGGATGCGGAGCTGGGCGGCAGCTACAACAAGAACTTCGTCACCACCGGCGAATTCTCCAAAATTCTGACCCAGCTTTACAACAACGGCTATGTGCTGGTGGACTTTGACAGCTTTGTCTCCGCCCAGGCCGATCTGGACGGCAATGAGAAGTTCATGGTCAAGTCCATTATGCTGCCGGAGGGTAAGAAGCCTGTCATGCTCACGGAAACCATGGTCAACTACTTTGCCTACATGGTGGACGGCGACGGCGACGGCAATCCCGATGCCAAGGGCGACGGCTTTGCCAACAAGCTGGTGCTGGATGCCAACGGCGACATCAAAGCCGAGTACATCGACGCCTCCGGCCAGACACTGGTGGGCAACTACGACTTTGTGCCCATTCTGGAGGACTTCATCGCGGAGCATCCCGACTTCTGCTATCAGGGCGCCCGGGCAATTCTGGCCGTCACCGGCCACGAGGGTGTTTTCGGCTACCGCTGCAACACCTCTTACATCAGCACCGTCAGCCAGCAGTACTACGACGAGCAGGTGGCCGGCGCCAAGGCAATCACCAATGCCCTGCGGGATAAGGGCTACACCATCGCCTGCTACACCTACAAGAATGATGCCTACGGCAAGCTCAGCGTCGCCCAGATTCAGGCGGATCTCCAGAGCTGGACCAGTCAGGTGGTGAACGTAATTGGCCCGGTGGACACCTTTGTGTTCGCCAAGACCAGCCGCCTGACGGAGTACGGCGCCAACAGCAACGCCTTCCAGGTGATGTACTCCAGCGGTTTCCGCTACTTCATTTCCAACGACACCTCGCCTCTGACGGAAATCAATGATACCTATGTCCGTCAGAACCGGCTGATGGTCACCGGTGAGAATATGCAGCACAAGTCCAGCCAGTTCGCCGGTCTGTTCGATACCAACGCTGTGCTGGAGCTGTCCACCCGGGGCAGTGTGCCTACCGGCTAATCCGAATATGCGCCGGGGAATTTCCCCGGCGCTTCTCTTTCAGGAGGAACTACCATGGAAATCAAACCCGGAACGTACCGGCATTTCAAAGGAAACCTGTATGAGGTAATCGGCGTTGCCAGCCATTCGGAAACGCTGGAGCCGATGGTGGTGTACCGCGCCCTGTACGGCGAGCGCGGCCTGTGGGTTCGCCCCGCCGCCATGTGGACGGAAATCGTAGACCGGGACGGCTATCACGGTCCAAGATTTGAATTTGTTGGGGAATCATAACCACCGGCCGTGCCGGTGGTTTGCACTAGCCCCCTTAGGGCATTTTTCTGGCCGAGCCTAAAGGCCCGTCGAAAGGTCTGCCAACCGCATTTCTTTCACGGGCTGCCCCTAAAGGGGCTTACTTTAACTTGCCCTCTTTTACTGGCTCACCCGTGAACGGGTCGACATACTCTTTTATGGACATTTGATCTTCTGTATAATCTTCCTATAGCTGATTGCGAATGTACTGCTCTATCGCCTTTCTGTTCTTTCCTACCGTACTCACATAATATCCACGGCACCAGAAATGTCGGTTTCCATACTTATACTTTAGGTTTGCATATTTTTCGAATATCATTAAGCTGCTCTTTCCTTTTAAGTACCCCATAAACTGTGATACGCTATATTTGGGCGGTATTGACACGAGCATATGGATATGATCTTTGCACGCTTCTGCTTCGATTATCTCTACGCCCTTGTACTCACACAACTTTCGGATCATCTGTCCGATGTCCTGCTTTATCTTTCCGTAGATGATTTGTCGACGATATTTCGGGGCAAATACGATATGGTATTTACATTCCCACTGCGTGTGTGCTAAACTACTGGTGTCAAGTTTCATCCAGACTTGATTCCTCCTTTGATTTCTG
>JAXEAK010000020.1:0-23400 GCA_034094395.1 Faecousia sp.
TCCAGCGCCGCCGTCGTCTCGGCGACAGCCTGCGGCTCCCCTTCATCCGCCAGAGCAGCAGGCATCATGCCGGACAGCATGACAACCGTCAGCAGCCCCGCAATCAGCCGTTTTCCCCATCTATTTTTCATTGCTTTCATATCGCATCAACCTTTTTCCGTTTTGCAATGCTCCGGCTGTCCCGAAAGCCCGCAGGTTTCACTCGGCTGTGAAGGTAACAGTAACCCAAGTCTCCAGATCATCCCAACTGAGAGCATCGAATGCTTCATTGTCTGCCCGGTAGAACTGAAGCTGGTAGGCAGAGGTCTTATTGCTATCGACATCGAAGGTGCAGGTGGTGTTGTTCAGGGTCGCGTCTGCGTCATCCTTAAACCACGGGCTGATGGTCAGCTTGGAATCCCAGGTCAGGGTCACCGTTCCCTTGCCGCTGCCGCTGATTTCATAGTTAAAGCCCTCGTAATCCGAAACCTGGTTCTGGTAAGTCGGGTCGTCAATGAAATGCCCCGTCCAGGTATGGTTGGGGGTCTGCTCCGCCAGCGTAATCACAGCCGCCAGCTTCTGCTGATTCGTAGCGGAATAGGATGATGCATCCGTCGGTTCCACTACAATTTCCAGCTGCGCCGTATCCTTCAGCGCGGCGGGAACAAAGAAGGTATATTCCTGTTTGGTTGCCTGATTGGCGGGCAGCGTCCCGCTTAAAGTCAGTTTTCCTTCCTCTGCTAAAAAGGAAGCTGTTGTGCTCCCCTGCGTAACTGTGATGTCCTTGACGTTCTCCGGAATCTTGTCACCCTTCCACGAGGCCTTAAGCTGATAGTCGATCTTCTTTGGGTTCACCAGTTCCTCGTTTCCGTAGAGGTAGTTGCAGACCTGTACGGTGAAATTGTAGCCGGTAACGGTGTCCCCCTCTTTCACGGGGGTTCCGGAAAGCCGCCGGGTGGTGTAGTCCGTCTCGTTCTTGTCCATAAGGTACAGGTAGTTGGAACTGAAATAGGTGCGGTTTTCCTTCCCCAGGGACACGACCCGCTTGACAATATCAAAATTTACGTATGCCGCATAGGTTCCCGCGGCCACAAGCCCGATCACCGCAGCCACCAGCCAGATGGTCACGGCGTAGCGCTTTATCCATTTCCAAATCTGATCTTTCATAGCTGTCGTCCTTTTTGTCCGTTTGGTTTCCGCAAGGATCGCTCAGGCTCAGCCGGCGCTCTGGGATTCCGGTCCCATATCCTTGACCGTCAGGTAGACCATGTCCGTTTCCTTGTTGTTTTCCAGATTATTATTCCATTTCAGCTTCAGCACGTAATATTTCTGCTCCTTCGCCGTGATGGAGGTGCTGGTAGACTGCCAGTACAGCGGTTCGGCGTTTTTTTGGACAGAATTGTATTCTCCGTATGTGGTGCTGTGCCTATCCTGATTGGCAATTTGTGTATTGGTATCCTGATTCAGGTAGCCTCCGCTAAGAGTGTTACTGTCGGTATAGCTATAATACCCGCTGCCCTCCTGAACATAGGTGCCACTGGGCTGAGTTTCCGAATACACTGCCGGGTGAATGGAATAGGTGAAAGGGATATTGGTGGTGTGCGCCAGCTGGAGGATGAAATTCGTATCCTCCGTGGACACCACGCTGAACACACATACCTTTTCGGTACCGTTGGTTACGTCGATATTTCCCAGATTGATTTCCGCCGTACTCTGCCCCTTGCCGCCCTGCAGGGTCAGCACGGGCATATACACTCTGGTCATGGTCTGCAGCGTCCGGGTATAATTCAGCCACGCCAATGTACCCACCAGAATCGCCAGCAGCGCCGTGGTCACCAGCGCCAGAATCAGCTGCCGCTTCTGCCAGCGGCTTTTGTCGGATGTCTGTTGTTCTTCCGCCATGGGCACACCTCCTGTCCTGTTTTGTACATACGGTTGAAAGCATTTTCGCCTGCCTCCCCTGTGGGGGCTGACGGCGGGGTGGTACAGGCAAAAATCAGAGATTTTGTCTGTTTTCCCTGTCCCTGCTGTTCACCGGCATTTTCGTTATTCCATGACTGCGGTCATCCGCAGGATGACCCAGTCCACATGATCGCCGATATACTGGTCGGCCTTGTCATAGTATTCGCTGAGTTGGCGTTCCGATGTGCCTTCGGCACTCACCGGTGCGTCGTCATTATAATAGAACCACTCAGTTCGATCACTCTCCTGAAGCCATTTGGTCAATGTGGGTCCGTACTGAGCGTGTCCTTTGGCATCGCTAAGTTCATAAGGCCAGAACCAGTTCAGTGTCACTTTAATTTCCTGATTCAACTGGGCATTTGGAATTTTCATTTTGAACTCGCTGCTCGCAAGACTAATCAGGTCACTTTTGGTTTCGCCGTCTTCTATGGTATAGGCATAAGCAAACAGCAGATGTCCGTGCAGCAGCTTTTGGGCGGTTTCGTCCATCAGCGCCTTTCTGTCACTGCCCATGGGGATCATGGACAGCCGGAAGGTCAGGTTGATTTCGCCTTCCTGCTTTGGGATCACGTAAAATTCCAGTTTCCCGCTGGAACCGGGGCGAATGCCGCTGTCTCCGGTTCCATTGCCCAGATTGCTGGCATTGCTCATTTTCCAGTGAATTTCCTGCATTCCGGCGGTGTGGATGCCTTTTTCATGGCCGCTCCATGGCTGTCCCTCCGGAACCGTATAGTCCGTGGGTGTCTCCGCGTCAAAGGCTCCATTGCCCCCGATGCTGGCCAGTTCAAAGCCGTACACCCCCGCGGAAACCGTACCCACATTGCCGGTCACGCTCTTATTGCTGGCAAACCAGGCGTAGCAGGCCACCGCAATGACCACCAGCGCCGCCAGCGCCAGCATACCGCTGTGGAAGATCTGTCTACGTGCTTCCCGCAGCGTCTCCTGACGGGACATACCGGAAAACCGGTTGTCCTGATTCTGTTCTTCCATTCCGGTATCCCCCGCCTTCCTTACGGGAACGCGCTGAAGCTCCTCAGGTTGCGTTTCCCTGTTGGTTTTCCTTTTCGCCTTCTGCTGCCCGCTTGGCCTGAATGCTCTCCAGCGCCTGACGAACCGCTTCTTCCTCTTCCTTTTTCGCAATATCCGATGCCAGCCGCACCGCCCGCCACAGGTTCATCAGCAGAATCGCCAGCAGCGGCACCAGTATGATGGTTCCGAACACCAGCGGATTGGACAGCAGAGAAACCAGCTTGCCCAGCTTCGCCGACACGAACACCACCTTGCCTACCACCATCTGCCCGCTTACCGACCGGGAATCCTCCAGCGCGTTGGCGTCGCCCTTGGTGGTGAACCAGATGTCCCCGTCGTGCTGCTCCACCCGCTGAACCCGGTGGGTATTCACCGCGCCCTCCAGCGTCGGATCCGGGGAGAAGAAGGAAATCACGTCCCCCTCCTTGATCTCCTCCGGCGGTGTCTTTCGCACCAACAGCATGGAATCCTCAGGAATCTCCGGTTCCATACTGCCGGTCATTACCCGGAAAACGCTGAAGCCGAAAATCTGAGGCACCTGCCCCGCCGGCGTCAGCACCACCGTGAGCAAAACCAGCACCGATGCCACAATCAGTCCGATGGCAAGGATATTAAACAGCTTAAAAATCCATTTCGTTTTCATGACAGTTTATTTGCGCTTTCCTGATCGTCTTTCTCACCCCGGCGCCGGGAAACGGCGTCCAGAATTCTCCGGGTCAGTGTATTTTCTGCGGCGCGCGCCTCTGCCTGCTCCCGGGCTGCAGCTTCCTCCTGCGCTTTCTGCAAGGCTGCCTGCTCCCGAGCTATGGCCGCCTGTTCCCGGGCGGCGGTGTCCTCCAACTCCTGACGGGTCGTCTCGAGCGCAGCTTCCGCGCGCTTCAGGGCAGCGGTAATCTCCCGACGGCGGTAGCGCGCCTGATAGGCGTCGTCCTCTGCCGCCTTGACCGCCTCCTTCAGGGATGTCTCCCGGCTGCGGGCATCCGCCTGCGTCTTGGCAAGCTTCTCCTCCGCCGCCTTCTGGGCGGCGTCCATGGCGGCCTGCAGTTCTGCCTGCTGCCGCTCCGCTTCCGCCTGCATCTGGACAAGCTTCTCCTCCGCCGCCTTCCGGGCGGCGTCCATGGCAGCCTGCAGTTCCTCTTGGCGCTTCTCTGCCGCCGCCTGCGTCTGGGCAAGCTTCTCCTCCGCCGCCTTCCGGGCGGCGTCCATGGCAGCCTGCAGCTCCTGCCGCTCCTTTTCCGCCTTCTCCTTTACGAAATTCAGGCGATCCTCCGCCTGACGCTCGGCTTCCGCCTGCTGGAACTGCGCCAGCCAGCGGTATTCCTCGAAGGCCTTCTCCGTATCCGCCTGTGCGGCCTCCGCGGCTTCCCGGCGGGCAGTCTCCTCCACCAGCTTTGCCTCGGCGTCCAACTGCGCCTGAGTCACCTCTTCCACGATGACCTTGCGAATCTCCACATCGGGGATATCGTAATCGTCAACGATCTGCTCTTCAACTTTCTTGATAAATCTGGGCTTTATCACCTTATGCCGCTTGGCCGGCGCCTCCTCCAGCTTCCGGGGATCCCCCTCCAGAATGCTCTTGAACACGGTATAGTTGGTGATCAGATTGGAGAACAGCTGGAGCTGATATTCCTCGTCGAATTCCAGCGCAGAATCCTTCACGTCAATGGAATAGCCCACTTCCTCATAGCTCTCCAGAAACTGCCACAGCTTATAGCACACCCGGTAATCCGGATCTTTCATGATGGTGTTGGTACGCTGGATGGGACTGTGCACCTTGGCGCAGCCTGCCATGATCTCGCAGAAGGAGCTGTTCCGCAACGCCATGACCATCCGGCGGACGCGGTCAATGCGCATAAAGACCTGCATATTGTCGCTGTCGTTCTCGGCAAAGCTTTGGGCATTCTTCACCGTCATTTCCAGCTTATACTCGATCTGCTCGTAGGCGTCGTCCACAGTGCTGTGCATTTTCAGGGTGTTGCGCGTCTCGTCGCCGGTGGACCAGAAGATCACATCGGTACGCTTATCGATGAAGGTCACCAGCCGCTGAATCAGATGGTAAATAAAGCGGTTTTCATACAGATCGTAGGTTTCCTCCGTGGTGACGTTCAGTATCCGGGTAGGCTGAATGTCACCGTTTTTGCTGCTGGCGATGAACTGGGTGTTCATACTCAGGTGGCGCACACTGTCGGCGGTGATTTTCCGCGCCAGCGCTACCGGCACCACCTCCTCATTGGTGGTGACGAACCGCCGGGGCTTTTCCGTGATCCGGTTCAATGCGTCCAGACTGTCCTCAATGACAGTAAGCCATCGCTCATCCACCACCTTGTGCAGCGTCTGATGGGTCTGCTGGAGGGTGGTATTGCCGGCCTGAACCATTTCAAACAGATACCGGAAATAGCGGTCGTTTTCCAGGGTCTTGCCAACTTTATTTACATATTTCAGATACAGGTCATTAATGGTGTTGGCCATATGGGCGCCCCCTGTGAAGAAATCAATTTGTTTTCCGATTCTTATGTGCCGTCATGCCACGCGGGTTCCACAAGCATCAATACAGATTCTGAATCCGGGTCAGGTATGCCTTGCTGTCCGCCATATTGGACTTACCGAATACCTTCTCAATATATTCGACCAGGCCGCGGATCTCATCCCGCACAAAGGTCACGTTCAGGCTCTCCAGCTTCTTGAGCACCTTCCGCGCCACGATGTAGTCCATGCCGTCCAGCTCCTTGCCGCCGCAGGCCACATACACGGGGATAAAGTCGTACATCTGCTTGATGATACGGTTGCCGAAGGCCAACTTGAAGCGGGTCTGCAGATATCCGTCCAGCTTGTCCAGCTTGGCAAGGGTGGCATCGCTGATGGGATGCTCCTGCTTTGCCTTCTCAAACATGGCCATCAGATGCGCGCTGGTAATCCGGCACTGAGGCTCCGGATCGCAGGTGAAGGCATCCGCCCGCTCGTTCAGTTCGATGGGCATGGCACGGTCGTAGACCTTATCGGTGATGGTGAAGGTAGAGTCGTCATTGTTGGCGGTGCCGATGAACCAGATGGAATCCGGCACCTGAATCTTGCCGTCGAAGAGCTTTTCCGGGTCTCCCGGCCAAGCGGTGGGCACCAAATCCAGCACCCATTCGTCATGGCTGGGCATTTCCAGCACGGACAGCATCTCGGCAAAGTAGTATTCAATACGCGCCAGGTTCATTTCGTCCAGAATCACCATGCTCGGCTCTTCCCGGTAACCCGCCTCATACAGCGCCCGCAGGAATTCTGTTTCATTGAACCGCTTGGAGAATTCGTTGAAATAGCCCAGCAGCTCCGTCCGATCCCGGTAAGAGGGTTGGACAGACACCATGGTCGCGGGGTTATCCAGGAACCGACTGAAGGAGTGTGGCAGGCTGGTCTTACCGGTACCGGAAATACCCTCCAGGATCAGCAGCTTACTGGATGCCATACCCGCCACAAAACGGCGGATAATCTCTGGGGTGTAATACAGATGCATCTGGCTGCAGGCAAAGCAGCGGTATTTCTCCACCAGCTGCTCCAGCGTCACGTCGTCGTCAAAGGCCGGCCGGACATAGTCCCGGTACTTGAGGTCTACCAGCGCCAGCTTGGGGAACCGGCTGCCTTCCTGGGCGGTCTGCTCCTCCTCCCCATTGGTGTGGAAGTTGCCGCTGTTGATATTGATCTGCGCGGAAGCGATCTCGCCGGCAGCTCCCGCAACGGCAGCGCCGACAGCCGCGCCATTGCCGGTGACGTTGCCCACGGTGGGGATCACATCGTCGGTCAGAGCGGAGGCGCCCATGTAGGGAATCCGCTCCGTGCCGCCCATGGTGTTGACCTTCAGCGCCAGAATCTTGTTTTTCTCGTCGATCAGGTTCAGCACCTGACGGTTCAGTCTTCCGATTTCCCGGTACAGCTCGGCGTTGTCCTCCTTGTCGCCCTTCAAGCGGCGACGCAGCATCCAGTAGCGCACCAGCAGGAACACCGCCAGAACAGGTATGGCAATGAGAATCAGCATCAGCAGGACGGACAAAATCCGCCCCAAAATGCTTAACGTACCGAAATAAGTGAAGAAAATGGTGAAATAATCCCCCCAGCCGGTAATGAGCAGCTTAATCGCCGCCGCCACCACGCCGGCCAGATTATACACCACCTGAGAGATCACCTCGAAGGCAAATTTCAGAAAATCACTCATTTTCATCCCCCGCTGACTCTGCCGCAGACCGTGCGGCTTCCTGCAAACGCTTTGCCTCCGCCAATGCCGCTTCCGCTTCCGCCTTTGCCTTCTCTGCCTCTGCCTTTGCCCGGGTGGCTTCCGCCAGCAGAGCATCCGCATCAGGACTTACCTGTGCCTGCGCCTGTGCCGTCTCCACAGCGATGGCCTTCTTCAGATCAATGCTCACGGTGATCAGGTGGTACACCTGATAGATGAAGAATACCAGCAGCGGCAGAACAATCACCACCAGGAAGCCAAGGCTGCTGGACAGGAAGCTGACCACCTTGCCAAGGCCGGGCAGGCGCGTGACGTAGCGTCCCACGATGTCCCCGTCGGAGATCATGTGGACATCGGCGATGGCGTTATTGTCGCCCTTGGTCACATAGCTGCGGACACCGTTCTGGGTGTCAATCTCCGCAATCCGGTGGGTGTTCAGCGCGTACTCGTTGTTAATAATGGCATGAAATGTAATGATATCGCCCTGCTTCAGCTGGCTGGGATCGCATTTCCGAATGATAATCAGATCCCCGGCGCGGAATGTGGGCGCCATGGAATCGGAGGCAACGGTCAGCGGCGTAAAGCCTGCCAGACTTGCCACCCGGTTGGTGTCTTTGGTTGCCAGCGTGGTGAAAGCGAACAGCGCCGCCAGCAGGATCACCGCCCAGAGGACAATGCTGACGAAAATCTCAGCTCCGCGTTTTACTGCTTTCATAGGTCATTACCTTCCTTTTTCTTGTTTCTGTCGGGATGCTCTGGGATCTTCCAGCAGGTTACCGTTTTCATCGGTTCCGATGAATCGGAGCCGGATGCTGTAATCGGCACCCCGCAGGGCATCGGTGCAGGCCTCGTCGGTTCCTTCCAGCCACACCCGCATCACCACCGGCTTGTCCACGCCCGCTTTCAGGGAAAACAGAGCGTTGCCGTCGTGATAGGTCATGGCGCCGCCCTCCGGCAGGCCGAAGGTACGTCCGGCAGCGGACTGGCTGGTGGTGTCGCCCAGACCCGGGTCATAGATGCTGGTCTGTTCGGCGGTGAAGCTCAGGCGCATGGCCTTTGGCAGTGCCGCCGTAGGCGACTCAATACGGGTTCCGTCGCCGCCGGCGCTGGTCAGGTGCACCACCATATCCTCCGTCGCCATAAAATGCAGGGTAAATTCCAGATAATATTCCTTTTTCGCCTCGGAACCATCCTCCAGTGTGAAATGCACACAGTCCCTGGTGGTAACCGGCGTCAGGGGGTTATCCTTGGGATCAAAGCCCTTGTCCCGGGCGATGCGCTGGGCGATTTCCCGGAAGGACAGGGTCTTGACGTACTGCTCAAAGGATTCATGGGGATCCAGGTCAAAGCGCAGATTGGCGCCGGAGGTGATCTCCATGCGCATACTGCGCACCCGGGTTCTGTCGGCAATGGTCATCCACGCCGCAGTGGCGGCCGTGATGCTGACCAGCGCCAGCAGGGCAAGCAGCAACGAAGTGGTGAGCAGCCGCCGGGTAGTGGGTTTGTGTTTCACGATCCGCCCTCCTAATATGCCAGCAGGCCATAGAAGGCCAGAGTCAGAGCCGCCTGATCCATGCCCACCTTCTCGCTGAGGCAGTCGGGGTCGCAGCCCTCCAGATAGAAATACACGTCCACGGCGTATACCCGATTCAGTTCCAGCGTGGTGATGGGCTGTTTAGCCGCGCCGCCATTGACGGGAATCTGGACATCCGCCAGAGAAAGCGCCGGGTCATCCGCCGGAGTCACCGCGCCGTCCGCGTAGGAAAGCACTTTGCCGCTGTCCAGCTCCACGCCGCCGGGGCGGGTATTGCCGGCGCCCTCGTTCACGTCACTGAGGGCAATGATCACCGGATCAGACGCGTCAAAGGTCAGTCCCAGCCGAGCGGCGGTGAGCAGCTCGCCGTTCTCCGCGGACACAATGGAGTTTCCCCCCTCATTGTCCAGGTACAGCGCCATTTTGGCACTGTCCGGCAGGCCTTCGCCCACCGCCCGGAGGTAAATGGTATCGTGGTAATACAGGGATTCATCCGTGGCAGGCAAAAAGCTTTCGGCGTAGCCGTTCACGGTCATGGGGCTGTAAACAAAGGTCTTCAGGTCGGCGGTGGACACGGGCATCAGGGGAGCATCCGGTTCCTTCAGGGGCGCCTGATTGATTTCGCCGGTTTCGTCCTTTTCGGGCTTAAAGTCGGCGGATCTGCTGATTTGCAGCTCCAGCTGATTGGAGCCGGTGCGGGAGGTCACCTTGTCGGTTTCCACCTCCCGGTTGGCGGTGAACCAGGCGTAGGTCGCCGCAGTCAGCGCCAGCGCAGTGAGCACTGCCACCGCGCCGATGCCCCACAGGGTCAGCCATGTATGGGAGCGTTTCACCCGCTGTCACCTCCTGTTTGTGTTGTGTCAGTTCTTCACCGGGTTGCCGGCGAAGCCCAGCTGCAGCGTAACGTCCTTGCTCTGCACCGGGTTATAGCACTCCGGGTCGCAGCCCTCCAGATACAGCCAGTATTCCACGGTGGCGATTTCGTCGGATTGCATGGTGCATAGCTTTTTGGCGCCGGAGGCGTCAATGCGGTAGTCGCCGATAGAGACGGCGGGGTCGTCCGCGAATTTTGCCCCGCCGGAGGCATCAATTCCGGAAATCACCGCGTTATCCCTGTGAACGGTGGGGCGCTGCTTTGCGCCGGCGGTGCTGCCCATAGAATCCAGCTTAAACAGGAAGGTCTGCGCCTTTCCGTCGCCGCCGGTAATGATCAGACCCAGCCGGCCGGCGGCCAGCACCTGCGCGTCGCTGCCCAGATCCAGCGGTGGGCAGTCAAAGAACACGTCGCAGCCGCTGCCCAGACACTGCAGATACACGGTGCCGTGAATCAGCCATTCCCCGGGCTTGGCGGTGACGTCCTGAAACGTCACGCTGTAGCCATCCCGATCCTGCGCGGTGGAGGCATAGAATTTTGTCAGATCCGGTGTGGACACCGGATACAGCGCCTTGGCAAGATCCGTGGGATTCAGGTCGCACTGCTTGGCAAAGGGGCCGGTCTTCTTTTCGCTGATGAGAAGATTCGCGTCGCCCTTGGAGATTTTGCCCTCCATGGGGGTCACGTTGGTATAAGGATCAAAGGTAAACCAGGCATAGGTCGCGGTGACCAGCAGCAGGCACAGGACAACCAGCGTCAGCGCGGTCATGGTCAGTGACGAAAAGAGCTTGCGTTTTTCCATCCGGCGTCACGCTCCTTCCCCGGCGAAGCCCGCAAAGTTCAGCGCCAGATTTTTCATGGTCTGCCCGGCAAGATTCAGTGTGCAGTCCTCGTCGCAGCCCTCCAGCCAGAGGTAAATATCCACCTTGACGCTCTGGCCGTAGCCGCCGTGACCGTTTCCGGAGAGGGTGCACAGGGCAACCGCCCCGTCGGGCAGGGACACTGCGCCGGTCTGGGAATCGTACCGGCAGAAATTCGCGCTGGTATAGGGAACGAAGGGCACCGTGGTGCCGTCGGTCTTGTCATGCTTCAGCACATAGCCGCCCTGCGGCTCCTTGGCAGCGTTGTCGTCGGCGTTGGGATTCGGGCTTTCGTTGATGGCGAAGATGTATTCCCTTCCCTCCACCGCCACTCCCAGCCGCATGGCGGTGGAGATGGGGTTCTCCTCGTCGCCGTCCTCAAAGCCGATGTCGGACAGATAGATGTCCAGATTGTTGGCATTGGTACGCAGGTACAGGGAGGTTTTGTAGTAGTCCACCGCCTCCGTGCCGGAGCCGAACAGGCTGGCAACCAGCCGATAGGCGTTGGTATCCGGGTTTTTCACCGTCTCGAAAGCGGTAACCCGCTGGAACCCGCCGGTGATTTCGTCCGTGGACACGGGGTTGAGCCTGCCGGTGAAGGACTCCATCAGTGTGGAGGAACCGTAGGGGCCTTCCTCCGCGTTGGCAATTTGCAGGGACACGCTGCTGCCTGCCGCCATCTCCACCCGGGTCGTGCGGGCGGAGGTATTGTAAATATACCAGGCGAAGGTCGCCGCCGTCATGGAAAGCAGGGCAGCGCATACCGCCAGCGCGGCCATTGCCAGCCTGCGTTTTAAGTGTGTGGATGCTTTCAACGCCCTGCTCCTTTCAGTTAACATAAATTCCGGCTCCCCCGCTGGGGGAGCTGTCAGCGTCCGCTGACTTAAGGGGGTGTACTGCCTTACGAAGGGGCACTCCCTCCGTCAGCCCTTCGGGCTGCCACCTCCCTCAAAGAGGGAGGTCTTTTGACCGCAGCATACCACAAGGCACAGGCAGCGCTGTGCCCTTTGGTATGCCCGCCATGCCACAACCATGGCGCGTGCATATTTTGGGAGTTTCCGTCCCACCCGGTGGGAGGCCACCGGGTGGGAGGGCGTCAATTTTTCAATATTCTACCGTAATAGAAATGTAAAGATACTATGCCGTCACTTGATCAGCATCGAACGTAATTGCTGCCTTAATTGCTTGCAACGCAGCCATATTGTTTGTGAACACGTTTGTATCATCACCATCATAATAGAAGTATAGATCAATTACGACAGAATCCGTTGTGGTGAAGTTGTCCTCGTACAAAGCAGTATCGCCAGAGACCTTTTCGCCACTTTTCCAAAGCTGAACTTTGTCACCGCAAACAGCAAGAATACGGCCAGCACTTATTAAGCCCGAGTCTTGGCTCACTTTAGAAATGCCAACAGTAGAGACAGTCAGATTATTAAATGTACCAGATTGTGCACGGATCTTTACAGTTTCCTTCCAAACATACTGGCCAAGTTGATCTACACTAACATCACTAACTGTCGTATTATCAATCGTAGCAGCATCAGGTGCGATTGCAAATGCAGTCTCAAACAGCGACGAAGATGTAGACTTATATCTTGCAGGAAGTAGTTCTTTAGGCGATTCTTCAGTAAAATCAACCTCTGTCAATTCCGCCCAGTCCAAGTCACCTTTCTGGATTTCAAGGAATGCCGCATCAGAAGTTGCCGTAATAGAAGACATATTCGCAGATACTGTGTTGTTTGAAGCAAACCAAGCGTAGGTAGAACTTCCCAGCGCAACAGCCGCAACCAGCACCATGGCAATGGCTGCCAGCAGCTGCCGCCGGATTGCTTTAGAATTTGTCATAGAAATCCTCCTTTTTTGTCTGCCCTCCGCCGGTTCCCCGGCAGAAAGCGCGTTATAACTACCGCTGTTGTGGAGCGGCGGATATACGTTTTTTCCTTTCGCGTCCCAAGCTTCCCCTTGGGGGCGCGTCTTAAGCTTCCCCCTGGGGGGAAGCTGTCAGAAATCTTTGATTTCTGACTGATGAGGGGATAATTAGCTACCTCTGCCTGCCGCAGCGCCCCTCATCCGTCACGGCTGCCGCCGTGCCACCTTCCCCCAAGGGGGAAGGTTTTCGCGTCCTAAGCTTCCCCCCCGGGGGGGAGGTCATTCTGATATTCGCCCCTTTACGACCCTATCAATTTGTTCGCAAACACCCCGCAGATTTCTTTTGATATCTTCGTTTGAAAACCTCATAACCATCAAATCTATGCTTTCCAGATACGCTGTACGCTGGGCATCTTTCGCCACGGTCTCCGGGTCGTAATGCTGGGAACCGTCCAGTTCCAGTACCAGTTTCGCCTTCGCGCAATAGAAATCCACAATATACTGTCCCAACACGAACTGACGGCGAAATCTCACCGGATAGTTACGCAGATATTGATACCACAATGTATTTTCTTCTGGCGTCGCATTTTTTCGGAGTTGCTGGGACAGCCGCGTCATGTTTTCCCCACGCTTCATGGCTTTTCCCCCTCTTCCGGCCTCGCTAACGCTTGTCCGCCTTACGGCTCAGTGGTTTCCGTAGGTTCGGTTGTGCCCTGATTGCGGCGGTTATACCAGTTGACCTCCTGCCCCTTATAGTAATTGGGGGCGTCGTTGCCGGCGGCGCTGATGGGCTTGTCACTTTTCAGGGTGTCCACGATATCCTTGACAAATTTCCACAGCAGGCTCGTCTCGTCCTCGTCATCCGCGTTGATATGCATACTGAACTCCACGGAGCCGCCCACAATTTTGTCCACGCACTCCGGATCGTCGCCCTCCATCCAGATGACAATGGTATACTTGTCCACGTTGCCCACAAGGAAATTTTCCTCATGGAAGCGGCACACGGTCTTGCTGTCCAGAAAATTCACGCAGTCCTTTTCCGGTTCGCCGTCGGCGGCGGGCATGGCGTACACCGTCCGCACGCCGTTGCGCCACACTGCCACCCGCACCGCTTCCTCCGCGCCCTTGGCGCAGGAATCCAGCGTGATACTGGCATCATAATGGACATCCTCCTTGCCCGCATTGCGGACATAGTAGGTATAGGCCATATAGTTCTCGCCGTTGTGGTCGCCGTCGATTGCGTCCACATCCAGCGGAATATCCTCAATGGAAATGTTGGTGGCATCCACCACGGTGTTGGCTGTCAGCCGGGCGGTAGGCTTCAGAAAATAGCCCTCGTCGGCAATGGCAATGCCCTTGCGGTACAGCTCCAGACGATCCAGATTGATGGTGAAATTGCCCATCTTCTCCTGCATGAACGCCGCGATGAACAGTACCGCCACGGCCAGCAGCAGCCCCAGCAGCCACAGCGACAGCTTGTCCATCCGCAGCAGCGCCGCCCCGAACAGCCGACGCCGCCGATGGGGCATATACATACTGACTACCGTGTCCGGATCCACGTTGCCGCCGGTATCCGCAAGGAGCTTCTCCAGCTCCTCGATGCGCAGCAGCTCCTCGTCCTTCTTCTTTTTTCTATGGAAACGGGACTTTTTCTCTTTCTGCTCCATCATAGCTTATACCGCCGCTTGATATTTCCCACATAGTCCTGCATCTGCTGGCGCTCCTGACCGTCGGCAAAGCGGAACTGATAGCCGCACACATGGCGGAAGGGGCTGCCCTTGGGCGCTTCCCGCGTCCAGCACACCGCCGCCACCGCATCGGCAATCTCGTGTCCCTCCTTGGAGGTGCCAATGGAGGGCAGCGTCACATCGCACACCTCGCCTACCGTCAGGCGGCGGTTGATGTAAGCCGCCAGGCCGCCGGCGGAGATATCCAACGTCATGCCCTCCTCCGGGCGAATGACGCCGTCCGCGTCCGGGCGCCAGGTTGGCTGGCTGTACTGAATGGGGATGGTGACTTTCAGACGTTCGTCCGCACGCTGGAAGAACTGCCGCTGCTCCGCCACCCGGCGGATCTTCCAGCAACGGCGGATGCCCTCCTTCACCACGTCGTCGGCGTAGCCCGCCACGATCATGGCGTCCTTGTCGGTGCCGTAGCGGATCAGAAGCTTCTTCTGATCGTCCAGGGGCATGGGCTGCCCGTCCCGCATGGGAATGGAGATCAGAAAGGAGGCCATATCCAGAGACTTCACGAAGGTACACACCAGATTGAATTCCGGTTCCTTGCCCAGCGGGACATCCAACGCCATTCGCAGCTTGGTTCCCGACTTGATTCGCAGCTCACCAGCCATTTTCGCCCACCACCCCTTATAATGTTACAATAGCCTATTTTGATATTTCATTATAGCATCCTATGCAGAATATGTCAAATCCTGTAAAGGCATAATGAAACTTTTTTCGGTGCATACTCCAAAAAATCCCACAGGCGATGGATTCGCCTGTGGGATTTTGACAAAGATCTTATTTGCACAGCTCCAGCGCGGTCTCCACAATGTGCTCCGCGCTCAGGCCGAAAGCCTTCAGCAGAGCGCCGGCGGGGCCGGAGTGGCCAAACTCGTCGTTGACGCCGATGCGCTTGACAGGCGTGGGCAGCTTCTCAGAGAGCAGGCTGCACACAGCCTCGCCCAGACCGCCGATGATGGAGTGCTCCTCGCAGGTAATGACCTTGCCGCACTTGCCTGCGGCAGCCAGAACCAGTTCCTCGTCCAGAGGCTTGATGGTAGCCATGTTGATGACCATGGCACTACAGCCCTTGGCAGCCAGCTCTTCCGCAGCCACGATGGCTTCATACACCATCAGGCCATTGGCAATGATGGCAACGTCCGTGCCGTCCCGCAGAACCTCGCCCTTGCCGATCTGGAAGGAAAAGCCTTCCTCGTGGATAACCGGTACGGCGGCGCGGCCGAAACGCATATAGACAGGGCCGACATATTCGTAGGCCGCCTTGACCATAGCCTTGGCTTCCACGTCGTCGGCAGGAGACATCACCACCATGCCGGGGATGGAGCGCATCAGGGCGAAGTCCTCGCAGCACTGATGGCTTGCGCCGTCCTCACCCACGGAAATGCCGCCGTGAGTGGCGCCGATCTTCACATTCAGATGGGGATAGCCGATGGAATTGCGCACCTGCTCAAAGGCACGTCCGGCAGCGAACATGGCGAAGGAGGAAGCAAAGGGCACCAGTCCGGTGGTGGACATACCCGCCGCCACGCAGATCATGTTTGCTTCCGCAATGCCGCAGTCAAAGTGCCGCTCCGGGAACGCCTTCTTGAAAATACCGGTTTTGGTGGCACCCGCCAGGTCGGCGTCCAGAACCACCAGATTCTCATGCTCAGCGCCCAGAGCCGCCAGAGCGTTGCCGTAGCTGTCGCGAGTCGCAATCTTCTTTACGTCTGCCATATTACTTGCCCTCCAGTTCCGCCAGAATCGCCTTCAGTTCCCCGATGGCCTGCTCGTGCTCGGCATCGTTGGGAGCCTTGCCGTGCCAGCCCGCGTTGTTCTCCATGAAGGATACGTCCTTGCCCTTGACGGTCTTCATCACGATGGCGGTAGGCTGTCCCTTGGTTGCCCGGGCGGTGTTCATGGCAGCTTCGATCTGGTCAAAGTCGTGTCCGTCGATGGCGACAACCTTGAAGCCGAAGGCCTCCAGCTTGTCCACGATGGGGTAGGGGCTCATAACGTCAGCAATATTGCCGTCAATCTGCAGGCCGTTGTTGTCAACGATGACGCAGAGGTTGTCCAGCTTGTAATGGGCGGAGAGCATACAGGCCTCCCAGACCTGACCCTCCTGAATTTCGCCGTCGCCCAGCAGGGTGTACACCCGGGCGGTCTTGCCCTGATGCTTTAAGCCCAGCGCCATACCGGCGGCACAGGAGATGCCCTGACCCAAAGAGCCGGTGGACATATCCACGCCGGGAACGGTGTTCATATTGGGGTGACCCTGCAGGTAGGAGTCAATGTGCCGCAGGGTGGGAAGATCCTCCACAGGGAAGAAACCGCGGTGTGCCAGCGCGGAATACAGGCCGGGGGCGGTGTGACCCTTGCTCAGCACGAACCGATCCCGGTCTTCCCACTTGGGATTCTTGGGGTCGATGTTCATTTCCTTGAAGTACAGGTAGGTAAACATATCCGCAGCGGACAGGCTGCCGCCGGGATGGCCGGCCTTGGCGCCGTGGGTGGCATCAATGATGCCCATGCGCACCTTGCAGGCAGTAATCTGCAGCTGCTTTTTTTCATTTGGTGTCAATACAATCACTCCTCATATAAATCTATCAATCCTTACGCGAAGGGTTTATCCATGAAACTTGGCAGTTCAGGCGCTCTCAGGCTCCTTCCCCAGCACCCGGTCACAGAGTCTTCCGGAAACCGGCAGAAATATCTGGGCGGCAGGCCCCACCACAAAGGCGCAGATCACAGTGCCCAAACCGACGGTACCCCCCAGCAGGAAGCCCGCTCCGGCGAAGCACACATCCACGACAATCCGGACTACGCCAAATTTCCAATGGGTCTTGTCGCTGATGACCACCGCCACCAGGTCGTTGGGGCCGGTGCCGGCCTTCGAGCAGATCACGATTGTCATACCGAAGGCCAGAATCACACAGCCGGCTACCAGTGCGCCCAGACGCAGCACCATCGGCGACCGGGCATGGATCAGCGGCTCCAGCAACGCGGAAAACGCATCGATAATCGGTCCGCCAAGAAACATACACAGCAGAGTCCCGATCCGGATGTAGCTTCGATCCACCATCAGCAGTACCAGAATGATTCCAAAGGAGACACCCATATGGACATAGCCATGGGTCATGAAGTCCGGCCAGGGCAGGGCGCGGTACAGCCCCTGAATCAGCACGTTAAAGGGATCCGATCCCAACTCCGCCAACAGGAAAAGTGTAACACCCAAATGGGCAATGGTCAAGCCCACCAGCAGCAAAACAATGCGTTTCGCCCACTTCCCCACGTCCGCCATTGCGTTCCTCATCCCCTTTCCCTCCGTCCGGCGTCCTGCTTTCCCGCTAAAGCGGACGGTATCATATTCATAATACACTGCGCCGTGTAAATCTGTCAATTCTCTTTTTCCCGGAAGCGCACTTTTTGTACAACTGTACAAACTCAGGAGGAGGAAAATTGCCACTTCTGCCAGTGCCCGTGCCGGGGAAGCCGCAAAAACAGGGAGACAGTACGCCCTGCCTTCCCTGTTTTCGCCTATTTTTTCCCGGCGCTCTTTTTCAGCGCCTTGTACAGCTCCTGCTGCACCGGCATTCTGTCCCGTCTGGGGTACAGCTCGTCAAACACATCCCGCAGTTCGGCGCATCCGTCGGCATCCAGCAGGCACACCAGTTCCCGGCACCAGCCCTGCGCGGCGTACATCATCCAGTAGCTTTCCTTCGTCGCGCATTTCCGGGGCGCAGTAATGAGAAATCTGGCTGCCTCCAGCGCGGCTCCGGCATCCGGCTTTGTCTCCAGAAAAGCGTGCGTCCACTTGCCCACGTCCTCGTAGAAAGTTTCATGGCAGGGATGATTTTTCGGGTCATTGCCGAACCCGAACAGGCCGTCGGCAGGAGAGCTTTTCCTGCGCACCAGATTGGCTTCCTCGTCATATTGCTGATAACGTTCCTTCAACTGCTGAACCATCCGTTCACACTCCTAACATCAACGCGCCCCGCAGGCGTCTTTCCATTCTCCGGAGCATCACCACTGGTGGCAGAAGGTATGGCTGCCAATGGTGCCCCAGACATTGTTATTCACCGCACCGGTGGCAAAGAACACCACATCCTCCGATACCACATACGGCCCGTTCAACGCACGGCGCACGGCCTCATACTGAATGTGGGTCGGCTTCGCGGCGTAGATCTGGTTAACCGCCTTAAACTGATCCGGCGCGTACAGCACATCCCGGACGGTATTGGGGAAGTTCTCCGCAACCACCCGGTTCAGCACCACTTCGGCAATGGCCTGCTGCCCATCAAAAGGCTCGCTCTGGGCTTCCGCCCAGATCAGCTTTGCCAGAAGATCTGTGTCCGCGTCGGTCAGCTGTAGATCCGGGTACCGGCATTCCACCTGGGGCGTAGGATCCTGATAGCGGAACGGCTCCTCCGGAACCTGGGCAGGGTCGTAAATCCACGCGCCGCTGTAGCCGCAGAGAATGTCGCCCTCCCGGAAGCCCTCCGTAAAGGCCTTTCCCAGATTCCACTTGCTGTAATTGTTCCGGTTTGGGTCATTGACCATTATTTTCCCCGCCTCGTTGATGCCGGTCAGAACAATAAAATGCTGACCGCTGGTAAAGACGGAGTTCTGCCCCATCAGGGTAATAACCACCTTCCCCTCCCGCAGCGCCTGCAGCGCCACATGGAAATTGGCGGCCGACTGCCAGGGCAGCTGCAACTCGTCAGAGATATGTTCCAAAATCTGAATCTGATTGCCGATGTAGTTGGAGAACCATCCCGCCAGCTGATCCGGGGTATATTCGTATCCGGTCAGGTAGGTGGCAACCATGGCCACGCTGGTCACGCCGCTGCCGTAGTCGGCAAAGGAGCCGTTTCCGAAACGGATGTCCGGATAATCCGTCTCATAGAAGTTTGGGACAGTGTCGTAGGTATTCCTCACCGTCTCCGGAACAGTTTCCCTTACCGTCGGCTCTGTCGTTTCCACGGTCGTCTCCTGCGGCTGTGTCACCGGCTCAGTCATCTCCCCGGTCGTCTCCAGCGGCGCATAATACACCGTCTCCCCGGTGGGCGTCTCCGGCGCTTCCGCCTTCAAAGAGAATACCTCCCGGAATTCCTGCAAAAAACCGGAAACGACGAGGCACAGCAGGACAATCGCCAATAGCAGGGGAATCAGTTTCTTTACTTTGTTCACGAAGGGTCTCCTTTTGTATCTGTGTATTCACAGCCCCAGTTCGGCTTCCGCCGTCTGAAGCAGTTCCCGAATCTTCAGGTGCTGGGGGCAGCTTTCCTCACATTTCCCGCATTTGCGGCACGCCGACGGCTTTGCACCAGGCAAATCGGAGACATCCGACGTGCCGGTACGTCGCTTTTCGTTCAGTCTTTCGAACAGCTCCGGGATGGGAATTCCCATGGGGCAGACCTCTGTACAGTAGCTGCAGCGCGTGCAGGGAATCTTTCCCTGATCCCGCAGTACGGCGCGCACCTGAGTAATCGCCTCCTGCTCCCGGGAACTGAGGGGGCAGAAATGCTTCATCAGCGCCGTATTCTGCCGAACCTGTTCCAGCGTACTCATACCCGAGAGCACCATCCGAACCGCTGGGAAACCCGCCGCAAAGCGGATGGCATACGCCGCGTTGGTGCCGCCGCCCAGCCCGTCGAAAATCCGCTGTGCCCGTGGGGGCAGCTGCACCAGTGTCCCGCCCTTCACCGGCTCCATGACGAACACTGGCTTTCCATAGCGGCAGCAGACCTCGTAGCAGCCCCGGGACTGTACCTTGGGATCATCGTAGTCCAGATAGTTAAACTGGAGCTGCACCGCTTCAATCTGGGGGTATTCCGTCAGAATCTGCTCCAGCACCTCCGGGGAATCATGGAACGAGATACCCAGATGCCGGATTTTTCCCTCCGCTTTTAGTTCCAGCGCCGTCTCATACGCTCCAGTCGCTTTGTATTTTGCGAACCGCTGGGCGCTCTGGGCGTGCATCAGATAAAAGTCAAAATAGTCCACGCCGCAGGCCTCCAGCTGCTGCCGGAACAGCGGGCGGATGTCCTCGCGGGACTGAAAAAAATTGTTGGACAGCTTGTTCGTGAGGATGTAACGCTCCCGGGGATAGCGGGAAGTCAGGCACTCCCTAATTGCCAGTTCGCTCTGGCCGTTCAGGTAGCCGTGCGCCGTGTCAAAATAGCAAAAACCGCTGTCCAGAAAGGTGTCCACCATTCGCTTTGTCTGGGGAATGTCCACCTGCTCGCCCAGCATGGGCAGGCGCATGAAGCCAAACCCAAACCGCTCCGGACGCTCCGGTAAAATCTGTTCCACCGTGTTCTCCCCCTTTGCACAGGATTCCGGTTAAAATTATATCAGCCCAATGGCAGAACGTCAACCGGTTTGCTTTTTGCCAGGAGGCATCCCCCATTATTTTTACGACGAATATCCGCTTTTTCGATACAATGACCCTGCCCCGGCAAGTAGCGGGGCATAACGCAAGCCTTTCGGGGCTTGCAATCTCAATCAGGAGGATTTTTTATGGAGGTACGATCACAAATCAGCATCGACCTGAACAGTCCGGTCAGCCCGGAGGTTCCGGTCATGCAGCACGACATCAACACGCGGATTCTGGAGATCTCCCTGTTCTGCGCGGACGTTCCCTGGCAGCCGCCGGAGGGCGTCACCGCCGCCATCGGCTACGAAAAGCCGGATCACGCCCGGGGGCAGTACGACGCCCTTCCCGACGGCACCAGCGCGGTAACCCTCAACGGAAATGTGGCCACTGTCATTCTGGCGCAGCAGATACTCAGCACCCCGGGCACCGTCCGCGCCTGCATCGTGTTCAACGATGCGCAGCTGAACCAGCTGTCCAGCTTCCCCTTCCGGATTCAGGTGCAGGTCAATCCAGCAGTAGATGCACCCCAGTCGGAAAACTACTGCCGGCTCCAGTGGCTTGAGGAGAAATTGGCAGAATACCTGACGCTGGCAAAGGAAAGCGGGGAATTCACCGGTCCCATCGGTCCCGGTCCTGTGCTGCTGGGGCAGGAGGTGGCGTTTCAGGTAAGCGCGGACTACCGTCAGATCCCCACCGGGCAGTGGAGCAGCCAGGTGCCCTCCATGGCGCCAAAACAGTACCTGTGGAGCCGAACCACCGTCCACTATGATTCCGGCGACGTGATTTCCTACAGCGTCAGCCGCAACGGCGCGGACGGCATGGGCTCCGTCGTCACGGTATGCGGTGCCGCGCCGGATGACACCGGCAATGTTGCCCTCACCGCCGAGGATGTGGGCGCGCTGCCCTGTGTAGGCGGCAGCGTTCAGGGGGAAATACACATGAACGGACAGGCAATCACCGGTCTGCCTGACCCCACCGGTGACACCGATGCAGCCAATAAAGCCTTTGTGGCTGCCCAATCTGACGCCGCCGCTGCCGATGCCAAATCCTACGCAGAGGAATACGCCAAAACCCGGCTGGTTTCCTGTCTGCTGGGCGCCGAGGACTGGGTGGGGGACAGCGCGCCCTACACCCTTTCCATTGCCATTTCCAATCTGGATGCCAGTCAAAGGCTCCGCGCGTATCCGCTGTATGGCAGCGATCAGACGAAGAATCTGGCTATCCGGGAAGCCTGCGCCGCAGTCAGCTTTGCCACCCGGGAGTCCGGCGGCATTACCTTCACCTGTCTGGAGGAAAAACCTGCCGCAAACATTCCCGTTTCCGTGGAAATCTACCATTGAGTGCAGAAAAAGCGCCCTCCGCAAGGAGGGCGCTTTGAAAAGATGTGCGAGTCAGGGCTTTCCCACAGGAATCGTTGTTTTCTCCCGGAACGCATCCAGAAGAGCATTCAGATTCTCTTCGTGCGTAAAACGGTAGACCTTCTGCTGGCTGTCAAAGCACACCACCAGATAGCACAGCGTGCCATAGATCTTCCCGCTTTCAAAGAAACCCTTCGTCACCCCAAGCCGCTTGTAGACGCGCTCAATAGCGGAAAGGGGGATGTAACCCATGCGGCTGAAGCCGAACTTTCCCACATACAGCGCCTTGTCTCCCAGTCCAAAATCCTCATAATGTGTACAGCACACTCTATCCGGGCGCAGAACCTCGGGTGGAAGAGTTTTCGTGGACAGGGCTTTCGGCGGAATGTACATAGAAATGTTCCTTTCTCAGTTAACGCAGATTACTTGGCAGCCTTCTCGGTCTTGGCGCCTTTGGGAGCCTTCACGATGAACAGGATCAGCAGCGCAACGGCGATGCCAACACCCAGGATCTTGGAGATGGGCGGGAAGATGGGAATTGCGCCGAGGTACAGCTTGCTGTTAAACACGAAGGACACGGTGACAGCGGTCATGAATGCAGCGGGCAGAGCGCACACGTAAGCATTCTTGCCCTCGTGGGCCAGGTACATGGCAGCGGTCCACAGAACGATGGCAGCCAGAATCTGGTTGGTGGAAGCGAAATATTTCCAAACGGTATTATAGTCCAGCTGAGACACCAGAACGCCCAGAGCCAGCAGAGGGATGGTCAGGATCAGACGGTTCTTGTAGCTCTTCTGATCCAGTTTCAGAGCGTCAGCGATGGTCAGACGGGCGGAACGGAATGCTGTGTCACCAGAGGAAATAGGGCAGGCGATAACACCCAGCATGGCGAGGACCGCACCGAAGCCACCCATGGTGGTGTAACAGATGGAGTACACGCAGTCTGCCTGCCCCATCTTCATTGCTTCCTGCAGGCCAGTCATCAGACCGCCCTCAATGGAGAACAGAGCGCAGGAGGCAGCAGCCCAGACCAGAGCGATGATGCCTTCGCAGACCATGGCGCCGTAGAAGACCATGTGAGACATCTTCTCACTCTTGCAGCAGCGGGCCATGATGGGGGACTGAGTGGAGTGGAAGCCGGAGCAGGCGCCGCAGGCCACGGAGATGAACATGGCGGGGAAGATAGAGTCACCACCGGGGTGCATATTGCGCAGAGGGAATATTTCTGGGATAGTATATCCCTTTATAATCGTACCAGCACCCACGCCAATGGCCATGATAATCAAGCAGATACCGAACACGGGGTACAGCTTACCGATAATCTTGTCAACGGACAGGAAGGTAGCGATAAAGAAGTAAACGAACACAATAGCCAACCAGAGGTTTTCCTGAGTAAACAGAGCAACCGGATTCGCTGCTTTTCCACACAGGCTGGTAAGCAAGCCGGCAGGGCCTTTAGCGAACACAACGCCGACCATGAACAGCAGCACGGTGGAGAACACACGCATAACCTGCTTCATGACGTTGCCCATGTACATACCGGTCAGCTCAGGAACGCTGAGGCCCTGGTGACGCATGGACATGAAGCCGGAAGCGAAGTCATGAACACCGCCGGCGAA
>JAXEAK010000021.1:0-4979 GCA_034094395.1 Faecousia sp.
ACAGCAGGCACACCCGTCCGTTCAGGTTAAAGGGCAGAGCACTGTAGTCCCAGGAACGGGAGCCAAACAGCACCTCCTGCCCCCAGGAGCACAGGTATTCCACCACCGTGCCCACCAGCATCCCTCCCAGAAAGGAGATCCAGCCGCTGCGGTTGCGGAACCGGTACAGGCACACCGTGAGCACCACTGCGCCCGCGCCGTACAGCAGATTGAACGGCCCATACACCAGCCCGGATCGGCTCTCCAGATAGCCGTTTCGGATCAGGCACCACAAAAGCTCCACCAGAACGCCCGCAAAACTGCCAATAAAACACACCAACAGCAGCTTATAAATGCCCATTCCCCTTGCGAAGTGATTGGATTCCCGCTCTTCCAGATCAATTGTACCGTTGGCAGGGGCAGCGGCGATAAACTTCCGCTTTTTCCGCTGCTGTCTGGTATCCCGACAGCGGGCGCTCAGTTCATCACTCACCGCAAAGATCTGGGTTCCGGCCTTGGTCATCCGGACGGAAATTTCCCGCAGGGACGCAGCCATCTGCTCCAGACTGCCCAAATCGTCGGTCTGGGGAATCTTTGCGTAAATTTTCTGGATATTCTGCTCCAGCTGTTCTGTGGAGTCCATCAGTTCCGCACTGAGCTGACCCAGTTCGCTGGCCTCCTGTTCTTCCGTAAGCATGGATTCTCTCTCCTTTTCCAATGCACCCAACTCCCTATCATGAGGAGAGTTTACCTGAAGAATATGGATAATTCATGAATTTTCTGTCAACTTTTGGAAGCCGGAAAAGCGTGCTCTGCCCACCGGTTCGTACTGCCGCGGTGCCCAGTCAGGTAGATATTGACATTTATCGTCATTGGGACTACAATAGAATTATGCATAATAGCCAATTTTGAGAAACACAAACCGGAATTCGGTTTTCCAAAACAATGCAATGGGGGGTTGGAAATGGGTTCGCACAGTTTCCGACTGCGCCGGCTATTGTCGCTGGCACTTTGCCTGACTGCTTTGCTCTGCATTCTCTGTCCCGGCACCACAGCTGCCGTGCAGACGCAGCAAACCGTCCGTGTAGGCTGGTTTGAATCCGCCTACAATTCCACCGGTGCCAACGGAGAACGCGGAGGCTACGGCTATGAATACCAGCAGGCGATTGCGTCACGCACCGGCTGGCGTTACGAATATGTCCGCGGGGAATGGCCGGAGCTGCTCCAGCAGCTGAAGGAAGGGGAAATCGATCTTTTGGCAGCCGTCTCCTACAAGCCGGAGCGGGAAGGTCAGATGCTGTTTTCCGCCCTGCCCATGGGAGCGGAGCGGTACTACCTCTATGCAGATCTGTCTTCCTCCAGCATTTCCGCCTCGGCGCCGGACAGCGTCAACGGCAAGCGGATAGGCGTGGTGCCGGACAGCCTTCAGGCAGATCTGCTCGATCAATGGGTGCGGAATTATGGGATTCACGCCAGTGTGCTCCCCATTGAGAGTATGCAGGACGGACGAGAAAAGCTCGCCGCAGGCGCACTGGACTGCATCGTGGCCTCGGAAGCAGCGGAAGAGGCCGGCAGTTCTCTTTCCGGCGTGTTCTGCGTGGGCAGTTCCGACGTTTTCTACGCCGTGAATCCGAACCGGCCGGATCTGAAGGCCCAGCTGGATCTGGCAATGCGGGAAATCAGCAGCGCAAATCCCTACTATCTGGAGGAACTTCGCCACAGGTATCTGCGCACGACCATCCGCGCCGTGCTGTCCCCCGACGAGCTTTTCTGGCTGAACGCCCACGGTTCCATCCGAATCGCCTATCTCAACGACGATCTGGCCTTCAGCGGGCACGATCCTAAAACCGGGGAACTGATCGGCGCTATCGCCGAGTATCTCCGATTTGCGCAGCATTGTCTGGAGAACGCGGAGCTGACCTTTGAACCGGTTCCCTGCGACACGCTGGCGCAGGAGATTGAAGCGCTGAAGTCCGGGCGAGCCGATATGATCTTTCAGATGAGCAAAAATCTGTACTTTGCGGAGGAAAACGACATTTTGCTCTCGGATACCGTGATCCAGTCTCCTATGGCGGCGGTGTCGTCCCAGAGCGGCTTTAATGAATCCGCAGGCAATTCCGTTGCTGTGAGCAAGGACAGTTTCCCGCTGAAGTGGTATCTTTCTGAGAATTATCCGGAGTGGACAGTTGTGGAGGTGGAACGGCAGGACGACCTGCAGGACGCGGTGCTCTCCGGAGCGGCAGACTGCTTCATAACCGGCGCCAACCACGTCAGCGACTATCAGGAGTCCCTTTACTGCGTCTACCTATCCAAAATGAGCAGCACGGCCTTCGCCGTCAACCGCAGCGACACCACCCTGATGTCCATTCTGAACCGCACCATTCAGGTCATGCCGGAGTCGCTGATGAGCGGCGCGCTGACCATGTACGCCAACCCTGCCCGAAAGACCACGCTGCAGAACTTCGTGCAGGACAACGCCCTTGCCGTCGCCCTGACCACAGCTGCCCTGTTTGCCCTGATTCTGCTGGTCATTCTCGGCTTCCTGCGCAAAGCCAAGCTGGCGGAGGCACAGGCCAGGAAGTCCCAGCAGGATACGGAGGAACTGAACAGGAAGCTGCAGAAAAGCCACGAGGATCTTGTGCTGGCGCTGGCCTCCGCAGAACACGCCAATGCGGCAAAAACCACCTTCCTCAGCAATATGTCCCATGACATCCGAACGCCCATGAACGCCATCATCGGCTTCACCTCGCTGGCGCGCGCCCGTCTGGACGACCGGGAAGCCGTGGAGGACTATCTGCAAAAGATCGCCACCTCCAGTGCCCATCTGCTCAGCCTGATCAACGACGTGCTGGATATGAGCCGTATTGAAAGTGGAAAAATGGTCATCTCCGAGCAGGAGGTATCCATTCCCGCGCTTCTGGAGGATCTGAGCACCCTCGTGCTCCCGGATGCCAGCAAAAAGCAGCAGGATTTCTCCATGGATACCCGGCAGCTGCAGACCCAGGTCATTCTTTCCGACCGGCTGCGGCTGAGTCAGGTGCTGCTGAACATCGTGGGAAACGCCGTCAAATTCACCCCCGCCGGCGGTGCCATTCGTCTCACCGTGCTGGAGCATCCCTGCCCGCTGGAGGGCTACACCATGTTGGAATTCCGGGTACAGGACACCGGCATCGGCATGAGCAGCCAGTTCCAGCAGCACATCTTTGAAGCCTTCAGCCGGGAGCGCACCAGCACCGTCAGCGGTGTTCAGGGCACCGGCCTCGGAATGGCCATCACCAAGAGCATCGTGGACATGATGGGAGGAACCATCACCGTAACCAGTGAAGAAGGCAAGGGCAGCGAATTTGTGGTCACTTTGCCCTGCCGCCCTGCACAGGCAAACAGCGCTCCCGCCGCCCCGGCACGCTACCGGGATCCCTCCGTGCTGGCGGCATTCACGGGCAGAAAGCTCCTGCTGGCGGAGGACAATGCCCTGAATCAGGAGGTGGCGGTGGAGATCCTTCGGGACATCGGCTTTGTCGTGGAGGTAGTCCCGGACGGAGTCGCCGCACTGGAGGCGGTGACCAGTTCCGCCCCCGGGCAGTACGCCCTGGTTCTTATGGATATCCAGATGCCCCGCATGAACGGCTTGGAAGCGACCCGGCGCATCCGTGCTCTGGAGGATCCGGAAAAGCGGGGCATTCCCATCATTGCCATGACTGCCAACGCCTTTGAGGAGGATCGTCGGGCAGCCTCCGATGCGGGCATGAACGGCTTCGTTATGAAGCCCATTGAAGTTTCCCGTCTGGTGGAGGCGCTTGCCGCCGTTTTGCAGCCCCGTCCCCGAGAGCAGGCAGAATCCTGAGCGGTCGACGCCCCGGCTTCCGGGCGGATAATTGCCCGCGCCGCAGAGCGGAAGCTGCCGGATGCTCTGAGCGCTGACCGACGGGTTCCCATGCAAAGTGCCTTCCTATTATAAATATTGCCTGGATTGTGCTTTTTGCATAAAAATCCAGGCAATTTTTTCCGTTTTGCGTAGGAAATTACGATTGCTTTTTCCCATGCTTTCCGGTATAATGTTCCGCATAAAAACAAATGTCCATAGCATATGGATATCTGTTTGATGATGGGAGGAATAGAAAATGAAAAAAATCTTAGCGGCAGTCCTGGCGCTTTGCATGGTGCTGTCCCTGTGTGCCTGCGGCTCTTCCGGCAGCGGTTCCGCCTCCGGCGAGAAGGTCATCAAGATCGGCGTGTTTGAGCCTTCCTCCGGTGACTCCGCATCCGGCGGCAAGAAGGAAATTCTGGGTATGCAGTACGCCAACAGCCAGATGCCCGAGGTTACTCTGGGCGGCGAAACCTACAAGATTGAGCTGGTCTACGGCGACAACGGCTCTTCCACCGACAAGGCTCCCTCCGCTGCCTCTTCTCTGGTCAGCGCAGGCGTGTCCATTGTGCTGGGCTCCTACGGTTCCGGTGTTTCCATTGCCGGCGGCCCCAAGTTTGAAGAAGCCGGCATTCCCGCCATCGGCGTGACCTGCACCAACCCCAACGTCACCGCCGGCAACAGCTACTACTTCCGTATCTGCTTCCTGGATAACTTCCAGGCGGATGTTCTGGCCAACTTCGCCATGGATAAGTTCAGCGCGAAGACCGCTTACTGCCTGGGCGAAACCGGCAACGAATACGATCAGGGTCTGATCGCTTTCTTCAAGCAGGTCTTTGAGGCCGCCGGCGGCGAGGTCATCACCGACTCCTTCCCCACCGGCAACTCCGACTTCGGCTCCTACCTGAACAAGGCCAAGAGCGCGGGCGCGGACGTTATCTTTACCCCCGTGTCCATTGCCTACGCCGTGCAGATCATCAAGCAGGCCGCCTCTCTGGGCATTGAGGCTCCCTTCCTTGGCTCCGACACGCTGGATGACAACATGGTTCTGGAAGCCATCAAGGGCACCAACCTCCAGCTGTACGTCTCCACCTTCTATCAGGAGGGCGGCTCCGCTGAATTCGATAAGGGCATC
>JAXEAK010000022.1:0-3208 GCA_034094395.1 Faecousia sp.
TCTCTGCTGGAAACCGCGCAGAAAGTTGGCGCTGACACCTGGCAGCAGCGTGTTAAGAACCAGACTCCTCACTGCGGCTTCGGCGAGAGCGGCACCTGCTGCCGTATCTGCTCCATGGGTCCCTGCCGCATCACCAAGAAGGCTCCCCGTGGTATCTGCGGCTGCGACGTGCACGGCATTGTCGGCCGTAACTACCTGCGCTTCACGGCCGGCGGCGCTGCTACGCACTCCGACCATGGCCGCGCAATCTGCGACACCCTGTACGAGACCAAGGAAGGCGGCAACTACACCGTCAAGGATCCTGAAAAGCTGATCCGCATTGCTAAGGAATGGGGCATCGAGACCGAGGGCAAGGATATCTACGATCTGGCTCACGAGGTCGCCCTGACCGGACTGATGGAGTACGGCAAGCCCTTCGGCACCCAGCGTTTCCTGAAGCGCGCGCCCGAGCACACCCAGGAGCTGTGGCACAATGCCGAGATCGAGCCCCGCGCCATCGACCGGGAGGTTTCTCAGTCTCTGCACATGACCCATATGGGCTGCTCGTCCCTGCCCGAGGCTCTGATCCGTCAGTCCCTGCGCGCCGGTCTGTCCGACGGCTGGGGCGGCTCCATGATGGGCACCGAGTTCTCCGACGTGCTGTTTGGCACTCCCAAGCCCGTGGACACCACCGCCAACCTGGGCGTTATGGAGAAGGACAACGTCAACATCATCGTTCACGGTCATGATCCTTCCCTGTCCGAGATGATCGTCTACTACGCCAACGATCCCGAAATGATCGCCTACGCCAAGAGCATGGGCGCCAAGGGCATCACCATTTCCGGCGTGTGCTGCACCTCCAACGAGGTCGCCATGCGTCACGGTATCCCCATGGCCGGCAACTACCTGAATCAGGAGAACGTGGTACTGACCGGCGCCTGCGAAGCCATTGTCGTGGATGTGCAGTGCATCTTCCCCGCCCTTGGCCCGCTGAGCAAGTGCTTCCATACCAAGTTCATCACCACCTCCCCCATCGCCCGGATGCCCGACTCCGAGTTCATCCAGTTCTCCACCGAGAATGCCGGTGAGAACGCCAAGGCGATCGTGAAGCTGGCCATTGAGAACTTCAAGAACCGTAACCCCGAGCTGGTCAACATCCCCAGCCTCAAGCAGAACGCCCGTGTCGGCTACTCTGTGGAGGCCATTAAGAAGGTTCTGGACGGCGTCGCCAACTCTCAGGTGGACGAGTTCGGCACCACCAAGCCTCTGGTCGAATGTGTCCACTCCGGTGTCCTCCGCGGCGCTGTGGCTATGGTCGGCTGCAACAACCCCAAGGTTCGTCCCGACTCCGCCCACATTGGCCTGATGAAGAAGATGCTGGAAAACGACATCATCGTCATCGCCTCCGGCTGCGCCGCTCAGGCTGCCGCCAAGGCAGGTCTGATGGATCCGGTCAACGCCAAGGAATACTGCGGCGCCGGTCTGAAGCGTGTGTGCGAACTGGCCGGAATTCCTCCTGTCCTGCACATGGGTTCCTGCGTGGATATCTCCCGTATGATGATCCTGGCTTCCGACATTGCCAAGGACTGGGGCATCAACATTTCTCAGGTTCCCGTTGTGGGCTGCGCTCCCGAATGGATGTCCGAGAAAGCCGTCTCCATCGGTAACTACGTTGTCGCTACCGGTATCGAGACCTTCCTGGGCGTTGACCCCTACTCCAAGGGCTCCGACGAGGTCACCCGCCTGCTGCAGGGCGAGGACGGCATCAAGGAGTGGGTCGAGGCCAAGTTCGTGGTCGAAACCGACATCGACAAGCTGGGCGACAAGATGATCGAGTGCATCGAAGCCAAGCGCGCCGCCCTGGGCATCTGACGCTGGTTCTCCGTTCCGAAAAAGCCCGCCAAGATATGCGAAATGTACTGTAGATCCGCATTTTATTGTATTTGATGGCTTTCGTCTCGGAACAATCTTTACTTACGAGGTCTTTTTCCAATGAAAGTAGCGATTACCGGTAAGGGCGGTGTGGGCAAAACCACTCTGGCCTCCACTCTGGCGCGGCTCTATGCCGACGAGGGACGCACCGTCCTCGCCGCCGACGTGGATCCCGATGCCAACCTGGGTCTGGCGTTGGGTCTTTCCCAGGAGGAAGTGGACGCCATCGTCCCCATCTCCAAAATGCGCACGCTGGTGGAAGAACGCACCGGCGCCAGCGCCGCCAACAAGTTCTTCAAGCTCAACCCCTATGTGGCTGACATTCCCGACACCTTCTCCAAAGAAATCAACGGCGTAAAGCTGCTGGTCATGGGTACCGTGGACGTGGGCGGAAGCGGCTGCGTCTGCCCGGAGCACGTGATGCTCAAGTCCATCCTGGCCGCCCTGACCTATCGCAAAAACGACGTGGTCATCATGGATATGGAGGCGGGACTGGAGCATCTGGGGCGGGGCACCGCAGGCAATATGGATCAGTTCATCGTGGTCATTGAGCCGGGCGCCCGGAGCGTCCAGACTTACCACAACGTCAAGCGGCTGGCCGCCGACCTGGGCGTGAAGCAGGTGCGCGTGGTTGCCAATAAGATCCGGGATGCCCGGGATGAGGAATTCGTAAAATCCTCCATCCCCGCCGAGGATCTGCTGGGCTTCATCCACTACAATCCGGAGATTATGGACGCGGATCGTCAGGGCAAGTCGCCCTACGATTTCAGCCCCACGGCAATCGAAGAGATCCGGAAGATCAAGCAGATTCTGGATCGTGATGACTGTTAATGGAATATACCAATACGAAATAGGAGGAAAAACCGTGACACTTTTTGATAGAGTTTTTGGCGGTAACGACTACAACTACGCCCGTACCGTAGCCGCCATTGATGAAGCAATCGCCGCCAACGGCGAGAGCTGCGCAGTGTCCTTCCCCGACACCGCTTACAGCCTGCCCTGCTACTATGGCGTCACCGGCATCAAGATCACTACTCTGGGTGAGATGAAGGCCGCCATGGAGAACATCAAGGGTATGATGACCCGCAACAACCGTCTGCAGGACGCTTTTGACAGCGGTATCGCTTCCGCCCTGTGCGCCGAGTTCCTGGAAGCGCTGAAGTACCTGAACGGCGCTGTGCCCTACACCGAGCCCGAAATGGGTCATCTGTCCGATGCCTTCGTCCGGAATCTGGGTGTTCCTCTGGTTACCGGCGATATCCCCGGTGTTGCCGTTATCATCGGCGGCGCTGAGGAT
>JAXEAK010000023.1:0-3897 GCA_034094395.1 Faecousia sp.
CCACGACGATCACCACCCCAGTCTGAAACTGGATCAGCGGTTCTACTGCTTCGGCTGCGGGGCCAGCGGAGATGTTATTGACTTCGCCGCAAGGCTGTTCGGTATCACCCTCAAAGAGGCCGCCCAAAAACTTGCCGAGGACTTCGGCATCACGCCCAGACCACCAACGGAAGTCCATATTCCCAAACGCCATGCAGAGTCGTGCCCAGATTCGGAACGGCTCTGCATTTGTGTTTTGCGGGACTATCTCCGGCTGCTGCGGATATGGCGTCTTCGCTATGAGCCTGCCGCACCGGGAGAACCAATGGATGACCGCTTTGTGGAAAGCTGCCAGATGGAGGAAACCGTCAATTTCTTTCTCGATGCCCTGATCGTCGGTGACCCGGCACTCCGGGAACGGGTGCTGGGGTTGCTTTTGAAAGATGGGAGCATCTACGAACTGCAATCCTATGTGGAAAAGCAAAAAAAGGAGGAACCGAGCCATGCCGGAGAATACCAGCCTTGCGCCTGAGTGGGTGGATGACAAGACAATCAACGAGGTGCTGTTCTGCCGGGAATTCCTGGAGGAGCATCCTATGGTCAGCGTGGGTGGTGCATTTTTCACCAAAGATGGGCTGGTGGCTGATGAAAACCATCTGAGGAAAGAAGTATACGACGACATCAAACACCATATTACCACAGGGCTATGGAAAAAGGTGGGAAATCTGCTGGAAGTCCTGCGAATGGAGTGCTGTGTGGATACGCTGCCGCTGCATGAGGATCGCATCCATGCGGCGAACGGAACCGTGTTTCTGGATGGCAGCTTTTCAGAGGAGAAGGACTTCTGCCGGAATCGCCTGCCGGTAGCCTACCGCCCGGATGCACCGGAGCCTGTCCAGTGGCTGGGCTTTCTCTCTCAGCTTCTGTACCCGGAGGACATTCCCACTTTGCAGGAGTTCTTCGGCTACTGTCTGATTCCCTCCACTCGCGGTCAGAAAATGCTGCTGATCACCGGAAAAGGCGGCGAGGGCAAATCCAGAGTGGGTATTGTCCTCCAATCCCTGCTGGGCAGCAACATGAAAACCGGAAGCCTTTCCAAAGTGGAATCCAGCCCCTTCGCTCGGGCTGATTTGCAGAATATGTTGGTGATGGTGGACGATGATATGAAAATGGAGGCGCTGAAGCAGACCAACTACATCAAGTCCATCGTAACGGCGGAGCTGCCGCTGGATTTGGAGAAGAAAGGCTTGCAGAGTTACCAGGCGGATATGCGGGTGCGGTTTCTGGCCTTTGGCAACGGCACATTGCAGGCCCTTCATGACCGCAGCTTTGGCTTCTTCCGCAGGCAGATCATTCTGGAAGCCAAAGAGCGTGACCCCAATCGGAAGGATAATCCCTATCTGGCAGAAAGGCTCTGCGAGGAAAAGGAAGGGATTTTTCTCTGGGCTTTGGAAGGACTGCGGCGGCTGATTCGCAACGACTACCAATTCACTATCAGCGACCGCGCCGGTGCCAATATGGAAGCGGCGGTGGCTGACGGAAATAACATTGTGGAGTTTATGAAATCTGAGGGCTATTTCCGGCTGAAAGCAGATTCGGAGGTCAGTTCCAAGGCCATCTACGATGTGTACCGGCAATGGTGCGAGGATAACGCCCTGAATCCACTGGCCCAGAAAAGCCTGACTGCCTACCTGAAACAGAATGAGAAGATCTACAATCTGGAATACACCAACAAAGTCCACATTGGCGGCGGTCGGTATGCCAGAGGATTTATGGGGATTGAGCTGCTGCAAAGGCCTGAGTGGTAAAAGAAAGCAGACTAAAAACAAGTGTACCGTCTGTACCAGTGTACCACCCGGTACACCAGTACACATGGTACACGTTTTTTCAGTCCACGCACTTTTCTTATGTAAACTGCTCTGCGCGCACCTTGATTTAGCGGGGTCAAAACCAAAGGTATTGGAATCCGCAAAGTTCTTTCTAAATTGGTATCTCTTTTTCACTGAATCGAGATGGTGGGAATCGTGAAGCAGATTCACGGTTTCGAGGGGTATTTCTCCATTCCCACTCAAATCCCACGGAACGGTGAAAACAGAGGGTGCCGCCTGCGTACAGGGCATCACGGCTGAAAAATGGAGCGGATTTCAAAGGAAACCAATCATTCACGAAATTGGAAAGCGAGTTCACTGGCATAAACACCCGCTTTCCGAAACAGACAACAGAAAAAATAGGAGGAAATATTGAAATGAATGTTAGAAATGAGATAAAAGCACAGATCATCCGTACCGGCATGACCATGCAGGAAGTGGTAGACCTGCTTTCTCAGAAGTACGGATGGAGTGACAGCGTGTCCAACCTGTCCGCCAAGCTCCAACGGGAGAGCATCCGCTACAAGGAGGTGCTGGAGCTTGCCGATGTGCTGGGCTATGAAATCGTCTGGCAGAAACGGAGGGATCAATAATGGACAAGCCCCAGTATGCCATCCTGCGCTTCGCCAAGTACAAGGGGCCTGAGATTGGCAGAATCGAAGCCCATGACGAGCGCTCGAAAGAGAAATATGCCAGCAATCCCGATGTGGACACCAGCCGCAGCAGGCTGAATTTCCATCTGGTGAAGCCCCACCGCTCCTACCGGGCGGAGGCGGAAAAGCAAATTGCGGAAGCCGGGTGCCGTGCAAGAAAGGACAGCGTCCGTGTGGTGGAAACCCTGATTACCGCCAGCCCGGAATTCTTCCAAGGCAAGAAGCCCCGGGAGGTCAAAGAGTTCTTTGAATATGCCCTTGATTTCATCAAGAGCAAGCAGTCTCCTGAGACGATCATCTCCGCCGTGGTGCATATGGACGAAAAAACGCCCCATATGCACCTTTGCTTTGTCCCGCTAACCCCGGACGGGCGACTTTCTGCCAAGGACATTATCGGCAATAAAAAGAAGCTGACCCAGTGGCAGGATGAGTTCTGGAAGCACATGGTGAAAAAGTACCCGGACTTTGAGCGTGGCGAATCCGCCAGCGAAACCGGCAGAACTCACATCCCGCCCCGACTGTTCAAGGAAGCCGTACGCCTGAACCGTCAAAAGGATAAACTCACGCAGTTGCTTTCCGAAATCACGCCTCTGAATGTCAAAAAGAAGTCCGCAGAAATCGAAACCATTCTGGATGATTACATCCCCAGCGTGGAGAAGCTGATGACCCGGATGAAACAGGCGAACAGTACCGTGAAGGAGTTGAGAAAAGAGATTGCCAATCTGGAACGGGAAGTTGATGGCAGCAAAGCCAGCGTCCAGCGGCAGTTGGAGCTTGCCAGGAAGCTACAGGAGTTTGAGGCTCTCCAGCAGACTGTAAAAGATTTGGAGGGTGAGATTTCTGCCATCCCGCCCGAAATCCGTGAGAAGTACAAGAACAAAACTGAAAGAAAGGACACGATTATCCGTGAATAACTACAGCATATTACTTCGCCGAAAACTTCAGCGAAGTGTTCCAAATACTATAAAGATGGAGGATATTTGCCTATGATCGAAATTCCCTATTGGGAGAAGTACATGTTGACGCTCCGGGAAGCTGCCGAATACTTTCATATTGGCGAAAAGAAAATGCGTCAGATCGTGGACGAAAACATGGATGCCAATTTCCTGCTGACCAGCGGAAATCGGGTCATGATCAAGCGGAAACTCTTTGAGGAATACCTGAATGCCGCGTCTGTCATCTGACATTCTGCCATAGGAATTTGGCGGAACGGAAAAGAAAAAGTAGTAAAATAAGCTCCGGTATGATATAATTCAGTCAATCATATCGGAGCTCTCTTCATGGAAAGGAGCGTTTTTTATGAGCGAAAAGCGGCGGGATAACCGAAACCGCATTTTGCATAACGGAGAGAGCCAACGCCAGGATGGAAGATATGCTTACAAGTACAAAGACATCAA
>JAXEAK010000024.1:0-18681 GCA_034094395.1 Faecousia sp.
AGAAATCAAAGATTTCTGCCAGCTTTCCCCCCCCCAGGGGGAAGCTTAAGCCGCTAAATTCTCCTTTCGTTACCTTCCCCCCTCGGGGGAAGGTGGCCGAGCGTCAGCGAGGTCGGATGAGGGGTTCCCCGAAAGAAGAACCGGCCTGTTTTCCCCTCATCAGTCAGAAATCAAAGATTTCTGCCAGCTTCCCCCTGGGGGGACGCTTAAGCCGCTAAATTCTTCTTATGTTCCGTTTCCCCGCAACTCGATGATCTGGTCACGAAGCACGGCGGCGTACTCGTACTCCATCATCTTTGCCGCCTCCTTCATCTGTTTCTCCAGACGGGCAATCTCCTTCTCCTTTTCCGCCTTCGTCATCTTCACGCCATTTCTTCCCTTGCGCTCGGCGGTGGGCGAGGAAATCTCGATGAGATCCCGCACAGACTTGATGACCGTCTTGGGCACGATGCCATGTGCCTTATTGTAGGCGTCCTGAATCTCCCGCCGGCGGGCGGTTTCGTCCATGGCCACCCGCATAGAGGGCGTCACCGTATCCGCGTACAGAATGACCTTGCCATCCGCATTCCGGGCGGCACGTCCGATGGTCTGAATCAGGCTGGTTTCGCTGCGCAGGAAGCCCTCCTTATCCGCGTCCAGAATCGCCACCAGACTGACCTCCGGCAAGTCCAGACCTTCCCGCAGCAGGTTAATGCCGATGAGCACGTCGAATTTGGCCATACGCAGATCCCGGATAATCTCCATCCGCTCCATAGCGCCGATGTCGGAGTGCATATAGCGCACCTTGATGCCCGCCTTTTGCAGGTAGACCGTCAGATCCTCAGCCATTTTCTTGGTCAGGGTGGTCACAAGCACCCGCTCGTTTTTCGCGGCGCGGGCGTTGATCTCCCCGATGAGGTCGTCGATTTGTCCGTCAATGGGGCGCACCTCCACCTGGGGATCCAGCAGCCCCGTAGGACGGATCACCTGCTCCACAATCTGTCCGGAACGGGTGCGCTCATAGTCCCCCGGCGTGGCGGAAACGTAGATGACCTGATTGATTTTCCGGTCGAATTCCTCAAAATTCAGGGGGCGGTTGTCGTAGGCCGAGGGCAGGCGGAAGCCGTAGTTCACCAGCGCGTCCTTTCGGCTGCGGTCGCCGGCGTACATGGCGCGGCACTGAGGCAGCGTCACATGGCTTTCGTCGATAAACATGAGATAATCCTTCGGGAAATAGTCCAGCAGCGTGGTGGGCGGCGTACCGGGAGCGCGCCCCTGAATCACCCGGGAATAGTTCTCTATGCCGTTGCAGAAGCCGATTTCCGTCAGCATTTCCAGATCATAGGCCGTACGCTGGGCAATCCGCTGGGCTTCAATCAACTTGTCATGGGCGCGGAAATAGGCCACCTGCTCGTCGCACTCCCGCTGGATTTCCAGCATGGCGCGGTGGAGCTTTTCTTTAGAGGCAACGTAGTGGCTGGCAGGATAAATGGCAACGTGCTCCACGAATCGCTCAGCAATGCCGGATACCGCGTTGATTTCGCTGATCCGGTCGATTTCGTCCCCGAAAAACTCCACACGAATGGCTCTTCCCGACCAGTAGGCGGGATAGATTTCCAGAGTATCCCCCCGCAGACGGAACTTATTTCGGGAAAAATCCAGATCGTTGCGCTCATAGCGGATTTCCGTCAGTTTTTTCAGCACCTCGTCCAGCGGATATTCCTGACCCACCCGCAGGGAAATCACCATGCTCTTATAATCGATGGGATCGCCCAGACCGTACAGGCAACTCACCGAGCTGACCACGATCACGTCCCGCCGCTCAAACAGGGCTGACGTGGCGCTGTGGCGCAGGCGGTCGATCTCCTCGTTTACGGAGGCATCCTTCTCGATATAGGTGTCCGTATGGGCGATATAGGCCTCCGGCTGGTAGTAATCGTAGTAGGAAATGAAATACTCCACCGCATTGTCCGGGAAAAACTCCCGGAATTCGCTACACAGCTGGGCTGCCAGCGTCTTGTTGTGCGCCAGCACCAGCGTGGGGCGGTTCAGCTTTTCAATCACGGAAGCCATGGTGAAGGTCTTACCGGAGCCGGTGACGCCCAGCAGCGTCTGCTCCCGCAGCCCCCAGTTGACCCCGTTAACCAGCCCCTCAATCGCCTCCGGCTGGTCTCCGGAAGGACGATAGTCCGATACCAGTTTGAAATGATCCATAGTTACCTCCTCATGGCAGCAGATAGTCGTCAAAACGATACCCGGACTGCGCCATGGATATAAAATCCCCTTCCGCCACCACGATGTGGTCAATCAGCTTGACTTCCACGGCGTTCAGGGCGGCGGCAATCCGGCGGGTGGTCTGCACGTCATCCGCAGACGGCAGAGCCACGCCGCTGGGGTGGTTATGCGCCAGCACCACGGTGGTGGCATTGGCGCTCAGCGCCGTCTCCACCACCTTACGCACGGAAATGCTGGCAGCGTTCACACTGCCTTCCCCCACTTCCCGGCAGCAAAGCACCTTGCATTTGGCATCCAGGCACAGCAAAAATACGGTTTCCACCTTCCGCCCGAAAAACCGGGGCACCAAATACGCCCCGCAGGCATCTAATGAAGTAAGCACCTGCGTGCGCTGGGCGGAGTCCACCTGATAGAACCGGGAAAGCTCCGTCACCAGATGCAGCAGCGTGGCGGCGTGATCCCCAATCCCGCCCACTTTTTTCAGTTCCTCCATGTCGGCATCCAGCACCTGAGAGAGGCTTCCAAACCGATCCAGCAGCGCGTGGGCGATGGGATTGGTGTCCTTCTGGGGAATGGCGTAAAACAGCAGCAGCTCCAGCGCCTGAATGTCCGTGAAGCTGTCCAGTCCGTTTTCCAGAAAGCGATCCTTCAGCCGCTTCCGGTGGTCTTTGTGCTCGGAGGAATTTGCCATAAAAAATCACCCTTGCTATTTTTGTCGGTTCCCGTTAAAATAGATTTAATGTCGAAACCCGCCGGATTAGTTTCCGCCTTTGTGCGCAAGCTAACGGCGGGTTGGGAGGGTATCATGGAAGGAAAGAAAGAAACGCCGGATATGCTGGATCTGGTGATCCGCCCCGGATTTTATGTGAAAGAAAACGAAATTGTACAGCTGAATGCTGCCGCGAAGGGTCTGCTTCTGTCCACCGGAATGGATATCCGCCCGCTGATTCAATCCGGACTGGAGGAATACCAGACGTTTGCAGGCGGCTGCCTGTACCTGACGCTCCGCCTGTCTCAAACCGAGGTGGGCGCCTGCGTCACCAGAGCGGATGGCCGGGACATCTTCGTTCTGGAGTCGGAGGAAAGCGACGGCGCGCTGCAGGCGCTGGCGCTGGCTGCCCGGGAGCTGCGGGAGCCGCTGTCTGCCGTTATGGTCTGCTCCGGTTCCCTGAAAAGTGATGATCCCCAGACCGCGGCGCTGCTGAACCGTAGCCTGCACCAGATGCTCCGCCTGATCGGCAATATGTCCGACGCCGGGCGGGTGTGCCCGGCCTCCCGGCAGGAAACCACGGATATGAATGCGGTCTTCTCGGAAACGGTGGAAAAGGCAGCCGCTCTGGCAGTCTCTGCCGGCGTAACCATCACCTATCAGGGACTGGAAAAGCCCCTTGCCTGTCTTGCCGACCGGGAACAGCTGGAACGCGCCGTGCTGAATCTGATCTCCAATGCACTCAAGTTCACCCGCGCCGGGGGAACCGTGACCACCAGACTGACCCGCTGCGGGAAAATGCTCCGGTTCAGCGTCAGCGACAACGGTTCCGGCATTCCCCAGAACCTGCTGGGCAGCGTGTTCAGCCGGTATCTCCGGCAGCCCTGCATTGAGGACGGTCGCTTCGGACTGGGTCTTGGCATGGTGCTGGTTCGTTCTGCCGCTGCCAGCCATGGCGGTGCCGTACTGATCGATCAGCCCGAAGGCGCCGGCGTCCGGGTAACCCTGACCATGGCGATCCAGCAGGACACCACCGGCACCCTCCGCTCCCCGGTGATGCGGGTGGATTACGCCGGAGAACAGGATCACGCGCTGGTGGAGCTGTCCGACTGCCTGCCAGCCAGCCTGTACAACAAAGAAACCTGATTTTCTTCCCGACGCCCTCCCCTTTGGGGAGGACGGTCGAGCGCCAGCGAGGCCGGGAGAGGCATATCAGGTTATCTCCACATTTCAGGAATCGGCACGCTCAGCATGACCTCTTCCGTCAGTCCTTCGGACTGCCACCTTCCCCAGAGGGGAAGGCTTTTTTTGTTTACAAATACTTTTGCAGATACTGCCCCGTATAGCTCTGCGGTACCTTCGCCACTTCCTCCGGGGTGCCAGTGGCAACGATATAGCCACCGCCGTCACCGCCCTCGGGACCCAGATCGATGATGTGATCGGCTGTCTTAATCACGTCCAGATTGTGCTCGATCACCAGCACCGTATTCCCTGCGTCCACCAGTCTTTCCAGCACCTCGATCAGCTTGTGCACATCCGCCGAGTGCAATCCGGTGGTAGGCTCGTCCAGAATATAGATGGTTCTTCCGGTGGATACCCGGGCAAGCTCCGTTGCCAGCTTCACCCGCTGGGCTTCGCCGCCGGACAGGGTGGTGCTGGACTGTCCCAGCTTCACATAGCCAAGACCCACCTCCACCAGCGTCTGCGCCTTCCTGCGGATTTTCGGCAGATTTTCAAAGAAATCCACCGCTTCCTCGGCGGTCATGTCCAGAACCTGCGCGATATTCTTCCCCTTATATTGAACTTCCAAAGTCTCCCGGTTATATCGGGCGCCGTGACAGACCTCGCAGGGAACGTACACATCGGCGAGGAAGTGCATCTCGATTTTCACCAGGCCGTCGCCGGAGCAGGCCTCGCACCGTCCGCCCTTGACGTTGAAGCTGAACCGACCCGGGCCATAGCCCCGGATTTTGGCGTCGTTGGTGGAGGCGAACAGATCCCGGATGTCATTGAACAGGCCGGTATAGGTTGCCGGGTTGGAGCGGGGCGTTCTGCCGATGGGGCTTTGGTCAATGTCGATGACCTTGTCCAGATTTTCAATTCCCTCCACACACCGGCAGGCGCCGGGACGGGTGCGGGCGTGGTTCAGCTTACCCAGCAGCGTCTTATTCAGCACTTCGTTGACCAAGCTGGATTTTCCGGAACCGGACACACCGGTGACGCAGGTGAACGTCCCCAGCGGGATATCCACATCCACATTCTTCAGGTTGTTTTCCGACGCGCCCAAAATACGCAGGAACTGACCGTTTCCCGGGCGGCGGGCAGCCGGCACCGGGATCTTTTTCACCCCGGACAGATACTGCCCCGTAATGGAGCGAGGACAGGCCATAATATCCTCCACCGTGCCGGCGGCGACAATCTCGCCGCCGTGGCAGCCGGCTCCGGGGCCTACGTCCACAATATAGTCTGCCGCCCGCATGGTGTCCTCGTCGTGCTCCACCACGATCAGGGTGTTGCCCAGATCCCGCAGGTGTTTCAGGGTTTCCAGAAGTTTGTCGTTATCCCTCTGGTGCAGGCCGATGGACGGCTCGTCCAGAATATACAGCACCCCCATCAGAGAAGAACCGATCTGGGTCGCCAGCCGGATACGCTGGCTTTCGCCGCCGGACAGGGTGCCGGATGGCCGGGACAGGGTCAGATAGCTAAGACCCACATCTGACAAAAATTGCAGCCGGGAGCGGATTTCCTTCACAATCTGCTCCGCAATCACCGCCATGTTGCCCTCAAGACGGAGATTCTTCATAAATTCCAGCTCGTCCCGGATGCTCATGCGGCAGAAGTCCATGATACCCATGCCCCCCACGGTGACCGCCCGGGCAATCTCGGACAGCCGGTCGCCGCCGCACTGGGGGCAGGGCGCACTGGACATACACTCTTCCAGTTCTTTTCTGGCCGCGTCAGACTGGGTTTCCCGGAACCGGCGGGAAATGTTGTTCAGGATGCCCTCAAAGGGCTGCTCCAGCACGCCCATGCCGTTGCCCCGGTTATAGGTCATGCGCAGCTTTTCCCCCCTGGTACCGTAGAGGATAATGTCCATCACGTCTCTCGGCAGCTCCTTCACAGGCACCGTCAGGGAAAAATGGTATTTCTGGGCTAAGGCTTCAAAGGACATCCGGAAAATGGAGTCCGTCCGGGCGCTCTGCCAGCCGCTGGCCTGAATGGCGCCGTCCAGAATGGACTTGTCCTTGTCGGGGATCACCAGATCCTCGTCCGCCACCAGCTGGAAGCCCAGGCCCATGCAGCTGGGGCAGGCGCCGCTGGGATTGTTGAAGGAGAACATCCTCGGCTCCAACTCCGTCAGACTAATGCCGCAGTCTTCACAGGCGTAGTTCTGGGAAAAACTCAATTCCTCTCCGGTTTTTGGCAGCACAATGGTCACCAGTCCGCCGGAGTGGGAGCAGGCCGTCTCGATGGAATCCGTCAGCCGGCGGCGCAGCCCTTCCTTCAGCACCAGACGATCCACAATCAGCTCAATGGTGTGCTTTTTATTCTTCTCGCAGGGGATCTCCTCCGTCAGGTCGTACTGGATGCCGTCCACCCGAACCCGGGCGAAGCCGGACTTTTTCGCATCCTCAAATACTTTCTTATGTTCGCCCTTTTTTCCCCGGATAATGGGGGACAGCACCAGAAACCGGGTGCCCTCCCCCAGCGCTTCCACCCGGTCAACGATCTGGTCGATGGTCTGGCGGCGGATTTCCTTGCCGCACTTGGGGCAGTGGGGTACGCCCACCCGCGCCCACAGCAGGCGCAGATAATCGTAAATCTCCGTCACCGTACCCACAGTAGAACGGGGATTCTTGGAGGTGGTCTTCTGGTCTATGGAAATGGCGGGAGACAGGCCGTCGATGGAATCCACATCCGGCTTGTCCATCTGCCCCAAAAACTGCCGGGCATAGGAACTGAGGCTCTCCACATACCGCCGCTGACCCTCGGCATAAATCGTATCAAAGGCAAGACTGGACTTGCCGGAACCGGACAGTCCGGTAAACACCACCATTCTGTCTCTGGGAATGGTCAGATTCACATTTTTCAGGTTGTTTTCTCTGGCGCCCCGAATTCGGATCGTATCGTTCATATTCTGCTCCTTGACTCATAAATTCGTTCTGTCTAGTATACCACAAAATACGCAAACACTCAAGATGTTTTTCAAACAAAATTTCGTTTTTCCAACAGAAAGCGCTCTGCTTTCTGCCGGAATTTTGGTTCAAATGGATATTGCGTTTCCTCACTTTTCCGTGGTATAATATATGGGATTGTTTCATTTATAAAAAATTATCCTTTAGTCGATCAAAACCTTCCCCCTCGGGGGAAGGTGGCCGAGCGTCAGCGAGGTCGGATGAGGGGTCTCCCCGAAGGAAGGATCGGCCTGTTTTCCCTCAACAGTCAGAAATCGAAGATTTCTGCCAGCTCCCCCCCCAGGGGGAAGCTTAAGCCGCTAATTGGTCTTTCGCTGACTTAAGCCAATCAGCTTTCTCATACAGGAGGATACGCAGTGTTTCAAAAAAACAATTCCGAAAGCTGGCTCATTGTGGGTCTGGGCAATCCCGGTAAGGAATACGAACGCTCCCGGCACAACTGCGGCTTCCGCGCTCTGGATATTCTTGCCGAGAAATTGGGCGTGAAGGCAGATAAGCTGAAATTTCAGGGACTTTACACCCAAACGAACTATAACGGCGTGAAGCTGTTTCTGCTGAAGCCCCAGACCTATATGAATCTGTCCGGGCGTTCGGTGCTGCAGCTTTCCGCTTTCTTCCGGATTCCGCCCCAGCGGATCATTGTCCTGTTTGACGACATTTCTTTAGAGCCGGGACGGCTGCGCGTCCGCGCCAATGGTTCCGCCGGCGGGCACAACGGCATCAAATCCATCATTCAGGAGCTGGGCAGCCAGGACTTCCCCCGGGTGAAGATCGGCGTGGGCGCCAAGCCCAACCCGGAATATGATCTGGCGGACTGGGTGCTGTCCTCCTTCTCCGCGCAGGACGAAAAGGCGCTGACCGTCTCCATGAAAAATGCCGCCGACGCAGCCCTTGCCATCATTGACCATGGGGTGCCGGAAGCCGCCAACCGCTATAACGGTTCCCATCCGTAATACAGTCATATTGTTCTTTCGTTACCTTTTCCCCCCCCTCGGGGGAAGGTGGCCGAGCGTCAGCGAGGTCGGATGAGGGGTCTCCCCGAAGGAAGGATCGGCCCGTTTTCCCTCATCAGTCAGAAATCGAAGATTTCTGACAGCTTCCCCCCCAGGGGGAAGCTTAAGCCGCTAAATTCTCCTTTACCACGGAAAGAGAGAATCTCTCTTTCCGCATTGCCACGTTCTCTAAAAATGAGGTGATTCATTATGGAACAGCTGCTTTCCCTGCTGAAGTCCATGCCGGAATATACCGGGATGCTGGCTTCGCTGACAAATGGCGAAAACGTCGCTGTCACCGGCATCGGACAGATCAACCGCAGTCATATCATCGCCGGACTTTGCCGGGAAGTAACGCGCCCGGTGGTGCTGCTATGTCAGGACGACATGGCTGCCCGGCGGCTTCAGGAAGAACTGAAATGCTTTCTTGGCGACACCGCGCCCATCCTCCCCGGACGGGAACTGACCTTGTACGACGCCGCCGTCGTCTCCCGAGCCTGGGAGCAGAAACGGCTGCGGCAGCTGTACGATCTGTCCCTGGGCAGAAATAAGCTGCAAATTATGACCTGGGAATCCCTGAGTCTGCGCACCATGCCCCCGAAGGTGCTGCAAAACGCTGCCTTCCTTCTGGAGGTTGGGAAGGAATATCCCATGGATGATCTGACCGCCCGGCTTACCGCCGCCGGCTACAGCCGCTGCGGCATGGTGGAAGGCCCCGGACAGTTCGCCCTGCGGGGCGGCATTCTGGACATCTTCTCCCCTGCTGCCGACCAGCCCATCCGGATGGAATTCTTCGGAGATGAACTGGACACCATGGGCTATTTTGACCCCCAGACCCAGCGGCGCAATGAAAACATCGACAGTGCGGTCATTCTGCCCGTGGGAGAAACGCAGCCCGGGCTGCATCCCAAAGGAACGGCCGGACTGTGCAAGGATATTTCCAACCTGATTGCCCGGCAGAAGCGGCGGAAAAATCCCAACGAAGCGCTGATTACCACGCTGACCCGGGACCTGGAGAAGTACGAAAACGACCTGCACAATCCCGCCTCCGACCGGTACATGGCCTTGATTTACCCGGAACTGACCACAGCGGCGGACTACATTCCCGAGGACGCCATTGTGATTCTCTGCGACCAGGCCAACCTGCACCGGGCTGCCAGAACCCGCTGCGACGAGGTGGGAATGCAGCTGGACAGTATGCTGCAGGCCGGGCTGGTTGCCGGAGAGCTGTGCGACTATGTCTGCCAGTGGGAGGACTTCTGCGCCGGACTGAAATCGAAAACGGTGCTGTATTTTGACACCTTCGGCGGCGCCTCCTATCCCGAGGAATGCCCGCCAAAGCAGCTGCTGCCCATGACCGCCAAGCAGCTGCCCGGCTACGGCGGCAATCTGGATACCGCCGCGTCTGACCTTGCCCACTACCAGAAGCAGGAATTCGGCTCTCTGGTGCTCTGCGGCACCCGCCGCCGGGCGGAACTGCTGCAGGAAATGCTCAGCGCCAAGGGACTGTCCTCCTTCCTCTGCATTCCCCTGACCACGCTTCCAAAGCCGGGACAGATTCTCCTCACCGAGGGCAGCCTGCCCTTCGGCATGGAGTACCCCATGAGTCATCTGGCCATTCTCACGGAGGGACAGCTTCTCTCCCGTGGTGAGCCGAAGCGAAAGGCCGCGAAGAAAACCGGCTCCACCAACCGGCAGAAGCTGAATGCCTTCACCGACCTGACCCCCGGTGATCTGGTAGTGCACGAAAACTACGGCATCGGCCGGTTCGTGGCCATGGAGCAGATCAAAGTGGACAACGTGGTCAAGGACTATATCAAAATCGCCTATCAGGGCAGCGACACTCTGTTCGTCCCCGCCACTCAGCTGGATCTGGTGAGCAAATACATCGGAGGCGGCGGGGAAGACGCCAACGTGCGGCTGAACAAAATTGGCTCCGACGCCTGGCAGAAAACCAAGGCCAGAGCGCGCAAGGCCGCAAAGGATATGGCAGGCGATCTGATTCAGCTTTACGCCGCCCGAAAGCGGCAGCCCGGCTACGCCTTCGCCGCCGACTCCCCCTGGCAGAAGGAATTTGAAGACAACTTCCCCTACCCGGAGACTGACGATCAGCTGCGCTGCATTGCCGACATCAAGAAAGATATGGAATCGCCAACCCCCATGGATCGGCTGCTGTGCGGGGATGTGGGCTTCGGAAAAACCGAGGTCGCCCTCCGGGCGGTGATGAAGGCGGTGATGGACGGCAAACAGGCGGCCATTCTGGTGCCCACCACGGTGCTTGCCCAGCAGCACTACACCACAGCGGTAGCCCGGTTCCGGGGCTTCCCGGTGAATATCGACGTGCTCAGCCGGTTCCGTACCCCAAAACAGCAGCAGCAAACCCTGCGCAATCTGGCGGCAGGCAGTGTGGATGTCATCATCGGCACCCACAAGCTGCTGCAAAGAAATGTGCAGTTTAAGGATCTGGGACTGCTGATCATCGACGAAGAGCAGCGTTTCGGCGTGTCCCACAAGGAGCGGCTGAAGGAAATGTCCAAGGGCGTGGACGTTCTGACCCTGTCCGCCACCCCCATTCCCCGAACCCTGAATATGGCGCTGTCCGGCATTCGGGATATGTCCACCATTGAAGAGCCGCCTGCCGACCGGTATCCGGTGCAGACCTACGTCATGGAGTATAACACCGCCGTCATTGACGATGCCATCCGCCGGGAGGTGGAGCGGGGCGGACAGGTATACTACCTGCACAACCGCACGGAAACCATCGACCAGTGCGCAGCCGCTATTCAGAAGCGGATGCCCGGATTGCGGATAGGCGTCGCCCATGGGCAGATGGGCGAGGATGCGCTGGGAGAAGTGATGCAGGCCATGTCCGACGGTGATATTCAGGTGCTGGTGTGCACCACCATCATCGAAACCGGCCTGGACATTCCCAACGCCAACACCCTGATTATCGAAAACGCCGACCGCTTCGGCCTGAGCCAGCTGCACCAGCTCCGGGGACGGGTCGGCCGCTCCACCCGACACGCCTACGCCTACTTCACCTACCGTCCCGACAAGAACCTGACGGAAGTCGCGGAAAAGCGGCTGTCCGCCGTGCGGGATTTCGCGGAATTCGGCTCCGGCTTCAAAATCGCCATGCGGGATCTGGAGATCCGCGGCGCAGGCAATCTGCTGGGCGCGGAACAGTCCGGACACATGATGAGCGTGGGCTACGATATGTACCTGAAGCTGCTGGACGAGGCTGTGCTGGAAGAGCAGGGCGCAGCGCCCAAGGCTCCCGACTGTACCGCCGACCTGAACGTCACCGCCAACGTGGATAAGGAATATGTGTCCCGGGGCGAGGAACGGATGGATCTGTACCGCCGGATGGCTGCCATCCGCACCCAGGAGGACGCCGACGATCTGCTGGACGAAATCGTGGATCGCTACGGCGAGCCGCCCAAGGGCGTGCTGAACCTCATCGACATCGCCCTGCTCCGGGCAAAGGCGCGCACCGTCGGCATCAAGGATATCCGGCAGAAGTCCGGCGACGTCCTGTTCACCCTGACGAATCTCAACTTTGAGGCCGTCAGCGCCCTGTGCGCGGATCCGGACTACAAGACCCGGGTCACCTTTCTGGCTACCGCCAAGGAGCCGACCCTCCGCCTGAAGCTTTCCTCCGGTGTGGACAGTCTGAAGCAGAGCAGGGTCTTTATCGACCGCTATTGCGGCTGCTGCAATTCTTAATAAATTATTTTAATAAATTATTACAGCCATTGCTTTCCCCGAAAAATATGCTATAATACTGCAAATCAACCCTCAAAGAGGAGGATATTACTATGTCACAGGGTAAATTTTCCCAACCCCGTCCGCACCGGGAAGAGGAGCGGGAAATTGAAAAGGCCTACCGGGATCTGACCCGGAAACAGACCCGCAGGCCGCAGGAACACACGGTCACCGAAGCGGATCGGATTCTGGCCGCCCAGCCGCTGCCCTCGGAAATGCCGCCGGAAGGAAACGGCTCTTCGGAACCTGCCGAGTCCGCCGCCGAGGAGCAGCAGATGGAGGACGCCTTCCGGCAGCTCACCGGTCAGCCCGTCTCCCACCGTCCCGCCCCGGATCCGGAATTCGACGAATTTCAGGGGGAAGAACCAGAAAAACCGGAACGCCCCCAGTGGATGACACAGGTTCTGGAATTCTACCATCAGAATACAAAGCTGGTGCTGGCGGCGCTATGCGCGCTGGCGCTGATGCTGATTATTCTGGTCATCTCCCTGTTCGTCCGCAGCGCCGGTGACCCCTACGGCAGTAAGATTTTAAGCAATGTGTACATCGCCAACGTGAATGTGGGGGGCATGACCCGGAAGGAAGCCGTCGCCGCGCTGAACGACGCCTTTGGCGACAGCTATTCCACCGAGGACATGGTGATTGACCTGTCCGGCACAGAGCTGCGTCTGACGCCCGGAGATACCGGTGCTTCTCTGGACGCGGATGCCGCCGTGGAGGAAGCCTACGCCTACGGCCGCACCGGTACGCAGGAGGAGCGGGACGCAGCCTGCAAAGCCTCCAAAACGGAACCCCACAACATCGCCATTCTCCCCTATCTGAACCTGAAAACCGAAAACATCCGGGCGTTTCTCACCGACAAGGCAGGAAATTCCGACGGAACGCTGGTACAGACCCGCTACGGTCTGGAGGGCGCGGAGCCGGAGCTGTCCGCAGATAAATTCGACAAAAATGCCCCCTGTCAGACACTGGTTATCACCATGGGTAAGCCAGGTGTGGGCTTTGATCCGGAGGAAGTGTACAATCAGGTGCTGGACGCCTTCAGTATGCACGTTTTTCTGGTAACCGTGGAAGATGTGGAGACACTGAAGGATCCTGACCCCATTGATCTGGAGAAGATCTACAAGGAATTCTACATTGAACCGGTAAACGCCGCCATCAACCCCTCCACCGGCAAGACCACCCCCGGCTCCTACGGCTATGGCTTTGATCTGGAGGAAGCCCGGAAGCTGGTGGATGCCGCCGACTTCGGCGAGGAAATCCGCATTCCCATGGAGTACATCGAACCGGATATTCTCGACGCGGATTCCTTCTTCACCGACACTCTGGGAGAATACCAGACCCGGGCAACCAGCAGTGAAAGCCGCACCAACAATCTGCGGCTGGCCTGTCAGGCCATTGACGGAACCGTTCTGAACCCCGGCGAGAGTCTTTCCTTCCAGAACGCCATTGGGCAGCTTACCACTGGACGGGGCTACAAGTCCGCCTCCGAGGACTTCGGAATGGAGAGCACCGTGGGCGGCGGCGTGGCGCAGGTGGCTTCCACGCTGTACTGCGCGGCGCTGCTGTCCGATGTGACCGTCACCTCCCGCTCCAATCTGGAGCTGATTCCCAGCTACATCGGCAGCGGTCTGGATGCTGACACCACATTGAAGCTGAAAAACGAAACCGGCTATCCCATCCGCGTCAACGCTCAGGTCAGCGGCGGCTATGTCCGCATCAGCATTTCCGGAACGGAAACCCGGGATTACTACCGGATGCTGGGCTCCGAGGTGGTAAAAACCTACCCGGCGGAGAAGGAATACGTGGACTATCCCTACCAGAACGCTCAGGGCTACCGGGACGGCGACGTAATTGAGGAAGGCCGGGACGGCTATCAGGTCAAGAGCTACTGCGTCCGGTACAGCCGCGCCACAGATCAGAAAATTACCTCGGATTACGTAGCCACCTCCAACTACGCCTCCGTCCGGCAGGTGCTTGCCCGGGTAGAGAAGCCGGAGGAAACCACGGTTCCCGAGGAGACAGAGGAAACCGAGGAAACGCAGGCCACTGAGGAAACCCAGGAATCCACGGAGAGCGACGATTCCTACGACGATCAGGCAGCATAATACCCGCACACCCTCCCATCCGACTGGGAGGGTGTGTTTTTCGGCTCCTTTCACAATTTTTCCCCAGCCTTTTCCCCGGGTTTCGGAGAAATGATCCCTTGACGGAGCATCGGGAATCCGGTATAATCTCTTGTGCAAAAGTATGAAAAGTATGAAATTAGGAAGTGAAGCTATGCCTGGAGGCAAACACGTTCTCGGCAAAAACCGGCAGCAGCGGGTATTCGGCACCGCCAGAGTGGGGGATCGGGGACAGATTGTCATTCCCAAGGAGGCCAGAGACCTGTTCGGTATCCGGCCGGGAGACACGCTGCTGATCCTCGGGGACGCAGAAACCGGGCTGGTCATCTCCCGCCCGGAGGTTCTGCACAATCTGGCGGACGAGATTCTGAATCATGTGAAAAAAGAGGACTAAAAACTATGGAAGAATTACTGGAACTGTATCAGAGCATGGGCGTCTCCCCCGCCGTGTATGCCTACGGGGAAAAGGCGCTGGAGCGTCTGAAGGATCGCTTTGCCGCCATCGATCAGGTGGCGGAGCACAATCAGGCCAAGGTACTCTGGGCCATGCAGAAAAACCGGGTGTCCGCCGCCTGCTTTGCCGCCACCAGCGGCTACGGCTACGACGATCTGGGACGGGATACCCTGGAGCGGGTTTACGCCGACGTATTTCACACCGAGGCGGCGCTGGTGCGCCCCCAGATCACCTGCGGCACCCACGCCCTGACCATCGCCCTCAGCGCAAACCTGCTGCCCGGCGATGAACTGCTGTCCCCTGTGGGAATGCCCTACGACACCTTGCAGGAGGTCATCGGCATCCGGGAAAGCCCCTGCTCTCTGGCGGAATACGGCGTTGCCTACCGGCAGGTGGATCTGCTCCCCGACGGCAGCTTTGACTATGACGGCATCCGCAAGGCTATCAACCCAAAAACCAAGCTGATTACCATTCAGCGCTCCAAGGGCTACGCCACCCGACCCACCTTCTCCGTGGCTCAGATCGGCGAGCTGATTGCCTTCTGCAAGGGCATCAAGCCGGATGTTCTCGTCATGGTGGACAACTGCTACGGCGAGTTTGTGGAGACCATGGAGCCGTCCGACGTGGGCGCGGATATGACCGTCGGCTCCCTCATCAAAAATCCCGGCGGCGGCCTTGCCCCCATCGGCGGCTACATCTGTGGCACCCGGGAATGCGTTGACCGCTGCGCCTACCGGCTGTCCGCCCCTGGACTGGGACGGGAAGTCGGCGCAAATCTTGGCCTGATGACCAGCCTGTTTCAGGGCTTCTTCCTGGCTCCCACCGTCACGGCCGGTGCGGAAAAGGGTGCGATTTTTGCCGCGAACCTGTATGAGCCGCTGGGCTTCCGGTGCGTTCCCAACGCTACGGAGAGCCGCCACGATATCATTCAGGCAGTGGAATTGGGCAGCGAGGCAGGCATGGTTGCCTTCTGCAAGGGCATTCAGGCCGCCGCTCCCGTGGATTCCTTCGCCACCCCCTACCCCAGCGATATGCCCGGCTACAACGACAAGGTCATTATGGCGGCTGGCGCCTTCGTTCAGGGCAGCTCCATCGAGCTGTCCGCCGACGGTCCCATCCGTCCGCCCTACGCCGTGTATTTTCAGGGCGGCCTGACCTGGAATCACGCCAAGCTGGGAATCCTCATGAGCCTGCAGAAAATGGTGGATGCCGGGCTGGTAAACCTGTAAACAAATGAAAAAAGAGAGGTAAGAATATGAGTTGGTTTTGGTTCTCCATTATTGCCCTGCTGTGCTGGTCCGGTTCCGATTTCTTTTCCAAGATCGGCTGCCGGGACGCGAGAGACAAGTACAGCCAGTTCAAAATGGTCATGGCCGTGGGCGTGGTCATGGGTCTGCACGCCCTGTACGAGATCTTCGTCGGCGGCGTGGAGATTTCCTGGACAGTCATCTGGACGTATCTGCCCGTTTCCCTGCTGTATATCGGCTCCATGACATTGGGTTATGTGGGACTGCGCTACATTGAGCTGTCCATCTCCTCCCCCATCTGCAACGCCAGCGGCGCGCTGGTCGCGATCATCGCCATCGTCACCGGCACCGCCGATCCCATGGCAGGCGCCCAGTATCTGGCCATTGTGCTGGCCTGCGCCGGTGTCATCGGTCTGGGCTTTGTGGAAGCGAACGAAGATGAAGCCCTCCGTGCCGCCCGGCAGGAGGCCTCCAATTACAAGTACGCCAAAAGCTGGCTGGCGCTGGCGCTGCCCATCGCCTACTGCCTGCTGGACGCCGCCGGAACCTTTGCCGACGATCTGGTGCTGGAAACCCTAAACGAGGATTCCGCCAACGTGGCCTATGAACTGACCTTCCTGGTTGCCGGCGTTGTGTGCTTCGTATATACCTGCATCATCAAAAAGCAGAAGCTGCTGCCGAAAATGGAAGCGCCCAAGTATATTGGCGCAATTTTCGAGACAGCCGGTCAGCTGGCCTACATTTACGCGCTGGCCAGCGGCGAATCCGCTCTGGCTGCGCCCATCATTGCTTCCTACTGCATGGTGAGCGTGCTGTGGAGCCGCCTGTTCCTGAAGGAAAAGCTCAGCTGGAAGCACTACGTGTGCATTTTCGTGACCTTTGCGGGCATCGTCATCATGGGCGTTTACGATATGTGATGCCGCTTGTGCCCATCCGAAGGCAAGCGGTTCTCCCCGTCCGGCAAAACTCCTGTTGCATTTTCCATAAAGTATGCTATAATGGTCAGGAATTGAATAGAAAAGTGGTTGGTGCCGCTTGCAGGGAAGATTTTTCCGTGCAGGCGGGTAAAAGGGAAACAGGTGCAAATCCTGTACGATCTCGTCACTGTGAACCGGAGAGCAACGCTGCATGATGCCATTGCGAAAGTGAGAAGGCGCGGCGCTGTGATGACCCGAAAGCCAGGAAACCTGCCAGCCATTGGTACAGGGGATTCGCCCCGGGTCACGAGGAATTGGCCGCACCGGACGCCGCTGCTTTTTGCGGTTAGATTGGTTTACAGGCCTTCCTTCGGGAAGGTCTGTTTCTTATGTGATGCCCTTTTTTGTGACCACGCCCCAGAACTCCCTTGTGCATATTCGGTTCAAAATCATTTTTGTGCGAATGACACAAGGAGGAAAAACGTATGAACAGGAAAGCAGTAAGCATCTTTGTTGCCGCGTTGCTGGCGGCCGCCATGCTGGCAGGCTGCGGCAGCAGTGCCGCTCCCGCCGCTCCGGTACCTGCGGCGCAGGCGCCCACCACCGCCGCCGCAGCAACCACGGAAGCGGTGGTTGACGATCAGGCAGCCGCCGACGAAGTGGCTGCGCTGATTGATGCCATCTATGTGCAGCAGCGCACAGAGGACACCGACGCCCAGTGCGCCGCCGCCAAGGCCGCCTGGGACGCCCTGACCGACGCGCAGAAAGAACTGGTAGCCGGTGAGAACGCCGACCCCGACTACTTTGGCCGGGACACCGGCGACGCTTCCGCGGACGATCCCCGGAACGCCGACGGCATCGGTGAAAAGGAAATTCTGGTGGTCAGCTTCGGCACCTCCTTCAACGACAGCCGTGTAGCGGACATCCGGGGCATTGAGGATGCCATTCAGGCGGCCTTCCCCGACTGGTCCGTGCGCCGCGCCTTCACCGCCCAGATCATCATCAATCACGTGCAGGCGCGGGACGGCGAGGCCATCGACAACATGGATCAAGCGCTGGAGCGTGCCGTGGCAAACGGTGTCAAAGAACTGGTCGTGCAGCCCACCCACCTGATGCACGGCGCAGAGTACGACGAGATGATGGAAGCGCTGGAAAAATACAAGGGCAAGATTGAGAAAATTACCGTTGCCGAGCCTCTGCTGGGCGAGGTAGGCTCCGATGCCACGGTCATCAACGCCGATAAGGAAGCGGTCGCCAAGGCCATTGTCGCCCAGACCGCGGAAACCGCAGGCTTTGCCGATGCCGCCGAAGCCGCCAAGGCCGGTACGGCCTTCGTGCTGATGGGGCACGGCACCGCCCATGTGGCAAAGGTCACCTACAGCCAGATGCAGACGCAGATGGACAAGCTGGGCTACAGCAATGTCTTTGTCGGCACCGTAGAGGGCGAACCGGAGGAGACCTCCTGTGAAGCGGTGATGGAAGCCGTGAAGGCTGCCGGCTACAAGAACGTGATCCTGCGTCCCCTGATGGTGGTTGCCGGCGATCATGCCAACAACGATATGGCAGGCGAGGACGAGGATTCCTGGAAGAGTATGTTTGCAGCTGACGGAAGCTTCGACAGCGTGGATGCGCAGATTGCCGGGCTGGGCAGCATTGCCTCGGTTCAGGAAATTTACGTTGCGCACACCCGCGCCGTCATCAGCTGATTTTCCCCAATCCCGGAGGCGGAAAACCGCCTCCGGGTCAGCCTTCGGAAGCATTCCTGTCGAAAGCCCCCATTTTTACGGAAATGGAGGCTTTCCAGAGGAATACCACCGGAAAGGATGGATAAATTATGAAAAACATGGTAAAAACGATTGCCCCGGCGCTGGCCGTTCTTCTGCTGCTGGCCGGCTGTGGCAGCTCCTCAGCGCCTGCCGCAGCGACGCAGGCAACGCTGCCCGCTGTGACGGAAGCGGCAGAAACCACGCAAGTCGAGGAAACCCAGGCGACGGAGATTGCAAAGGTACTGCCTGACGGTGTGTACACGGTGGATTTCGTCACGGACAGCAGTATGTTCCG
>JAXEAK010000025.1:0-4276 GCA_034094395.1 Faecousia sp.
GTGATCTTCCTGTCCGCCGATGCCTTCGGCGTGCTGCCCCCCGTGTCCATCCTGACCCCCGAGCAGGCCAAGTATTACTTCCTGTCCGGCTTCACCGCCAAGCTGGCCGGCACCGAGCGCGGCATCACTGAGCCCACTCCCACCTTCTCCGCCTGCTTCGGCCAGGCCTTCCTGGAACTGCATCCCACCAAGTACGGCGAGGAGCTGGTCAAGAAGATGGAGGCCAACGGTGCCAAGGCATATCTCGTCAACACCGGCTGGAACGGCACCGGCAAGCGTATCACCATCAAGGACACCCGCGGCATCATTGACGCCATCCTGTCCGGCGATATCCTGAAGGCTGAGACCAAGAAGATCCCCCTGTTCGATCTGGAGGTTCCCACCAGCCTGCCCGGCGTGAACCCTGCCATCCTGGATCCCCGGGACACCTACGCCGACGCTTCCGAATGGGAGACCAAGGCCAAGGATCTGGCTTCCCGGTTCATCAAGAACTTCGTCAAGTACACCGGCAACGACGCCGGCAAGGCTCTGGTGGCAGCTGGCCCCAAGCTGTAATCTGACAATCTCTGGCATGATTGTGTGCCCCCGGCTGGTTTCAGCCGGGGGCATCGTTTTCCTGATACAAAATGCTCAAGTTGAAGGGATCCCATTGGGAATGGCGGTTCGCCGTGCCATCTATTTTGTCAAGGCGCAATTATCAACAAGAATTTCCTGGTAAACTGAACAATCTTCACAAAACTTAATACTTGCTTAATAACTTTCCCCTTTTCTCGTTAATATTTTATCGGTATAATAAGGCCATAAAGATTCAGGGACTCCACTCCAGTCCGAATCCCGGACGGTATTTATAAATTTGCTACCTATCATCTTTTTCATTTTTCCTCTCCTCTTTTCTTGTTGCAAAAACCGCGGCGGATGCCGCGGTTTTTGCATTTGGCCGCAGGGCGGCCAGCCAGTGCGTGCTCAGGTGCTTTGTTTTCGTTACACCATTGGGTCTGCTCGGTATCGTTCTCTTGTTATTATTATGTGTCGGTTTGAGGGACGCCAGTGGCTGCTGACAATGCGTGCACAGGTGGTTCGTTTTCGTTGTGCCATTGGGTCTGCTCGGTATCGTTCTCTGATTAGCATCGTAGGGGCGGGTCACTGACCCGCCCCTATTTTTTACAGCTGTGTCGCATCCAGATAAATACTGTCGCCTTTCAGTTTTTCCCACGAAAATTCGCCGGCTAATTCCTTCGCGGAAATGGGCGTGTTTTGATCAATCAGCCCGGCGGCATAGGCCAGGGTTCCGATCAGCGCTTCCGGCGTAACACGCTGACGAAGCACGCCCAGATCCAAATCCTTATCCCGTTTGCTCAGGCGGCGGCCGTCGGGTGCCAGAAGCATGGGCACATGGGCATACTCCGGACGAGGAAAGCCGAACAGCTCCTGCAGATACATCTGCCGGGGCGCAGAGCTGAGCAGATCCATGCCCCGCACTACCTCGGTAACCCCTGCCTCTCCGTCGTCCACGGTGACGGCCAGCTGGTAGACATACACCCCGTCCGCCCGGCGCATGACCATATCGCCGCAGTCCGTAGCAAGATTGCAGGTATAGGTTCCCTGTACTTTATCTTCTACCGTCCACACTTTATCCGGCACCTTCACCCGCCACGCTGGAGGTCGGGCAAATGCCGCCTGTTCTGCTTCTGTCAGATTCCGGCAGGTGCCGGGGTAGACGTAGGTGCCGTCGGACAAATGGGGTGCGTTGACACTGTGAAGCTGGCTGCGGGTGCAGTAGCAGGGGTAGAGCAGCCCCATGGCCTTCAGTTCGTCAAAATACCGGTCATAGGCAGCGGTGCGCCGGCTCTGGGGCGGCGTCTCCCGATCCCAGGTTAAGCCCAGCCACGCAAGATCATCCCGGAGGATATCCGCATATTCCGCGCTGGTGCGCTGGGTATCCAGATCCTCCATCCTGAGCACCATTTCCCCGTCCCGGCTGCGCACGGATGCCCAGGCCATCAGCGCGGCAAACACATTGCCCAGGTGCATCCGTCCGGAGGGGGTTGGGGCGAACCTGCCCACCGGCCTCAGATCAGCCATTGCAGCCACCATCCCAAAATCGCCAGAATGGCGATGATTTCCAACAGTGCCAGAAACTTCAGCCATCCGGTGCCCTTGCGCCTGGGCAAAAGCATATAGCGCTCCTCATCATCGTCCTCGTCTTCATACACCGCCCGGTGGAAATCCGCGTCCCGGCGGCGGTGTCGGGGACGTTCTTCTTCCGGTTCTTCGTCTTCCGGTTCCTCGTCTTCCGCATTGCCGTAGAGGATGTCCTCCAGTTCATCGTCCAGCAGCTCATCCTCCAGCCAGTCCAGCCGCTTGCGGGGATTGTCAAACATGGGCTATCCCTCCTTTTGGGAGTATTGTACCCGATTGCACCGGGAAAGTAAAGAAGCTACGCTCCACACCGGATGGTGTGGCGCATCAGTCAAATACGTACATCCCGAAAAAGCCGATTAGCCCGCTGCCACAGTCGTATTCCATGCCGCAGCGCTCCGCCAGCTTCTGCACGAAAATACAGTAGGCGGACATACAGGAATACCGCTCGTTGGGATGGGGACACGGCTCCCCGTTTTTCAAATGGCAAGGGCTGCACAGCGCGCAGCCGCTGGCGCCTACCAGAAAGCCCGGTATTCCGCCTTCCCGGAATTTCTTTGCCAGCCGGAGCTGGGCAGCGTTGTGGGCTTTTTTCGCCTGCTTCACTGCAGCATTGTCGGAAGCGTCGGAAATTTCCCAGATGGTCTGCAGCACCAGCGCCCGCTTGTGCGCGCGCACCTTCCGCTCCATCTTCTCCGGTGTGCCGCAGTCCGGCGGGCAGGTATAGTTGCAACCGTACTGCCCGCACAGGTTTTCCTCGCAGCAGGGACGGAAAATAGGGTCGAATACAATGTCCGCCGTGTCCACCATTGCCGCGGCGGCAAAGCGCTCCTCCAGAGCAAGATCAATCATGGTTTGTTCGGTCATTTCGGATTCCTCCTTCATTTTTATATCGGCAGCCCCAGCAGGCCAAACAGGGTGAGTCCGGCTGCGGCACTGAAAACCAGTACGGCCGGGATACCGACCTTGCATTTCCTCAGCAGCACCAGATCGATCACACCGATAACAAGTCCCGGCAGGTTCAGCCCACTGGCAGACCAATAGTTGCTCATACTCAGAGAGATCACCACCCCTGCCACCATACCCAGGCACACAGGGCGGACGCCCACCAGAATCCACTGCATGACCCGGCTGTTTCGGAACCGCTGAAAAAACACGGCGGCGACAGCACACAGGGTGATGGAAGGCATCAGCACTCCCAAATTGGCAGCGATAGCACCGGGAATTCCCGCCGCCTGCATTCCTGCAAAGGAGGCGCAGTTGAGTCCCAGCGGACCCGGGGTCATTTCCGCAATGGCAACGATGTCCGTCACCTGATCTGCGGTCATCCAGCCATTGCTGAGAACCTCGTTAGAAATCTGGGGAATCATGGACAGTCCTCCGAAGCTGCCAAACCCGATGAGCAGGAAGCTCCAGAACAGCTTAAGCAATACCATCTGGCTTCCTCCTCTCGTAGAAGCTGCCGATCACCAACCCAAAAATGACGCCGAGGATCACCAAGAAAATGGGGTTGATGTCCGTAAGCAGATACAGCGCCACAGAGGCGATTAAGACCAGCACACAGGGGGGATAGGGCATGCTACCCTTCACCAAATTGACAGCCGCGGAGAAAATAATGGGCACCACCGCAGCCTGCATTCCCTCCATGGCGGCATTGACCCAGGGATTGGTTCGGAAAGCAGCGTAGAAGTAGCTGATGACCAGAATGACCACCAGCGGCGGCAGGATCATGCCGAACACGGCGGCAAAGCCGCCTGCAAGGCCACCTGCCCGGTATCCATAGAGCATGGCCACGTTTCCGATCATGGTGCCGGGCAGGCTTTTTGCAACGCTGGCAAGATCCAGAAGCTCCTGAGAAGTAATCTCCTTTCGCTTGTCCACGTACAGCTGCTGCATCTGGGCGATGATGCTCCAGCCGCCGCCAAAGGTAAAACACCCAAACCGGGCAAATTCCAGAAACAGCGCCAGTGGATTTCTCTTGTTATTCGTAAAATCACCTTCAAAATTTGTACAGTTATCCGTAGGGCGGAGTCATGACTCCACAGATGCACCGATTGTGTCGTACCGGCATCGTCCTTTCGGAAATATACCTTGCGCATCGATTCTTACCCGGTTATTATCCGACCGGGTCGGCGGT